>CAXTNQ010000018.1:21097-25364 GCA_964245745.1 uncultured Jatrophihabitantaceae bacterium
CGGGATACCGGCAGCGGCAAAGTCCGCCGGGGACGATCCAGGCCCGACGCCTGCCACAAGCCGACCGTCGGAGCGCGTGTGGCGGGCGGCCAGGAGTTTCGCGGTCTGCGCGGGCCCGCGCACGACGGGCAGCGCAACGGTCGTGGTGACGGTCATGCTGCCCGCCGCCTCCAAGACCGCGGCCAGGGCCGTCGGCCCGTCCCCCCACGGTCGCCGGAAAACGAGGTGGTCGTTGGCGCAGACGTATCGGTAGCCCAGCGCAGCGGCCTCCCGCACGTAGGTCGACAGCCGCGGCACCTTCCATGAGGAGTCGCCGAAGTCGATCAGGGGAAGGTGCACGCCGAACTGAACGGTCATGGCATGTCCTGGGCGGCCAGTTTCAGGCACTCGACCATGGCACGAAGCGTCGGACCTTGGTAGCCGTCGGTTGGCCACGCAGCGCAGATGCGCCGCACCGGAGCGGCTGAGGTGAATTGGCGTACCGAGACGCCCGGCAGCGGATGCCTGACCGCCAGACCGGGAAGGACCGACACGCCGAGGCCGGCCGCGACGAGGGCCTGGACCGCGATGTAGTCATCGGATGCGAAGTCGGCTTGTGGAGTGAATCCGGCCTGCTGACAGGCGTGCCGCACGATCCGGTACCAGCCGCTGCTCGGCGCACCGCCGATCCACGATTCCCGGTGCAAGTCCGGCAGCCGAATCGTCCGTCGCCGGGCGAGCGCATGCGCGGCCGGCAGCACGACGTGAAACGGATCCGCGAGCAGCGGAGTGCGGTCGAAGCGTCCACCGCTGACATCTGGCAGTGCTTCATGGTCATAGATCACGGCCAAATCCAGCTCGCCGTTCTCCAGGCGTGGGACGAGCCGGTGCAGGTGATCGTCGACCACGGTCAACCGAACGTCCGGGTGCAAACGTCGGAATCGCGCGAAAGCCGCAGGCATAAGCGTGCCGAGCACGGTCGGAAAGCAGCCGAAACGCAGCCGTCCCTGCCGGCGCCCGGCGATCTCGGCGAGTTCCTGCTCCGCCACGTCGAGCCGAGCCAGGATTCCCGTCGCGTGCCTGGTCAGGGCAGATCCGGCTTCCGTGAGCTCGATCGGTCGGGTACCGCGGCGCACCACGGCCAGCCCAATCTCGCGTTCCAGCGCGGCGATGTGCTGACTGACCCCTGACTGGGTCATGCCCAGCGCCTCGGCGGCGGCCGAGAAACTTCCCTGCGCCGCGAGCGACGACAGCACTCGCAGGCGCCGAACGTCCAGCATGAGCGCTACTTATAGACCATCACAGCTGAGTATTGCAACTTATTCCACGGTTAGGAGACTCGAAATGCAATCGATTGCCAACTACTCAGCTCGGAGGACTCCATGCCACTCATCAATGTCAAAGTCATCGAGAATGTCTTTACCGCGCAGCAGAAGCACGACATCGTCGAGCGTCTCACCAACGCGATGGTCGACATCGAAGGCGAGAACATGCGGCCGGTTACCTGGGTCATCGTCGAAGAGGTGAACAGCGGTGACTGGGGTATCGGCGGCCAGGCGCTCACGACGGCCGATGTCAGGGCGCTCGCGGCCGGAGTCTCCGCATAGTGCGACGCTGATCGGGGATCTGAACCTGGCGCCAGTCGTCCACGCACCGTGGAGCGGCTGGCGTCAGGTTCAGCTGCTCAGATGAGGTCTCGGCCGCGACGACTCGGCACCGGAATGGGACTGAGTACCACGCCAGCCACCGAAGCCATCCTCGGCGTCGTCAGACCCGCCCAGGCCGGCATCGGCTCCGCCGTCAACGACGCGACCCGCCTCGTCGGCGCAACCTCGCCTTCCTCCCAGCCGACCCGGCGACCGCCGGAGCCGCCGCGGCCGAGCACGCGCCCTCGACCGACAACTCCAATCTCTCGAAGGAGCCGTCATGAGCGGAGCTCATGTGCCGACATTGCCCAGGCAACGGATCATGCTGTGCAGGTTCCGGAACGTGGCTGACTGCTCTCGCTCGGTCAGGCCGGCCAGCATCCGGACCTCGACGGACCTGACCGCTACGGTCGCCTTCTCGAGGCTCCGTCGGCCGCGCGGCGTGAGTCGAGTGGGGAGAACCTTCCCGACGGGTGCCTCCGCCGGCCGGGTCACGTAGCCCTCTCGTTCGAGGGCCTGCAGGAGCACGTTCATCGACTGCCGGGTCACGAACGTGCCCCGCGCGAGGTCGGAGTTCGACAAGCCAGGTCGTTGCGCCAGCAGCTCGAGGCAGGAGTAGTGCGTCACCGTCATCCCGAGCGGACGCAGCACCTCCTCCATGGCTGCGCGCAGGGCGCTCGATGCTTGTTTCAGCAGGTAGCCCAGTGACGTCTCAAGGTCGACGCCGAGACCGTCTTGACTCATGTCAGCATTCTGACATAGATTGGCTTGTGTCAGAAAGCTGACACAAGGAGAGGAGCATCATCATGCCCGCCACCGGCCCAGACTTCATCTCACTCCAAGCGCGCGACCTCGACGCTTCCCAGGCGTTCTACGAGCAGTACCTCGGCCTCGTCCGCTCGAAGGCAGGCCCCCCGCACGCCGTCGTCTTCGAGACGAAGCCGATCGCGTTCGCCCTCCGCGACATCGTTCCGGGCACGGATCTCGCCTCCGTTGCGCAGCCCGGCATCGGCGCGGCGATCTGGCTACACGCCACGGACGTCCAGGCCATTCACGATGCTCTCGTCGCCGACGGTCACACCATCGTCTCCGCACCGATCGACGGCCCCTTCGGTCGGACGTTCACCTTCGCCGACCCGGACGGCTACCAGGTCACCCTCCACGACCGCGCCTGAACGCCCTATCGCCACCGGCCGATCCCCGTCCGCACCGGTGCCCCCGGTCGGATTCGAACCGACACTTGAACCCTTTTAAGGGGCTTGCCTCTGCCGATTGGGCCACGGGGGCGCATGTCCGTCGTCAGTATCCACGGCCACTGACCGCGAATCAGGTCGAGGACGTCTGCGGTAATCGCTCGATCCCCGCGGCCTGCTCGAACTCCACGAACGGCATCTGCAGCTGGCCGAGGGACACCACCTCGCGCTTGAACAGCAGGGCTGACGTCCAGTCCGCGAGGACGCGAATCTTGCGATTGAGCGTGGGCATCCGCGACACGTGATAGGTCCGGTGCATGAACCAGGCCACGATGCCCCGCAGCTTGATGCCGTAGATCTCGGCGACGCCACGGTAGAGACCCAACGACGCCACCGATCCGACGTAGGCGTGCTTGTAGTCGTGCAGCTCGCGTCCCTTGACGGTGGCCACGATGTTGTTGGCGAGCGTCTTGGCCTGCCGCACCGCGTGCTGCGCGCTCGGGCTCGTGGTGGCGTCCGGGTCAGGCTTGGACAGGTCGGGCACTGCGGCGCAGTCGCCAGCCGCGAACACGCCGGGCACCTCGCGCACGGTGAGGTTGGCGCGGCAGGGCAGCCGTCCCTTGTCGTCGAGGCGGAAGTCGGTGTCGGCGAGCAGCGGGTTGGCCTTGACCCCAGCCGTCCATACGACGGTGTCGGCGTCGAACTGGTCGCCGTCGCTCAGCTCGACGTGCCCGTCGACTACGGAGTCGAGTCTCGTCGACAGGCGCACGTCGATACGCCGTTCCTCGAGCCGGTCGACCGTGTACTTGGCCAGGCCGACCGACACCTCGGGCATGATCCGGGACGCCGCCTCGACCAGGTACCAGTGCATCTCGTCGGCGGAGACCGAAGGGACGTAGCGCAGGGCGTAGCGCGCCATGTCCTCGAGCTCGGCCATGGCCTCGACGCCCGCGTATCCGCCGCCGACGAACACGAAGGTCAGCGCCCGGCGCCGCCTGTCCGGGTCGCTGGTGGAGGCGGCCAGGTCGAGGCGCGAAAGGACGTGGTTGCGGAGGTAGATCGCCTCCCCGATCGTCTTGAACCCGATGCCGTGTTCGGCCAGGCCGGGTATCGGCAGCAGCCGCGAGATCGACCCGGGACACATGACCAACAGGTCGTAGCCGAGGTCGTAGGACTCGCCGTCCGACAGGCGGACGGTCACTCGCTTCTGGGCGTGTGACACCGACATGACCGACCCGGTGATCACCCGACAGTGCTTCAACACCCGGCGCAGCGACACGACGACGTGCCGCGGCTCGACCGAACCCGCCGCGGCCTCGGGCAGGAAGGGTTGGTAGGTCATGTTCGACTGCGGATCGATGACGGTGATCTCGGTGCGGCCGCGCTTGAGCTTCTTCTGCAGCCGCAACGCGGTGTACATGCCCACGTACCCGCCCCCGCCGATGACGA
>CAXTNQ010000019.1:0-1705 GCA_964245745.1 uncultured Jatrophihabitantaceae bacterium
GCGGTGGCGGCTGGCTCGACGGAGTCCGCTGCCTGGGCTCGAACGCACACTCGCGCGCTCACGGATCCGTCGGCACGCTTCGTCACGGCAAGTTACCCAGTAACTACGTTGCGGTCAACGCGACCGCGTACGCCATTGACGACCCGATGGCCATCAAGGTGAGCGGCGGCAACGTCGAGATCGTCTCTGAGGGACGGTGGAAACAGATCGGCTGAGAGATGCGGCCGACTTCCCCGCTCACCTGGCGAAGAGCGCGTCTGCCCCTACCTGTCCGCCTACTACCACGGACGGCGCCGGCTCGACCGCCGACTCGACGACGCGCTCGTCCGCAGGCTGCTGACCGAACAGGTCCTGCCCGCCGACCTCTAGCCGCGGATAGCCGCAAGGTGGCGGTTCAGCCGAGCAGCGCCGGGGCGCCCACTCCGAGCGCCGGCTCGCAGATCCGCGTCGGATCGACGTCCTGCGGCCGAAAGTAGATTGTGGACACGGTTACGTCGTCCCCGTACGCCTGCGGGGTGCTGACGTCCGGCGTCTGGGGCGATCGGATCTGGAACCGCTGGATGCGCGTGAACTGGCAATCGGTGCTCACCGATTCGATGCTGAACTCGATAGGGGGACGGTCGACGCCGCGGACGATGTTGTCCAGGCCGCCGGCGCCGGTCGAGCCTTCGACCAGGTCGATCGCCGACCCGTGCTCGATGTCCTTCGCGTCGTTCTGGCGGTGCGTGTGGCCGGCGTTCGTCTGCCGGATACGGCCGGGCAGTTGCTGGCGCAGCCGAGCGGCCGCGACCGGTTCGTGGGTGGCGAACACGTCGAAGCGGCGGTCCTTCGCCAAGCCGCGGACAGCCGAGTCCACGGCGGCGCGCTCGAGCGGGTCGGTGGCCGAGTCCTGGTCCGCGCCGTAGGCGCCGGTACCGCCGTAGACCCGGGGATCGGGCAGCCCGGCGATGGTCAGCCCGTAGGCGTCGACGACGCCGGCGCGCACTGCGTAACCTTCGGCCGTGGCGGTCTTCGCGCCCAGCACCGTGACGCCTGGGACGGCGGCCATCGCGTCGAGGACCTCGGGCGAGTCGTGGTTGCCGGCCAGCCACAGCATCGGCGTCGTCTTCGTGATCGCCGCCAGCGCGTCGAGGTACGCGGGGGTGAGCTCGGCTCGGGTCCCGAACTCGGACTCGTCCCCCGTGTTCACGATCAGCCGCACCCCGTAGTTCTGGGCGTACTGCGACACCAGCGGATACACCCCGGCTAAGTGGACGTCGGAGATGAACATGACCTGGAAGGCCGCCTCGGGCGTGGCACGCTGGTCGATCTGCGCCTGCAGGGCGCCCTGGATGCCCACGACCGAGCCCAACACATCGAACGCCTTGGACTGCTGCTCGTAGTAGGCCGCGAGCTGCCCGGGGAACAGTTGCGCGGCGGCCAGCGTGCCGGTCAGGCGGGACCGCCGCACCCAGTCATCGTTGTAGGACGCCGCCCCGTAGGCGGCGACCAGCCCGACCACCGCACCGGCCGCGGCGAGTTGCCGACCACGGTGGGCCAACTCGTCGGGACGCAGCGGTGCCCCGCGCAGGTACCGTCCGGCCATGTTGAGCGCGGCCAGCTTGCCGTGCGCGCCGGCGCTGTTCCAGGTGCCCATCCGGTAGTGCATGCCGGCGATCGGGTCGTAGAACTCGGCCGCGTCGCCGGCGGCGAAGATCTCCGGCAC
>CAXTNQ010000019.1:1715-14449 GCA_964245745.1 uncultured Jatrophihabitantaceae bacterium
GCGCAGGTACCGTCCGGCCATATTGAGCGCGGCCGCCGCGGCGAGGCCGAGCCCGAGGCCCAGCAGCGTTTCGCCCGCAAGCCACAGCGCCATGTGTGGCACTTCGTCGCGGAAGCCGTCCTGCAGACGGCGGACGTAGGCAGGCGTGTCGGCGCTGGCCTGCCGAGTGAGCTCGACCAGGTCGACGTTCTCCGGCGTGACGTGCACCCCGAAGGGCAGGCCGTCCAGAGCCGGGAACTCCCAGTTGCCGACGGTGGTGTCGGCGCTCAACCCCGGCCGGTGGACGATCGTGCCCTGCACGCGGAAAGGCACGCCCTGCACCGTGGCGTGGTAGGGGAAGGAGTGCAGGATGGCCGCCGCCCCGAGCAGCGGCAGGGCGAGCCGCAGCGTCCAGCGCACGAGCCCGCGCCCGATCGCGCCGAGGACCGTGCGGGGGAGGCGTCGTGCCGGCTCGGCGGCCGTCAGCTGTTGCCACCCGTCCCAGGTCGTGACGTCCGCCGGGTCCGCCGCCTTGGGCTCGTCCGGCCGGTCGTCGTCCACCGGTCCATTGTCGGGCCCGATATCGGCTGGGCGCGCTCAGTACAGCCGGTCGGCGTAGGACGGGCCGTAATAGCGCTCGAGGTCCTCGAGGCGCTCCTCGGGACGTTCGAGCGTCTGGGCGATCCGGGCGCGGGGGGCCACCGCGTCGGGACGCCAGCTGTCCGGCCGCCAGAGTCCGCTACGCAGGAAGGCCTTCGCGCAGTGGTGGAAGATCTGCTCGATCTCGACGACCAGCGCCAGCATCGGCCGGTGGCCCGCGACGAGCATGTCGTCGAAGAACGCGGCGTCGCGCACCAAGTGGGCGCGTCCGTTGATCCGCAGCGTGTCGCCTCGACCGGGGACGAGATAGATCAGCCCGACGTGCGGATTGGCCAGGACGTTGCGGAAGCCATCGGCGCGCCGGTTGCCTGGCCGTTCGGGAAGCGCGATCGTCCGGTCGTCCAGCACCACGGTGAAGCCGGGTGGGTCACCTTTGGGCGAGACGTCGCAGCGGCCGTCGGCGTCGGCGGTGGCGACCAGGCAGAACGGGGACGCGGCTAGCCACTGCCGGTCCAGCTCGTGCAGTCGGGTCCGTTCCTTGTCCCGGACTCTGGGCAGCGGCTCGCCGAGCAGCTCGTGTAGTTCGGCTTCGGTCGTGACGATGTGCACGGTCCGATTCTCCCGGACGTGCCGGTGGCTGCTGCTCAGCGTGCGCTGCGTTGTTCGAGGGCGACGCGCAGCTGCAAGACCTCGGCGCGCAGCGCGGCGATGTCGCCTCGGGTGGCGGTCTGCGCGTCGAGGTCGACGTCACGAACCCGATCGATGAGCCAGGACGCGATGGAGGCGGTGACCACGCCCAGCAGGGCGATGCCGGCCAACATCAGGCCGAAGCCGACCACGCGGCCCTCGCCGGTCGTGGGTACCCGGTCCCCGTAGCCGACCGTGGTCATCGTGGACGCCGACCACCACAGCGCGTCCCCGAACGTCCTGATGTTCGCGGACGGGTTGTGCCGCTCGGCGTCGAGCATGGCTAGGGCGGCGCAGAACAGCACCAGTAGCGCGGACGCCGCGATGTACACGGCGACCCGGCCGCGTAAGGATGCCGTCGCCCGGCGGTTCAGCATGCGGAACAGGACGAGCAGCCGAAGCAGCCGAAGCGGGCGCAGCACCGGCAAGGCGATCATCAGGACGTCCGCGATGTGCCGGGCGGCATAGCGCCAGCGCCGGTGGGCCAGCACGAGCCGGCCCACGAATTCCAGGCCGAACACCGCCCAGATGACGAGATCGACAAGCTCCAACGTGCGTCGCCAAGGCCGGGGCATGCCGGGCTCGAGGATCGGCCAGGCGTACGCCACCAGGAACACCAGAGCGAGCACGGCGAGCGGCCATTCGGTACGCCGCTCGAAGCGGCGAACGCGCGCCTCCCCGTCCGCAGGCTCGATCGACACGGCACACCCCCTGTTCGCGGCGGAAGGCGTCCGGCCAGGTCGCGTCGTTCGCCGGTTAGGTCCACGAGACGTTCGTTCGGGCTCATCCTCCGTCCGCGTACCCGGGCGGGCGACCGCTGGGTCAACCGCGCACGCCGCGAAAACCGGGCCGCAATCCGCCGTGGTAGGTGCAGACTTTCCGGGTGGCCGATCAGTTGGGCTCGCCCGAGGTGGCCATCTCCGCCCGTGAGGCGGAGGTCCTGGCTGCGGTCGGCGAACACCTGACGAACGCGGAGATCGGCACGCGCCTGTTCATCTCCGTCCGCACGGTCGAAAGTCACGTGTCCGCACTGCTGCGCAAGCTGCAGGTGGACGACCGGCGCGCCCTCGCCGCGGCGGCGGGCCAGGCGCGCGAGGAGCGGGCGGCCGAACCGGCGCGGACGTCGGCGGCACTCCCGTCGCCGTTGACGCCCTTTGTCGGACGCTCGGCCGAGCGCGCCGCGCTGTCCGCTGCGCTGCACGAGCACCGTCTGGTGACGGCGGTCGGGCCAGGAGGGGTCGGCAAGACGCGGCTGGCGTTGACCGTCGCCGCGGACGTCAGTGATCGCTACGCCGACGGTGTGTGGTACGTCGACCTCGTGCCGGTCACCGACCCGGTGATGATCGGACCGGCGATCGCCGACGCGCTGGGCCTGAGTGAGCACCCCGGCCGCTCGGTGGTCGACACGCTGGTGTCCTGGCTGGCCGACCGCGAGACGCTGCTCGTGCTCGACAACTGCGAGCACCTGCTGGACGGAGTGGTCGTCCTGGTCGAGCGGCTACTCGCCGCAAGCCGACGATCGGCCATCCTGGCGACGAGTCGGGCCAGGTTGCTGGTCCCGTTCGAGTGGGTGTTCCTGGTGCCCGGACTTTCCGTCGAGGCCGCGGACGGTAGTCCCGGTGACGCCGTCGAGCTGTTTCGGGGTCGGGCCGCGGCCGGCGGTCGCACGGTGCCTGCGCGCGACGTCGAGCAGGTGGCCGTGGTGTGCCGGGCGCTCGACGGTATGGCGCTGGCCATCGAGCTGGCCGCTGCGCGGTACCCGTCGCTCGGCGTAGACGGGCTCGAGGCCGGATTGGGCGATCGCCTGCGGATGCTGAGCGGCGGTCCGCGCGTCGACGACCGGCATCGCTCGCTGCGTTCGACGCTGGACTGGAGCTATGCGCTGCTCGACGCACCCAGCCAGGCGGTGCTGCAGCGGATCTGCGTGTTCGCCGAGCCGTTCACTGCGACTGCGGCCGAGGCGGTCGTCGCCGACTGGCCGCCGGTGCCGTCCGCCGATCTCGTGACGATCCTCGCGGGTCTGGCCGATCAGAGCCTGTTGATCGCCGCGGCCGGCGCGGGCGGCACCCGATACCGCGCGCTCGAGACCATCCGTCAGTACGGCGACCAGCGGTTGTCCGAGGCCGGCGAATCGGTGCCGGCGCGGACGCGTCATCTGAGCTGGTGTCGGCAGGCCGCGGCCGCACTCGAGGTCGCGGCGCGCGCGACGGTCGATGGTTGGCGGTCGACGTTCGACGAGGTGGCCGACGAGCTGCGCGCGGCGCTCACGTGGGCGGCCGGCGAGCCGTCCCGTCGGTCAGACGCGCACCGATTGGCGCTCGGGTTGGCCGACCTGGCCTTCGCCCGCGGCCTGCTCGGCGAGTCGCAACGGCGTTACGAGCAGGCCGCCGAACTGGCCGATGACAACCGGGCGGTCGCCGCCGCGCTGCGCAGCGCCGCCGGAGCGGCTGAGTCGCGACACTTCGGCGACGAGTCGCAGCGACTACGGCGCGCGGCGGCCGACGTCGCCGTGCGTGCGGGCGATCAGGCCGGTGCGGCGGCTGACCTCGCCCGAGTAGCTGAGCGAATCAATCGCGGTCCCGGGCTCATGTCGACCCCGCCCGAGCCAGGTGACGCTGACCGTCTCCTCGAGCAGGGCTGGGCCTTGGCGGACGGGGATTCTTCGGCGCGGGCGCGGCTGCTGATCGCGGAGGCGTTCAACGGTCCCGAGACCGATCCGGTCATCCTCGAGCGCACCAACGAGGCCCTGGTGTTAGCCCGCCGCCTGGCGGATCCGCAGGCTGAGAGTGCGGCCCTCGACCAGCTCACGGCGATCCAGCTGGCGCACGGCGAGACCCGGGCTGCGGCCGCCAGCGCGTTGCGGCGCACCGAACTGTTGGCGCCGATGCCGGTGACGGCGATGACCGGATTCGAGATCTTCGACAGTTTGGTGATGGCGGCCGAATGTGCCATCGCCGCCGGCGATCTTCCGGGCGCTCGACGGCTGGCTTGTAGGCTGCGCGACCTGCCGTTCTACCGCGAGGAGGGTCATCTCGCGACTTCGCGGCTCATCGTGGTGACGGTGCTCGCCGGCGACTGGTCCGAAGCCGTCCGCCTGGCCGAACGCTTTCGCGCGGGATGGGAGCGGGCCGGTCGCCCGCGAGCCGGCAATCTCAGTCGTGGTGCGTACGCCGCCGCAACCGTGCACGGGCTGCGTGGCGACGACGAGGCCCGCGCGGCCTGGCTGGATATCGTCGCCGGCCTCGCGACGCCGAGACGTCCCATCTCGACAGTGCACTTCGGCGAGTTCTTCGACGCGCTGTTGTTCCTGCACCGCGGTCAACCCGAGCGTGCGGCGCAGTTGATGACCACGCCGCCCGAGCAATTCACGCAGTGGTACAGCGGCCTGTGGCGTCCCTGGTACGCCGCGCTGTGGGCCGAAGCGGCGGTGCTCACCAACGCCGCAGACGCCGCGGATCACATCGCACGCGCTCGAGTGGCCGCGGCGGGCAATCGGATTGCCCGCCGCGCTCGTCGATCGTGCGGCCGCCGTGCACACGCCGGGCGGCGACCGCGACGAATTGATCGCCGCGGCCGCCGCTCTTCGGCAGGCCGGCTGTCGCTACCAGTGGGCGCGGACTCTGGTGCTGCTCGGTGGTGACCAATGCGTCCAGGGCCGGGCCGTCCTGGCGGACATGGGCGCAACCCCTACGGTCTGGCCTCCAGGACGATGTTGAACGGCGTCTCGGCCGCCCGGCGCACCTGCGTGAACCCCGCCTCGCGAAGTACCGCGGCCAGGCGCTGCTCGCCCGCTTGCGCGCCCAGCGCGAGCCCGACCTCCTGGGCGAGCGACCCCGGCGTGCAGATCACCGTGGAGAGCCCGTAGTAGGCCCGTCCGACCGGGTTGACGTTCTGCTCGAGTGTGTCCGCAGCGTTCGGTTCGACCAACAGCAGCGTGCCGTCCGGCGCCAACGCCTGCCGCATGTGCCGCGCGGCGCCGACCGGATCACCCATGTCGTGGAGGGCGTCGAACACGCAGATCAGGTCGTAACCCTGGCCGGGAAAGTCCTTCGCCGCGGCAAGCTCGAACCTAGTCCGATGGGACGCGCCGGCGTCGGCGGCCGCTTGACGGGCAGCCTCGATGGACGGCTGGTGGCTGTCGAATCCGGCGAACGTCGACCGGTCGAAAGCCTGCGCCATCATCACCGTCGACGCACCCTGGCCACAGCCGACGTCGGCGACGCTCGCCCCCGCGTGCAGCTTGTCCACGACCCCGTCCAGCGCGGGCAGCCACTCCGGAAGCAGGTGTGCGGCGTATCCGGGCCGGAAGAGCCGCACGGTGCCGGAGAACAGCCGCTCGTCGTGGTCGCGCCAGTCGACGCCAGCTCCGGTTCGGAAGGCGTCGACGAACACGTCGTGGTCGGCGTAGCACGAAGCGATCGCCTCGAACGCGCCACCCAGGAACACCGGGCTGTCCTCGTGCGCGAGCACCATGGCGTGCTCGGCCGGCAGCTCGTAGGTCTGGTCGGCCGGGTCGTAGACGACGTACCCGCCGGCCGTCTGGTTGGCGAGCCATTCCCGCACGTAGCGCTCGGTCGTGCCGGTCCGTCTTGCCAGGTCGGCCGAGGTGATGGGGCCGGCGCCAGCCATCGCCTGGTAGAGGCCCAGGCGGTCGCCGAGGTGCAGCAGCAATCCGGAGATGGCCGCGCCCATGTCGGTGACGGCCTGTCCGACGAACGCTTCGAGCTTCGCCTGGTCGAGCGGTGCGATGTCAGTTGTGGTCATTGTCCCCTCCGCAGTTCGGTGCAGGCCCTGATGGCCCTGCTGTAGAAGGCGCGTGGTTGGCGGCCGGGGATACGGCTTCCGTGCTTGCCAGGTAATCTTCGAGTCCGGGGCAAGCACGGACGTCCGACGGCCCGCGGACCAGGCAGAGTGCTTGTCACACCGATCCGGCTGTGTCACCGAGAGGAATCAACCGTGGGCCGACGCGCGATTTCGACCGACCGCGCCCCGGCGGCGCTCGGTGCGTACAGCCAGGCGATCGTCGCGGGCGGGTTCGTCTTCTGTTCTGGCACGGCGGGGATCGACCCGGTCACCGGGCACATTCCTGCCGGCATTGAAGCGCAGACCGATCAGGCGCTGACCAACCTGGCCGCGATACTTGCCGAGGTCGGCGCCTCGTTCGCCGACGTCGTGAAGACGACGATCTTCTACACCGACCCGAACGACTTCGCACAATTGGATGCTGTCTACGGCCGGCGGATGCCCGACCCGCCACCAGCCCGATCCGCACCGGCCAACGTCCGGCTCCCGCGCGGACTCCTGGTGTCCATCGAAGCCATTGCGATCGCGCCGGAGTCGACCGTAGTCAGCTACCGATGAAGGTCGTTTCTCTCGGGTTCCGTACCGACCTGGCTCTGCTCCAGATGGGCGGCAGTGAGGTCGAAACCCACGACGATCACCTCGTCGTCCGCACCCCGCACAACCCAGACTTCTGGTGGGGCAACTTCCTGCTGCTGGCGCACGTCCCCACCCCCGAGACCTCCGAAGCCTGGCTGGATCGCTTCGCGCGCGCCTTCCCGAGCGCGGCGCACGTGGCACTCGGCTTCGACGTGACGAGCGGCACGACGGCGGACCTGTCGTGGTTCACCGAAGGCGGCTTTACGGCGGAGGCGTCAACGGTGATGACCGCGAGTGCGGTTCATCCGCCTGCCCGTGCGAACACAAGCGCCGAATATCGTGCATTGGCCTCCGACGACGACTGGGCGCAAAGCGTGGAACTGAATCTGCGCTGCCACGATCAGGACGAACCGTCGTCCAACCATCGCACGTTCGTGACCGCGAAAGCCCGGACCAATCGGGAACTCGTCGAAGCCGGCCACGGTCAGTGGTTCGGCGCGTTCGTCGACGGCCGACTCGTGGCCCAGCTCGGACTGTTCGAGGCTGGACAGGAACTGGCGCGTTTTCAGGCCGTCGAGACCGACCCGGAATATCGCCGTCAGGGCCTCGCCGGCGCGCTCGTGTACCGCGCGAGCCGTTTCGGGTTGGGGACGCTCGGCGCGCACACCCTGGTCATGGTCGCCGATCCGAGTTACTTCGCGATCGACCTCTACCGTGCGGTCGGGTTCGCAGCGACCGAGACCCAACTGCAGGTCGAACGCTGAACATCGGGCGGCATCGGGACGGAGCCAGGTCCCGTTCGATCAGCTGGTGGTCTTCGGCGCGATCAGCCCGAAGGGCGCGGTGTCGTAGTACGTGGTGAAGCGACGTACCTGTCCGTCGTCGCCGAAGTCCAGGACGCTCACCCCGCGGTAGGTGATGTCGCTACCTCCGCGCAGTCGGCCGCGGCTCGTCCACTCGAGCAGTCCGAGCTCGTCGCTGTCGACAATCCGACTGAACTCGGAGCGGATCTCGTCGAACTGGTCCAGGTACTGCTGCCAGAACGCGCGCGCGCCGTCGCGGCCCTGGGTCTGCTGGTCGGTCTCGGGTCGAGACAGCTCGATGTCGTCGGCGAAGACCTGCGCGACGAAGCGATCGACGTCGCGGTCGTCCTCAAGCTGGACGAGGGCGTCGGCGAATGGGCGGGCTCGGTCGTCACTCACCCTGCTGGCTTACCCACGGTGTGGTCCTGGTAACGAGGCGCTGTACCACGCAACCGTGACGACGCTAATCTGCGCCGCATGACGCAGGACACCGATCTTGGCCGCCGCAACGACTCGCCCCTCGAAGCACTCGCTCGGCATGGCTCGAACTGGCTGCTCGGCTCGGGCATCGTCACGATCGTCATCGGTCTGATCGTGCTGGTCTGGCCGGGCCAGACAGTGCGCGTCGTCGGCGTGTTGTTCGGTATCTACCTCCTGGTGAGCGGAATCTTCGAGATCGTCCTGTCCTTCAGCCCGGGTCTACGCGGGTCGATGCGCTTCCTCGGCATCCTCACCGGCGTGGTGTCGGTGGCGCTGGGCCTGATCAGCTTCCGGGGAGCGCTGGAGTCGATTCTCCTGCTGGCGCTGTGGATCGGCTTCGGATGGCTGTTCAACGGCATCTCCCGCGCGGTCTCCGCGGGCTCGGCTCCGTACCTGCCCTACCGGGGTTGGCAGATCTTCGGCGGCGTAATCCTCGCTATCGGCGGCATCGTCATCATTGTGTCGCCATTGTCATCCATCGTCACGCTGGCCGTCCTGGCCGGGATATGGCTGATCGTCATCGGGGTTTGGCAGGTCATCGAAGCGGTGCTGCTGCGGCGGCGCGGCCCCGAGATGCTGCGCGACAGCCGGTTGCTCAACGCCACCTGACCGCCGATGCGGGTGCGCTTGCGTCGCTGACGTCAGCTCTCGAGGACCTTGCGGACGGCGCTCATCGACTTGAGCTTCTCGGCCTGTTCGACCGGCAACGAGGCAAAGATCTCGGTGAGCGCGTTGTGCAAGTCCATGCCTCGCGCGTGCGCTGCGCGCTCGTTCTCCTCCGCGGTCTGCGTGGCGGCTTGGGCGCCGGCCGCGGTCGCCGCGCTCACGGTGGCCGACTGCGTGCTCGCGGCCACCGCGGACTTGGTGAAGAAGTAGGTCACGAATCCGCCGGTGATGACACCCAGGACCGGGCCAAGAGCACCGATGAGCTTGGCCAGGTCGCCCTCCTCGTATCGGACGGCGCCGATCGCCATGACCACTCCGATCACGAGCAGCAGCGCGATCGCGACCAGCGTTGACCCGAGGGTGACGCCCGTGCCGCTGGAGGCTGACCCCCGTACCCGTTCCGCCATCGACGTCATGACGCACGCTCCCTCCGTCGGCGCCCGAAGTCGGGGCGCCGCGTAGTGCTTGTCAGCGAGGAGCACCCGGATCGTCGGGCTGATACGCCGCAGCGCTGGCCCGGCTCAGGGCACTGGGATCCGGCGGGGATCGGTGCGTGAATCGTCTGGGTCGCTGGGGACTCGGTCCCCTGCTCGTCGCTTCATCGCCGCCTTCGGCGGCGCCCCCCAACTGGCGATCGTCGCGGGCCTCGTGCTCGTCGGGATCGCGGTCCGCTACCCGCCCGCGGTGGGGGTACTGGTCGGCTTCGCCGTCTTCGTGCCCCTGGAACGGCGGTGGCGCCGGCACTCGTTCCCCGCGCTGCGTCCGGGTCTCGGGACCGACGTACTGCACTTCCTGCTGTCCAACACCGCGAAGACGGGAGGCATCCCCGCCGCCGGCGGAATCTCTTGGCTGCTGTTCCACCCGCTGCGGCTGCGCGCGGTCAGTGACGCACTGTCGGGATTGGCCGGGTGGCAGCAGGCGGCGCTGACCTTCGCCGGCTTCCAGGTCACCTACTACTGGGAGCATCGTCTGGCGCACCGCTGGGGCTTCCTCTGGCGCTTCCAGTCCGTGCACCACTCCTCGCAGCGCCTGGACTGGCTGGCCGCCACCCGGCCGCATCCGGTCGAGGGGTTCATCGGTGGCTTCGTGCTCACCGCGCCCCTCATTCTCGCCGGGTTCCCGCTCACCCAGATCGGCGTCGCCGGCGTGCTGTTCGCGGTCAACGACATCCTCATCCACGCCAACGTCCGGTGGCGCTTGCCCCGGCTGAGCCGATGGATGCCCACCCCCGAGTACCACCACTGGCATCACAGCAACGAGAAGGACGCGCACGACAAGAACTTCGGTTGGCCGGTCCTCGACCGTGCCTTCGGGACGTTCTACTTCCCGGCCGACCGGCGACCGACGGTCTACGGCATCGACGAGCCGACTCCGGACGGCTACCTGGCCCAGCTGCGTGACCCCATGCGGCGGAGCTGGCCACGCCGGTTCATGCCGCCCCGGTGAGCCCGTAGGCAGCGAGACACGCGATCCTGGTACGTGTCTGTCGAGCCGCCACGGGCCGTCCCGGCCGACGGGCTGCCGGTCGACCCGCCGGGGACGTCGAGGATCGAGCGCTGGCGGGCCCGGGCGGAGGCGGCGGCCGACCGCTACCAAGAGCGGGCACAGACCGCGCCGCTGCTCGGCCTGCCGCTGGCCTTCCTGGCCCTCTACACCGCGCGCCAGGGGGTCCTTCTCGCCAGCGCGCTCGCGTTCCGGCTCTTCCTGTGGTTGCTGCCACTCGCCGTGGTCACGTCCGGGATCCTTGCCGGTCTGGTGACCAGCGATCCGCGGGCCGTCCAGGACGCGAGTCGATCCGCAGGGGTTACGGGGGCCGCCGGTCGGGAGGTGATCACCGCCCTGCGGGAAGGGCACCGGTCGTGGTGGGTGGCGGTGCTGACCGGCGCCGTCCTGCTCGTCTGGACCACCCGCACGTTGTTGCGCAGCCTCATCGTCGTCAACGCTCACCTGTGGGGGGTCCCGCGTGTGAAGCGCCGGCAGAAGGACGTCCTGCTGACCGCTGCCCTGTTCTCGGTGGGCTGGCTGGGCGTCATCACCGCCACGGCGCTGCTCTGGCAGCTGCACGACCTGGGTCCGGGCGGGACGATCCTCGCGGTCGTCGGGCAGGTCGCCCTCGTGGCCGCCGCCTGGCTGTTCATCAGTGTGCGGCTTCCCGACGGCCGCCGGGATCTGCTGGATCTGCTCCCGGGCGGCCTGTTGTTCGGCGTCGGCCTGACCGTGCTCAATCTGGTCAGCCGGATCTACCTGCCGGCTCGGTTCAGTAGCTCGTCCCGGCTGTACGGCTCACTCGGGGTCGCCGCCGTGATGCTGGCCTGGTTGCTGATCATTGGTCAGCTCGTCGTCAGTACCGCGCTCGTCAACGTCGTGTGGACGGAGTACCGGGCCTCACGCCGGACGTCGGCGTAGGGCGGTCGCGCGCAGGAACTCGATCACCAGCAACAGGACGACCGCGATCACCGCCAGCAAGATCACCATGCCCAGGGTCGGTGCGTCGACGAGGATCAGGACGACGAACATCAGGCCGATGACGCCGACCCGTAACGCGGTCGCGTAGCGGACGACGAAGGGGCCTACCGGCCCGGTGTCGAGTCGGTTCCCCAGCCGGCGCGGTCCGGTCGCCGCGTAGTACCGCAGCGAGCGCGCCGGCCGGCTCGGACCGGACAGCCACGACCCGAACGCGACGAGCAGGGCCACGAGCAACACGATGCGGGCGGCCCACCGTAGGTCCGCCGCCACCGTGTCGAACAGGAAGGACGCGGTGGGTCCCGGCAGTTGCGGCGGCACGCGCGCGAGGTAGTAGGTGCGGCCGAAGACGACGCCGAGGCCGACCGCCACCATGCCGACCGCGAGGCCGAGCGCCCCCGCGATCACCGCCCGACGCCGACGTCGAGCGAGCGCAATGCCGCCGCCGGCCAGCACGACACCGATCCAGGGCAGCCAGTCGGCCGCGCGGTCGAGCCACCGCACTGCTCGCTGTGCGGTGAGCACCGCGGGAACATCGGCGATGACGATCGTGGCGCCGACGCTCGGCACCGCGTTCGCCACCGTCAACCCGGCGTCGACCAGGCGCTGCTTGACCTGGTCCACCACCGCGCGCAGATCGAGGATCAGCTTGCCGTCGTCGTTGAGTGCGACCGTGCCCGCAACGGCTCGTTCGCCGGTCAGGAGGTAGTTCAGTTGCTGGTGGGCGGTGCGGTTGAGGTTCTGCCACAGCGTCCGAAACGCATCGCTCTGGACGAACGTCGTCGTCACATTGCGGACCAGACCCTGGACGGCGCTCTGCAGGGGTGGGCCGATGACCGTGGTCAGCCGATCAGGCAGGAACTGACCGAGGACGCCGCGCAGATCGAGATTGCTCTCGACCTGCTGGTCGACGACGTTCACCACGGCGGCCTGGACGCCGGCGTCGGAAGCGACGGGCCCGATCGTGGCGACGTAGTGGTCGGTGTCGAGCACCAGGGTGCGCGCCCAGATCGCCTCGGGCGCCAGGATCAGGCAGAGCACGCCGACCACGATCAGTACGGCGGACGCCGTCGCCCGCAGGACGCTGCGTACGCGCGCCCCGGTGGAGGCCGCCTGTACGCGCTCGAGCTCCCGGTTGCGAGCCCGCAGCTCGTCCAGCTCGGCCTGCCGGATCACGATCTCGTCGGAGGCGACCGGCTCGGGCAGCTCGGTCACGATGCCGCCTTTCGTCCGTGGAACATCCAAACGCTAAGCCGCAGGGCTGGCTTCGGACCTCACCCGGCGCGGGTGGCGAAACGACGCCCGGCGGCGGACAGCGCACCGCCCGATCGAACGCCTGCCGACGCCAGTTCTGTCGGACCCGATGTCTACGCTGCGCCCATGAGTACACGCCTGGACTATCCGGCCGGAGTGCCCTGCTGGGTCGACACCACCCAGCCCGACCCGGCCGCGGCCGCCCGCTTCTACGGCGGGCTGTTCGGGTGGGAGTTGCACGACGTCATGCCTCTCGACTCCGGCAGTCATTACTTCATGGCACGCCTCGGCGGTCGCGATGCCGCCGCGGTTGCCTCCCCGGCTCCTGGCGCACCCACGGACGCCATGTGGAACACCTACATACGCGTCGACTCCGCTGACGACGCCGCGGCTCGCGTGCGGGATGCCGGCGGCAGCGTGCTC
>CAXTNQ010000019.1:14459-24457 GCA_964245745.1 uncultured Jatrophihabitantaceae bacterium
GACGTCTTCGCATCGGGGCGGATGGGCGTGTTCGCGGACCCCGAGGGCGCCGTCTTCTCCGTCTGGCAGCCGGGATCACACAAGGGTTCGGCGGCCGTCAATGAGCACGGCGCGGTGAACTTCAACAATCTGCATACCGACGACCTTGACGCGGCCAAGGCGTTCTACAGCGCAGTCTTCGGATGGACGACGTTGGACGCTGTCGGCCCGATGTGGAAGCTGTCTGGCTACGGCGACCACCTCGAAGAACTTAATCCCGGAACGCGCGCCAACATGAAGCAGATGGGTGCGCCGGCCGGCTTCGAGGATGTCGTAGCGGGGATCGTTCCCCGCACCGCAGGCCCGGCGCAGTGGAGTGTCACGTTTGGGGTCGATGATGCTGACGCGGCCGCGAATCGTGCCCGCGAGCTCGGAGGCTCGGTCGTCTCCGGGCCAGAGGATGCGCCCTGGGTGCGACTCGCCACGCTCACGGATCCTGCCGGCGCGTCGTTTACCGTCAGCCAGTTCGTGCCCGAGAACCGTTAGTCGGGCGGCTCATGCCCGGCGCGTGATCCGGGAACTGCGCTGATGGCCCCACCCTCTGGAGTTAGCTCCGTCGAAGGGTTCGTCCGTGCCGCCGCGCTACGCCATTCGCCTGTCCGGGCCGCTGGACGACGCGGCCCGTGACGCCTTGGGTGATCTCGACATCATCGTGGATGCCAGCCGGGACCAGATCCTGCTCAGCGGGGAACTCGACCAGGCGGCCCTGCACGGTCTGCTGGAACGCGCCCGCGTGCTGGGGCTGACGGTGGTCGACGTCCATCGCAATCGGGCTGCACGCCGGCGAAAGGCCTGAGCGACGCTCTCACCATTTCCGGATGACTCGACGGCCGCCCTGTACTCGCATAGTGGAGCACAGCGCCGTGCCGGGAAGGGAGGAGCCGATGGCCCGAACCCCCTACGAGATCAGGGTGGTCGGTGCTCTCGGCCCCGCGGCACGGAAGGCCTTCTCGGAGCTCGCCGTCGATGTCGAGCCGACGACGACGGTGCTGTCCGGCGATCTCGAGCAGAGCGACCTGCACGCGCTGCTCGAGCGAGTACGCGCTCTGGGCCTGGAGCTGGTCGACGTCACCCAGCTGCCGGATCCGCCGGGCTGACGACGTGCGCGCCGTCGCGACAGGCGACATCTAGAGTCCCGAACCACCAGGTCACCGCCCGCGTGGCCGAGGACGGTGACACGTGCGTCGCGTGACGGCACCGCGCTGGTCGATGCTGCTGTCCACGGTGGCCTGCGTCTTGCTGGCCGGCGGCGTGCTCGCCGGAGTAGCCAACCACCACCTGCTCAGTGGCGATCGTTTCGCCCGCCACGTCGACGCGATCCGGCAGGACGACGCGGTCGCTCGGGTCGTCGGCGACGCGCTCGCGGCACGCATCCTGGCCGACAACCCCAACCTGGTTGCCGTCCGTCCGCTGGTGCAAAGTGCCAGCCGGACGTTGGGCGCCAGCCCAGCGTTCGGCCCCATCGTCCGGCTGTCGGCGCGCGAAGTGCACCGCGGGTTCACCACCGACGGCGGCGTGCTGGTGCGGCTGGCCGATCTCGGCGTCGTCGTCGCCGGCGTCCTGCCCACGCTCGCCCCCGACACTCCGGTACGTATACCGCCCGACCTGCAGCTGACCCTTGCGCAAGCACGCGCGGGCAGCACGGCAGCCGACGCGGCCCACGCAGTCGGCCTGGTCGGGCTGCTGTCCTGGCTGCTGCCTGTCCTGGCGCTCTGCGCGGCGGCGGCCGCGTCGTGGCTGGCCGCCGACGAGCGGTCCGGCCTCGCGCAGACCGGCTGGGCCGTCGCCGGCAGCGGGGCGATCGTCGGTCTGCTCAGCCTGATCACCGGCATCGTCGTGTCCTTCGCGGACGAGACGACCCTGCGCGGTGCGCTCACCGGGGGGGCCTGGCGCGAGTTTCGCAGCGTGCTGTGGTGGGCAGCCGGCCTCGCGCTGGTCGCCGGCCTGCTTCTCGTCACGGCGGCAGCTGGGCGACTGCCGACCATGAGCGCAGTGGTCGGGCGGCTGCGCACGCTGGCCCGTAGGCCGGTGACGTCGGCCGGCCACGTGCTCGCTGGTGTGGCGGCCGTGGTCGTCGGACTGGGAGTGATCTTCCGCGCGTCCCTGGTGTTCGGGGTGCTCGCCGCGCTGCTGGGTATCGGGCTGCTCGTCGTCGGGCTCGGCGAGCTCGCCGCGGTCCTCGGCCCGCGACCGGCCCGGAAGAGAGCGAGCCGGCGTCGCGTCATCTCGGTCGTGGCCGCCGTCGTGGCCGTAATGCTCGTCGTCGGCCTGACCGCGGTCGACGCCGCGCCGGTTGACCGCGCGGTACCCACCAGCCCGTCCAACGGCGCCTGCAACGGGCACGTCGAACTCTGCGGCCGGCGCTACGACCAGGTGGCGTATCCGGCCACCCACAACGCGATGTCAGCCGCCGACGAGCCCGGCTGGTTCATCCCCGAGCAACCGACCGGTGTGATCGGCCAACTCGACGACGGTGTCCGGGTGTTGCTGATCGACACGTACTACGGCCAGCGCACCGAGCGCCGGGACGTGGTCGCGACCGCGCCGCAGAGCTACGCCACCGCGCTGGCCGAGGCCACCCGGCTGTACGGGTCCGACGTCGTCGACAGCGCGTTGCGGCTGCGCAACGCGATCACCAGCGCGCCGTCGGGACCTGTGCGGCCCTATCTCTGTCATGGCCTGTGCGAGATCGGCAGCACGGACTGGGAACCGCTGATGGTTCAGGTAAAGACCTGGCTGGACATGCACCCGCGCGAGGTCGTGACCTTCTTCATCGAGGACTCGGTGTCGTCGGCCGACACCGCCGCCGTGTTCGCGCAGGCTGGGCTGCTGCCCTACGTGCACGAGCAGGCCACGGACCAGCCGTGGCCGACGCTCGGCCAGATGATCACCTCGGGACGCCGGGTCGTGGTGCTCATGGAGCGGCATGCGGGCGGCACCCAGTACCCCTGGCTGCTGCCGGGATTCGATGTCGTACAGGACACGCCCTTCACGAATCCGACGGTCGCCGACCTGTCCTGCCGGCTCAACCGCGGACAGCCCGGCAATCCGTTGTTGCTACTCAACTACTGGCTCAGCAATTTCCGCTCACTCGTGACCGACGCGCGGACGATCAACGCCGAGGACGTCCTATGGCCCTACGTCACCCGATGTCGCGAGCAGCGGGCGCGGTTGCCGAACTTCATCGCGGTGAATTTCGTCGACGAAGGTGATCTCTTCAGGGTGGTCGACCGGCTCAACGGGGTGGGTGGATGAGCGCTCGCGCAAAGACAGGTGAACGGATGAGCGCGGACGCGAAGACTGTCGCGCAGAGGAGCGGGCCCGTCGGTGCGCGTCGCCGGCGACCTCGGCTGTTCGTCAATCAGGCCGCAGCCACCGGGACGGGCCGGGTACGGCGGGCGACGGACATGATCCTGCTCGTCGCGTGCGGCCTGGGGCTGGCGCTGCTCGGCGCGCTCGAGGAACCGCAACCGGGCATCCAGCGCGCGTTCCTGCGTTTCGTCGCCGCCATCCCCAGCGGGCTGGGCGGCCTGTGGCGGCTGATGTCGGGCCTGCTGCTCGTCCTCGCCGTCGGCCTGCTGCTCGCCGTCGCCGGCACCCGGCGCTGGGGCCTGCTTCGCGACCTCGTCCTCGCCGCGGCGATCGCGCTCGGGGTCTCGCTGCTCGCCGGCCGCATCGCGACCGGGTCGTGGCCGCTCGTGTGGGACTCGCTGCGTTCGGCCGGCAGCTCGCCGTATTTCCCGCCGCTCGGCCTGGCCGTGCCGGCCGCGGTCACCGTCACCGCGTCCCCGCACCTGACCAAGCCGGCGCGCCGGCTGGGACGCTGGGTGCTCACGCTCGCGTTCGTCGGCATCGTCTTCGGTCAACACGCGACGCCCACCGGGGCCGTGGCCGGGGTGCTCGTCGCCGGACTGAGCGCCGCCGCCGTCCACCTGCTGCTCGGCTCGACGTTGGGCCGGCCGAGCCTCGACGACGTCGCGAGCGCCCTGGCTCGGCTGGGCATCGGCGCGCACGACCTCGGCGCGGCCGAACGGCAGGCGGCGGGCGTATTCACCGTCGACGCCACCGACCCGACGGGTCACCCGCTCGTGGTCAAGGTGTACGGCCGCGACGCCCACGACACGCAGCTGGTGACGTCCGTGTGGCGGACGATCTGGTACCGGGAGGCCGGAGCGCCGGCGTGGTTCGGCCGCCGGCAGCAGGCCGAGCACGAAGCCCTGCTCACTCTGCTGGCCGCCCAGGGCCGGGTGCCGACACAGGCCGTCGTCACGGCGAGCGAGACGCCCGAGAAGGACGTCGTGCTCGTCCTGCGGCGGGCCGGTGCGCCGCTCGACACCGTCCCGCAGTGTTGGGACGCCGACGTGGTGGCCCGCGCCTGGCGCACCCTGCGGCAGCTGCACGACCTCGGCATCGCGCACGGACAGCTCGACGGGGAACACCTCATCCTCGACGGCGGCGAGATCGGGTTGATCGACTTCCGAGGTGCTGTGACGGCGCCCAGCCCGGATCGACTGCGCAGCGATCAGGCGCAGCTGCTGGTCACCACGGCCCTCGCCGTCGGCTCCGATGCCGCGGTGGACGCCGTCCGGGTGGCTCTTGACGAGGAGGAGCTGGCCGCCACCCTGCCGTTCGTGCAGACGAGCGCGCTGACTGTGCACCAGCGCCGCGCGGTACGCAGCGTGAAATTCGATCTTGACGGCCTACGCCGCACGGTGGCCGAGCGCGCCGAGATCACGGTGCCCGAACTGCAACGCATGCGCCGCGTCACGGTCAGCTCGTTGCTGCAGATCGCGCTGCTCGTCGTGGCGTTCTTCTTGCTGGCCTCCGGTGTCGGAGGCCTGGATTTCGAGCTGCTCGGACGTGAGGTGCGCGACGCGACGTGGTGGCTCGTCATCGCCGGCGCGATCCTCGCGCAGACCCCCCGAGTGACCAGCGCGCTGTCGGTCATGGGCGCGTCGCCCAATCCCCTGCCGCTCGCGCCGGTGTACGCGCTACAGCTGGCGACGTCCTACATCTCGCTGGCCGTGCCGACCAGTGCGGCGCGCATCGCCGTCAACATCCGGTTCTTCCAGCGGTACGGCCTGCCTCCGGGCTCGGCCCTGGCCGTCGGCGCCCTGGACGGCCTGGGGCAGTTCGGCGTCCAACTCCTGCTGCTGTTGGGGATTCTGCTGCTGACGCCGCTGTCCCTCGATCTCGACTTCCGCAACGCGGCCCCGAGTGGCCTCGGCACGCTATTGCTGATCGTGCTGCTGATTGCCGCTGCGGCGGTGATCACTCTGGCCGTTCTGCCCACGTGGCGGCGGCGGATTGTCGGCTTCCTCGTCCAGCTCGTCCGCGACGGAATCGGAGCGGCGCGTGGTTTGCAATCTCCGCGGCGGCTCTTGCTGTTGCTCGGCGGCAACCTGGCCACGGAGTTGTTGTTCGCGCTTTCGCTGGTCGTGTTCGTGCGCTCGATCGGCTTCCACGTCGGGCTGGCCGAGGTCGTGCTGATCAACGTGAGCGTGTCCCTGCTGTCCGGACTCATCCCCGTGCCCGGCGGTATCGGCGTCGTCGAGGGTGGCCTGACGTACGGCCTGGTGCGCGCCGGCGTCCCCGAGGAGGCCGCGTTCGCCGCCGTCCTCATGTACCGGTTGGCGACGTTCTACCTACCGCCGATCTGGGGTTTCTTCGCCCTGCGCTGGCTCGAGCGCAACAAGCACCTCTGATCAGATGTGTGCGGGTGCGCCGGGACCCCAGGGAATGCCGATGGCGTACCACAGGATGTAGAAGATCCCCCAGGTCAGGATGAGCCCGAGGGTGTACGGGATCATCATCGCGACGACCGTGCCCAGCCCGGCACTCTTGCGCCACCGCTGGACCTGCAGGACGACGAACGGCAGGTACACCATCAGCGGGGTGACGACGTTGCTCGGACCGTCCCCGACCCGGTAGCCGGCGATCACGGTGGCCGGGGACACGCCCAGGCGCAGGAAGAGCGGGATGAAGATCGGCGCCACGATCGACCACTTGGGGATGACCCCGGGCAGCAGGAAGTTGATCACGAAGATCACCAGGACGAGCAGCGCGAGCAGCACCCAGGTGGCGATGTTCGCCGACTCCAACACATCAGAGAGCTGCACCGCGATGACGCGCGCGATGTTGCTGTAGTTGAAGTAGGCCAGGAACTGGGCGATCAGCACGAAGATGAAGATCAGACCGGCCAGGCCGCCGATGCTCTTGGTGATCCCGGCGATGGCCTGGTTCGAGTCGGTGATCGTGCGGGCGCCCCGTCCGTAGGCCAGTCCGGCGGCCAGGAACACCAGCATGATGATCACGATCAGGCTGTCCATGAACGGTGAATCGCGGAACAGGGCGTCGGTGTCGGCGTTGCGCAAGGGTGCGCCGGACGGCAGCCAGGCGACGAGGATGACCGCGACGACGCCGAGCACCGCGAACAGCGCCCACCGCAGGCCGCGTGACTCGGCGGCCCGTGCTTCGGGCGACAGCTCGGCCACTGACGCCGCGGCTTCGTCGGTGATCTCCGCGTCGTCGTAGTTCCCGAGCTGGCGGCCGACCCAGAACTCGGTGAGCAAGGTGATCACGATCGTGACGAACAGCGTGGCACCGATCGCCCAGTACAGGTTGTGCGTGACGGTGATCGACCGGTTGGGGTCGACAAGGTGGATCGACTCGTTGGCGACCTCGGTGATGATGCCGTCCGTCGGGGTGATCAGGAAGTTGACGCCGAACCCGGCGCTCACTCCGGCGAAGGCGGCGGCGATCCCGGCGATCGGATTGCGCCCGATACTTCGGAACACGACGGCGCCGAGTGGGATGAGCACCAGATAACCAGCGTCGGACGCGATCGAGGAGATCATGCCGACGAGCACGATGATGAACGTCAGCGTGGCCTTCGGGGCCACCCGCACGATGGCGCGGATCATCGCGCCGATCAACCCCGACTCCTCGGCCAGCCCGACGCCGATCATCGCCACGATGATCACGCTCATCGCCGTGAAGTTGGCGAAGTTCTGCACGAAGGACGTGAAGATGAACCGGATCCCGTCCACGTTGAGCAGGTTCTTGACCGCGATGGTCTCGGTGTGGATGACGAATTCGGGCGCCGCCGGATGGTCCGGGATATTGGGAATGTTCGGCTGGCTGGCTCCGCCCGGGTAGTACGGGTAGTTCGGGTCGGTGGAGGCCGGCGGTTTCGGCGAAGAGACTTCCGTCGTGACATGGACGTGCGACAGCGCGAAGATCGCGGACAGCACCCAGACCAGCAGGATGAGCGCGAGGAACATGACGGCGGGATGCGGGACCTTGTTGCCGACGCGTTCGATGCCGCCCAGGAAGCGCTGTACCCCGCCGCGTTTGGGGGTTTCCTCCGGTGCCGACTCGACGACCGTGTGCGCCATGCTCGCTCCGTTCGCTCTACCGTGTCGGCGGCGTGAAGTTCAGCGCCAGGTCGATCAGCAGTCGGGTGCCGCTGCCGGTGGGGCCCTTCGGTGTCCAGCTCCGCGCCGTATCCGCCTGCGCTGTGCCGGCGATATCGATGTGCGCGAACGGCACGTCGCCGACGAACTCAGCGAGGAAGAGCGCGGCGGTGATGCTGCCGGCGTTCGGGCCGCCCATGTTGGTCAGGTCGGCGATGGTCGAGTCGAGCTGGTTGCGGTAGCGGGTGGCCATGGGCAGCTCCCAGACCGGCTCGTCGGTCTTCTGCGCGGAGGCCTTCACCTGGTCGACGAGCGGCGGGCTGGTGCCCATCACGCCGGCGATCTCGGTGCCGAGCGTGCGCAGGCACTGCCCGGTCAGCGTGGCAATGTCGACGATCGCGTCGACGGGTTCTTCGGTGGCCAGGACAAGGGCGTCAGCCATGACCAGGCGTCCCTCGGCGTCGGTGTTGAGCACCTCCACCGTGCGTCCACCGTGCATGGTGATCACGTCACCGAGCTTGAGCGCCGAGCCGGACGGCATGTTGTCCGTGCACATGAGGTAGCCGGTGACGGCCACGGTGCCGCCGAGGTCGGGCAATACGGCCATGGCCGCGAGGACGGCGGCCGCCCCGGACATGTCGTTCTTCATGGTGGCGTGTACGGCATCGCTCGGTTTGAGGCTGATGCCGCCGGAGTCGTACATGATGCCCTTGCCGACCAGCGTCAGTCGGCCGGTCGGGTTGTCAGGCGTGTAGCGCAGCCGGATCATCCGGGGTTCGTCGACGCTGGCCTGGTTGACGCCCAGCAACCCGCCGCACCCCAACTCGATGAGCGCGGCCTTGTCGAAGATCTCCACCTGCAGCCCGTGCTGCTCGCCCACCTCGCGGGCGACGTCGGCCATCCGCGCCGCGGTCAGCAGGCTGCCCGGGCAGTTGGCGAGGTCGCGGGCCAGCATGGTGGCATCCGCCGCCGCCTGACCGCGTCGGGCCCCCGCCTCGACGTCGGCCCGAGCGCCCGCGTCGGCTACCAGTCGGATCGCGCTCACGTCGGTCGGCGGGTCGGTCTTGCCGCGCAGGCTGAACGAGTACCGCGCCAGCAGGATGCCTTCGACGATCGCGGCGGCCGCGTCCTGCGCCGACCCGTCGACCACGGCCGGGACGGGGAAGGCCAGCTGCGCATCGTCCGGCACCGCCCGGGCGAAGGCGGCCGCGGCATCGCGCAGGCCGTTGACCGTGAGCGCCTTGACCGCGCCGACTCCGACGACGATCTGGGCGGCGCCGGCACCGTCGGGTTGGGCCAACGTCTGCCCCCACCGGCCGTTGAACCCGGCCCGGCGCCGTGCCGCGACGGCGTCACTACCGTCCTCGTCCGACCCGACCGGGACGGCCACCGCATCGACGTCGCCGGCATCGCCGCCGATCGTCACGGTGACGTGCCGACGGAGGGTCGGCGCCACGTCGAAGTCGATGTTCGCGTGCGTCATGAAGGGCTCCCCATCGATGTCGGCACGGCGAGTCTGTCGGCGCCCGACCGACGCGGCATCACCCGTCAGGCGTGAGAACCAGGCGGCGTCACTCCGCAGGGATGATGCGCGGGCGGTGACGTGCGCCGATAGTCTCCACGGACCCGACGTCGGAAGGTTGCGAACATGGCGGAGCTCGCTCCGGTCGAATATCTGGTGCTCGACTTCCCGGGCAATGACTACGGCGACCTCAGTGGCGACATTGCCGTCGCCATCGCGGATCTCGTCGACCGTGGCACGGTCCGCATCCTCGACCTCGTCTTCGTCAAGAAGGACGCGGACGGCGCGGTGACCACGTTCGAGTTCGACCAGCTCGAGGAGCTGGCCGCCTTCGCCGACATCGAAGGCGAGTCCGGCGGGTTGCTCAGCGACGAAGACGTCGCGGACCTGGCGGGTGGCATCCCGACCGGCTCCGCGGCCCTGTTCGTCCTCTGGGAGGACCTGTGGGCGGCCGACCTCGCCCGCGCGGTTCGCGCCGCGGGCGGCGAAATGCTCAGCGGCGGACGAATTCCCTACCAGGCCGTGGACGGCGTGCTGGCCGCGGCTCAGACGCAGGAAGCGGGATCGCGATGAGATCACGTGGCATCGGCCGCGGCGGACGGCCCAGCCTGCTCGGCACCGCGGCCCGTACAGCGGTGATCGCCGGTACGGCTACCGCCGTCTCGGGGAAGGTGGCGGCCGGTCAGGCTGCTCGGGCCCAGGCCGCGGCCGCACCGCCCGCCGCCGCGCCGGCACCGGCCGCGGCGCCACCGTCGGCCGCACCCATGCTTACCGATCAGTTGATCGACCAGCTCAAGAAGCTCGCCGAGCTGCGCGACGCCGGCATCCTCTCCGAGGACGAGTTCAACGCGAAGAAGGCCCAGCTGCTCGGCTAGCTCGGTGACCCGCGGATACGTCTCCACCGGCGCGCTGCCGCCGGCGGAGACGGTCGACGCGCTCGTCCACGAGGCGTGGCCGCTGCTGCGCGAGCGCCGCGACGGAGCGGCGTCGACCGTCTATCCCGCGTTGGCGCAGGCTGATCT
>CAXTNQ010000020.1:0-23369 GCA_964245745.1 uncultured Jatrophihabitantaceae bacterium
CGCCGGTGGAGGGATCCGGCGGGTACCGCGTGCCCAGCGGTCCGCCGGCCAGCGAGCAGGAGCGGCCCGCGACCCGGGCTGACGTGATCGCGAACCCACGGGGGTGGATCGCGCAGGAGGTGGTCATGCTCTCGACGTCGCCGTCCCTCGACGGCGAGCGGCTGGCCGCCCGGCACGTCGACCTCAGGCCGTTCGCCATCAACGACGGTTCGCAGGTGCGGGTGCTGCCCGGCGGGCTGACCCGTGTCGCCCTGCACGAAGGCAACCTCGTCGTGAACTCCAGCCAGGGCGGCGGATCGAAGGACACCTGGGTCCTCACCTCCCGGCCCGTCCGCCCGTCCCGACCGGCGTGGGCGGGCGGTGCCGATCCACTACCCGTACCTACCGTCCAGGCCAGTGCGCCCGACCTCGGGCCACGATCCGAGCAGCCGCAACAGCAGCAGCAGGGCGGCCCACCGTGCTGAGCCGGGTCGCCGAGGCCCTGTTCTGGGTGGGCCGCTACGTGGAGCGGGCCGAGGACACCGCGCGTCTCCTGGACGTGTACTTCCACCAGGTGATCGAGGATCCGGCGATCGACGAGGACGAAACCGCCCGGGTGCTCGCCGCCGTGATGGGCATCGAGACCGACGCGCCACCGAGCATTCGCGCGACCCTGGACAACCTGGCGTACGACCCGGACAACCCCAGCTCGATCGTCGGAGCGCTCTACGCCGCACGCGAGAACGCCCGTGGCGTAAGGGAATCGCTGTCCGCAGACATCTGGGAGTGCCTCAACACCACGCACTACGAACTGGCGCCCAGGGTCGAGGCCGCTCGGGCCTTCGGTCCGGCACCGTTCTTCTCCTACGTCCGGCAGCGGGCGGCCATGTTGGCCGGCCACGCGGAGGCCACGATGAGCCGCGACCACGGCTTCGACTTCCTCGTGCTCGGCCGCAGCGTCGAGCGCGTGGACATGACCGCACGGCTGCTGGCGGCCACGGTCAGTACCTCGGCCCCGGAGGACGGATGGATCGCCACGCTGCGCACCTGTTCCGCGCACGAGGCGTACCTGAAGACCTACCAGCGTGGCGTCGAGCCCGAGCTCGTGTTGAAGTTCCTGCTGCTGGATCGGCTCTTCCCGCGCTCGGTCTTTCACGCGCTCGTCGTGGGTGAGCAGGCGCTGGGCCGGCTGGCCGCCAGCAGCGAGGCGGACGCAGGCGACGACGCGCGGCGGGTGATCGGTCGGGCGCGCAGCGACCTGGAGTTCCTGCCGGCCGACCTGTTATTCGCCGATCTGCCCGCTCGCCTGCACAATCTCCAGACGGAGATGTCCTTGGTCAACGACGCCGTGAGCGATCGCTATTTCGACGGTTCGTTGACGGTCGGCTGGAAGCTCGAGGAGTCGATCCGATGAGCTGGCGTATCGCGGTTCGCCACCGGACCGGCTACCAGTACTCGGCACCGGTGCGCGCGTCGTACAACGAGGCGAGGATGACGCCGACGTCCGGTCGCGGGCAGCACACGTTGGAATCCCGGGTGGACGTCACGCCCGGGCCGCGCCCGCTGCGCTACGTCGACTACTGGGGCACCCTCGTCGACGCCTTCGACGTGCACGTCCCCCACACCGAGTTGATCGTTACCGCGTCGTCCGTGGTGGAGACTGCAGACGTCGCCGAAGCTTCGCCCGCGGTCGGCTGGGACGCCGTGCGGGATCCGGCCGTGGCCGACCGCTGCGCGGAGCTTCTGCTGCCCTCGCGGTACGTCAGCTTCGAACCCGAGGTCAGTGCCGAAGCGGAGGTGCTGGCGGCTGATGTGCCTCCTACGCAGGCGGCTTGGCGGGCCGTGGCTTGGGCGCACGAGCAGCTCGGTTACGAGCGCGGTCTCACCGACGTGCACACCACGTCGGCGGAAGCTCGCGCCGCTGGCAAGGGAGTGTGTCAGGACTTCACCCATCTGACGCTGGCCATGCTGCGCAGCATGGGACTACCGGCTCGCTACGTGTCCGGCTACCTCTACCCGATGTCGGCTGCCGTCGACGACACGGTGGGTGCCACCACCAGTGGCGAGAGCCATGCGTGGGTGGAGTTCTGGTCCGGGTCCTGGATGTTCGCCGACCCGACAAATCTCTCGCCGGTCGGCGAACGGCACGTCACCGTGGCCCGTGGACGCGACTACGCCGATGTGCGGCCCTTGTCGGGGGTCTATCGCGGAGCGCCGTCGGAGTCGCTGGGCGTCTCCGTTGAACTCACTCGGCTGCGCTAGACCGGATCGACCGCATCGGTTGCCGCCGCGTCGGAGGTCGGCTCGGATCGCGAACCAGCGCGTCGACAGCCCAACCGCCGGCGTCCGTCGCTCTGGCGGTGAACCGGCCCCTTGCACGCGTCCCTGCACCGCCGAGCCCGACAAAGCCCGGGACGGTGAACATCACCAGGCCGACGTCGCGTTCACCGGTGAACAGATACATCGTGGCCAGCCACGCGAGGACAGCGGCGGCGCTCGTCCACGCCGCTCGACCTGGAGACGTGGCAGCGCAGCCGGTCGCTCGGCTGCGCTAGACGGGCTGCAGAGTCTCGTGGAACTTGGCTATTGCTTCGGTACGGTTGCTGACCTGTAGTCGCGTGAAGATGTTCTCGAGGTGCTTGCCGACGGTGGCCTCGGACAGGACGAGGGCGCGGGCGATCTGGCGATTCGTGCGCCCCGTGGCGGCCAACTGAAGGACCTCCCGCTGCCGGGACGTCAGTGCGGGGACGCCGTCGTTGAGGGCGCGGTGCCGGCGGTAGAGAGCGATGATGTGCGGCCGCAACAGCGTCAAGATCATCACCTCACGGTCGCTGAAATCCGATCCCGACTCGCGCCACAACAGCACGCGGCGGTCCACTGGACCCGCCGGCGGTAGGGACAGCATCACGCCGTGCATCGGGCCCCGGCCGCACGCCTCGGCGAACGCCGCCCACCGCGGACCTTCGCTGACGCCGGGCAGGACGTCTGACTCCCGAATCACCGTGGAGTAGTCGCCGCTGCGCTGCGGATAACTGCACGACTCCCAGAACGCCGGCCACCACAGCGCCTGGTGCTCGGCATCGAGGTCGGGGCCCACTTCGCTGGGGTCGGCTCCCTGCAGCTCGCCAGTCTGGCGAATGAGGTCCAGGACCTGGAAAGCGACGCAGTCGCACGGCACGAGATCGCCGATGTCCTGCAACAGCGAGAACGGAACGTGTTGTCCCTCCTCGCCGGCTCGTGCCGGGTCGACGATCTCGAGCAGCCGGCGCAGGTCGGAGGTGGTGACGTCGATCCGCGCAGCCACGCCGATCACCTTCTCCGCTGCCGATGTGCCGAACAGGTCAACGCTACGGCTCGACAAGCCCAACGGGGAATGGATTACCGCGCGGGTGCACACTGAGGAACGCCGTTGGTCGCTGATATACGCAGAACGCCGTATCGACGCGATCGTCTGGCCGGACCGACGCTAGCGCTATGACTACTGCTCGACGGGTCCACGTTCTGCTCTTCGCCACCGTGACCATCGTCGCGGGCTACCTGGTCGGAGCCCGGTCTGCCGCCGCGTCGCCCGCGTCCCCCAACGACGGCAACGGCTTCGGACCGCCCCAGATCGGCTCGACTCCTGCGCCTTTCACCCGCGTCGTGACGACGGGATCACCTTGGTGGGCGTTCGTCCTCGTCGCTGCCGCCGCGTGCGCCGTCACTGTCCTGGCCGTCCTCCTCGTCATTCGGCTGCGGCATATCCGGCCGGCCGATCACAGGGGCCGCACCGAGCGCTACGTGTGACGCTCAGGACGTTCGACACTTCGTGGGTGGGCATCCGCTCAGTGCGCCGGGTCAGCTTCCCGCGGAGCCGAGGGTGACCGACACCGTCGTCGACTTACCGCCGCGCAGGTAGGTCAGATCCACCTTCTCGCCGGGCGCATGCGAGCGGACGGCGGCGCGCAGCGCCGTCGCGTCCTCGAGGCGCTGACCGCCGAGCGAGGTCACCACGTCACCTGCCTGCAGTCCGGCGGACGCGGCAGGACCGTTGGCGTCGACGCTGGAGATCACCGCTCCGGTCTGGCTGGGCTGGCTCTGGCTGTTCGATCCGCCGACCGAGACGCCGATCACCGCGTGCGTCGCCTTGCCGTTGGTGATGAGTTCACTGGCGATCCGGCTCGCCTCGTCCGCCGGGATCGCGAAGCCGATGCCGATGCTGCCCGACTCCTGCTGCTGCTGTCCCGGGATGTTCAGGCCGCCGGTGTTGGGCGTCGCGATGGCGGCGTTGATGCCGACCACGTTGCCGTTGAGGTCAACCAGCGGGCCACCCGAGTTGCCTGGGTTGATGGCCGCGTCGGTCTGCACGGCGTTGAAGACGGCCTCGCTGTTGGCGTCACCGGTCGTCACCGGACGGGAGGTGTTGCTCACGATCCCCGACGTCACCGTGTCGGACAGGCCGAGCGGCGCGCCGACGGCCACGACCGTCTGGCCGACGACCAGGCTGTCACTCTGCCCGAACGTCGCGGCGGTCAGGTTCGACAGGCCGTCGACCTTGATCACGGCCAGGTCGTCGGACGGGTCGGTGCCGACGGCGCAGCGTGCCGTTTCCGCTGCCGACGGCGACCACGTGGTTGTTGGTCAAGATGTAGCCGTCGTTACGGATGATCACGCCGGATCCCGTGCCGCTCTCCTGCCCGCTGGTCACGTTGATCGTGACCACGCTCGGCTGGATCTTCTTGGCCGCCGCGGTCACCGTCCCGTCGACCTTCAGCGACGGCGCGGCGCTCCCGGACTGAACGACGAGGCCGGACGAGGTCGACTTGCTGTTGTTGTTGTCCGCGATGGCCACGGTGGCCGCGCCCACCCCGCCGCCGACCACGGCGGCGATCACGGCGCTGAGCACCGCGGTGCGCAGGGTGTGTCGGTTACCCGCCGGGCGCTCCGCGGGCGGAGGGTAGGCCGACGGTCCCGGCGCCGGGCTCGAGCCCGGCATGGGCTGGGTGTACTGCGGTGGCTGGCCGTAGCCGTACGGCGCGTAGCTGCCGTAGGCGGGGTAGCCCCCGCCACGCGGGTCCGCCCCGGCCTGCGGCTGGTAGCTCTGCGGGCTGTAGGACGGGTACGCAGGTTGCGGCGCGTCGTGCGGCGTCGGGGCGCCGGGCGCGTTCGGATCGGGCTGGGCCGGCGGGTGGTCAGTCATGGGCCTCACTGTGTCCTCGGCAGCTGTGCCGATGCTGTGCCGCTGCTGTGCTGACCCTACTGGTGGGGTGGGTGCTCGAGATGACAGGACACCTGGACGTCGGTGCCGGTGACCGGTAGCAGCGCCGGAACCACCCGATCCGCGAAGCGGATCCGCACCTGCCCCCGGTCGGCGGTCACGGCGTTCACACCGGACCAGAACGGCTCGTCGGGACGCGTCCGGCGCTCGTCCTCGAGCAGTGCCAGCAGTTCGTCGCCCCCGCCCGACGCCGGCCGCAGCACGATGTCGTCGCCCGTTCGTCCGGCCACCATCGCGTCCGGATCACCGACCAACCTGGACTCGGCCGCGTACTGATCGGGCGAAATCGTCGTCCAGCGCTGTTCGAGGATCATCGGCAGGTCGCGTGCTTCCCACCCGCAGGGCCGGAACGCGGCCGGGCAGCGCGGGTGGAAGGGGCAGCCCGCTGGTGGCGCCGCGGCGTCGGGAATCTCGCCGCGGGGCAGGTCGCGCGGCGCGCTGCGGGACGGGTCGGGGTCGGGCACCGCACGCAGCAGGGCCTGCGTGTAGGGGTGCCGCGGGTGGTCGAAGATCTCCGCGGTGGGCCCGGTCTCGACGATCTTGCCGAGGTACATGATGGCGATGCGGTCGCAGAAGAACTGCGCACTGGCCAGGTCGTGGGTGATGTAGAGATAGGTCAGGCCGAGATCACGCTTGAGCTCGTCGAGCAGGCCGAGGATCTTGGCGCGCACGCTCATGTCGAGCATCGAGATGGGCTCGTCGGCCACGAGCAGCTCCGGGCCGAGGGCGATCGCGCGCGCGATCACCGCGCGTTGCTTCTGACCTCCGGACAGCTCGCTGGGGTACTTGGTCGTGAAGCGGGACGCCGGCGCCAGCCCGACCCGCTCGAGGGCGGCGTCCACCGCGTCGTCCCGGTCGTCGGCGTGCAGGTCGTGGATCCGCAAGGCGTCATTGATCGCGCGGCCCACGGTCATCGACGGGTTGAGCGCTGCGTGCGGATCCTGGAACACCATCTGCAGCTGACGGCGCAGGGGGCGCAGCTTGGCCTCGGACAGGCCGGTCAGCGGGCGTCCGCGGTAGGTGATCGTGCCGCGCGACGGCGTGACCAGGCCGAGCAGCGCCCGGCCCAACGTCGACTTCCCGGAGCCGGATTCGCCGACCACACCGAGGACCTCACCCGGCGCCAGATCGAGGTCGACGCCGTCGACGGCCCGCACGACTCCGGAGGATCGACCGATCAACCGGGCCACGGCGTTGGTCCGCAGAGTGTAGTCGACGTGCACGTCGCGGACGCTGACCAGCGGCTGGACCGCGGTGCTCGTCACCTCAGGCCTCGTCGGCGACGGCGACGGCCTGGCGCGGCAGCGGGGCCCGCTCGGCGGCGCTCAGGGTGGGGTCGAGCAGCCAGCACTCGGCGCCCTGCGCGGCGTCGCCGAACCAGATCGGGTCGCGCTGCGGGCAGACCTGCATGGCGTGCTCGCATCTGGGGTGGAAGCGGCAGCCGGACGGTGGCTCCACTAGATCGGGCGGCGCACCCGGGATCGAGTGCAGCTCGCGGGTGGACAGCGAGATGGTCGAACTCAGGAGCGCCTGCGTGTACGGGTGTCTGGGCGCCGCGAAGATCTCGCGTACCGGCCCCTGCTCGACGATCCGTCCGGCGTACATGACGGCCACCCGGTCACACGCCTCGGCGACGATGCCGAGGTTGTGTGTGATGAGCAGGATGGCCGGCTGATACCGCTCGCGGATGTCGTCGAGGATGCGCAGGATCTGCGCCTCGACCAAGACGTCGAGGGCGGTGGTGGGCTCGTCCGCCACGATGAACCGCGGCCGCAGAGCGAGCGCCAACGCGATCATGATGCGCTGGCGCATGCCACCGGAGAACTCGTGCGGGTAGTTGCGGTAGCGCGTCGGCGGAATCCCCAGCGATCGCAGGGCGTCCAGCGCTCGTTCGCGGATCTGCGCCTTGGACAGCTTGGGTTCGTGCGCCTTGATCGCCTCGGTGAAGTGAGCGCTGATCCGCATGAGCGGATCCAGCCGGGTCATCGGCTCCTGGAAAATCATCCCCATACCCGACCCCCGCAGCCGGTCCCGCTCCTTCGCGGAGCGCCCCAGCAGCTCTTCGCCGTCGAAGCGCAGCTGTCCGTCCACAGCGGCGCCGCGAGGCAGCAGGCCGAGCAGACCGCGTCCCAGCGTGGACTTGCCGCAGCCGGATTCCCCGACCAGGCCGAGCACCTCGCCCGGACGCAGGGCGACGCTGACCCCGTCAACGGCCCGCACCGGTCCTTTCGGCCCGGCGTACCAGACCCGTAGGTCGTCGACCTCGAGCACCGGCGCGTCGGCGCTGCGGACTTGGGCGGCCGCGAGGGCGGTCATCGCGCGTCGTCCGTGGGTGCGGGTGGGGACGGCAGGCGCCGCGACGGCAGGACCACCCGGCTGAGTTTCCTGGTACGTAGCAAGGGATTGAGCACGTCGTTGAGGCTCTCACCCACCAGGGTGACGCCGAGCACCATGAGCACGATGGCCAGGCCAGGGAACAGCCCCGTCCACCAGATGCCAGACGCCGTGTCCGACAGCGCCTTGTTCAGGTCGTAGCCCCACTCGGCTGCGGACGACGGCTCGATGCCGAAGCCGAGGAAGCCGAGACCGGCCAGGGTGAGGATCGCGTCGCCGGCGTTCAGGGTGGCGATGACCGGCACGGTCTGCACCACATTGGCCAGGATGTAGCGCAGCACGACGACGCGTGGCGGAGCGCCCAGGGCGCGGGCGGCCTCGACGTACGGTTCCTCGCGCGCCGCCACCGTCGCGTTACGCACCACGCGGAAGTACTGCGGCACGTACACCACGGTGATGGCGATCGCCGCCGAGAGGATGCCGCCGGTCTTGCTCGACCGGCCCCCCGCCACCGAGATCGAGATGACGATCGCCAGCAACAGCGAGGGAAAGCTGAACAGCGCGTCGGTGATCAGCACCAACACCCGGTCGAGCCAGCCGCCACGGTAGCCGGACAGCAGGCCGAGGGGGACGCCGACGATCAGCGACAGAGCCACGGCCAGGATGATCACTTCGAGCGCGGTCCGGGCGCCGTAGACGACCCGCGACAGCACGTCTTCGCCGCCGACCGTCGTCCCGAACCAGTGCTGGGCCGACGGCGCCTGCAACGTCTGGAACGGGACGCCGTGCGCGGACGCGGTGTTGAATCCGTACGGAGCAATGAGTGGCGCGCACACGGCGAGCACGACGAAGAACGCGACGAGCAGCAGGCCGGCCAGCAACATCCCGCGTTGGAACCCGACGGTGGCCCGTAGCGCCGCCAACCCCGGGACGCGACTCGGCCGGGCCTCGAGCCGTCCTTCGGTCTCCTCGACCTCGGGAAGGGTCGCCGTCATCTGCCATCCCCTCCGAATGTGCCCCGCGGTAGCACGTCGCGGGCCGGCTGCACCGAGCCAAGGCGGGGCAACGTCGTCATGGGGGGTCGAGGAGGCCGCCACCGTCCGCGCATCTCAGTACCTCACCCGGGGGTCGACGAGGGCGGCGACGACGTCGATGAGGAAGCTGATGATCGCAACCACGACGGCGATGGCCGTGACGATCCCCTGCACGGCGATGTAGTCGCGCTTGATCAGATAGTCGGCGACCGCGTAGCCGATGCCCTGCCACTCGAAGGTTTCCTCGGTGAGCACGGCCCCGGAGAGCAGCGCCGCCACCTGCAGCCCCATGACCGTGATCACCGGGATGAGCGCGTTGCGGAACGCGTGCTTGCGCACCACGCGCCGCTCCGGGACGCCACGCGCTCGGGCCGCCTCCACGTAGTCCGCGCGCAGCGTCTGCAGCAAGTTGACCCGCACCAGGCGCAGGAACACGCCGGAGACCAGCAGGCCGAGGGTCACGGCCGGGAGGACGGTGTGCCGGACGACGTCCCAGATGTAGCTGTTGTCGCCGTACAAGATGGCGTTGATCAGGTAGATGTGCGTGTTGGGCGAGACGTTCTGGATGGACAACTCGACGTCGGTGCTCGCTCGCCCGTTCACCGGCAGCCAGCCCAGCTTGATCGCGAACAGCAACTTGAGCAGGAGACCGAGGAAGAAAACCGGCATAGCGTAGGCGAGGACGGCGAACAGCCGCAGCCCGACGTCGGGCACGCGGTCGCGGTGCTGCGCCGCCACTCGCCCGAGCGGCACGCCGATGATCAGCGCGACGATCAACGCCCAGAACGTCAGCTCGAGGGTGGCCGCCCCCTTGACGAGCAGCACGTGGCTGATCGCTTGGTTGTCGGTGACCGATCGGCCGAAGTCACCGTGGACGATGCCGGTGAGGTATTCCCAGTACTGGCGCAGGATTGGGCGGTCGAGGCCGGCGTTGTGCCGCCGGATCGCGATCTGATCCGGCGGCAGCCGGCCTCCGAACGCCGATTCGATGGGGTCGCCGATCACCCGCATCACGAAGAACACGAGCGTGACGAGCACCCACACCATCGGGATGACGAGCAGCAGCCGCGTCACCAAATAGGTGCGTAGTGAGCCCGAACTCGTGGTGGTGGTGGCCACTCAGCTCTTGCTGAACAGCCAGAACCGGAACTGGAACGTCGGGTCCAGGGTCTGGTCGACGCCGCTGACGTTCGACCGTACGGCCGCCACCTGCTGACCTTCGAGCAGCGGCAGGTACGGCAGTTGGCCGGTGGCCAGCTTCTTCTGGATGTTCGAGAGGGCATCGTCGCGTCCAGAACCGCTGGTTGTGGCCTCGGTGGTCAGGTCCTTGCTGAGCCCGTCCTTGTCGCACGGCCGCTCGGTCACCTTGGGGTCGCAGTAGTGCGCGTGGACGAAGTTGTCCTCGACCAGGAACGGCGTGAGGTAGTTGTCCGGGTCCGGGAAGTCCGGGAACCAGCCGAGCTGGTAGATCGGGTACGCGTCCGCCACTCGCTGCTTGGAATAGGTCGTGTACTCGGTCGACTGCAGGTTGACCTTGAACAGGCCGCTGGCCTCGAGCTGGCGCTTGATCGCGTCGTACTCCTGGTCGGAACTGGGGCCGTAGTGGTCGGTGGTGTAGTTCAGATTGAGCGACACCGGCGTCGACACGCCCGCGGCCTGCAGCGTCGAGGCGGCCTTGGCCTTGTCCGGGGTGTCGCCGTACTGGTCCTTGAACGCGTCGATGTGACCGGGAACGCCGTCCGGAACCATCGAGTACGCCGGCTTGTACGTGCCCTTGTACACCGAGTCCGAGAGCGACTTGCGGTCGACCGAGTACGCCACGGCCTGGCGGATGGCCAGCTTCTGCAGGTCCGTTCCGCCCGGCATGGTCTTGAAGTTGAAGACCATGTAGCGCAGTTCGCCGCCGTCGCCTTCCAGCACCTTGACGCCGCTCGCGTTGCGCATGCTGTCGATGTCGGTGGCGGTCAAACTCCGCCACGCGATGTAGATGGCCCCGCTCTGGATGTCGAGCTTGAGGTTGGACGCCGCGGTGTAGTACTTGAGCGCGACCTGGTTCGTCTTGGGCTTGTTCGGCCCGCTGTAGTTGGGGTTCGCGGTCAGCTGCACCAGCTGGTTCTTGCTGTAGCTGGAGATCTTGTACGGGCCGGAGCCGACGATCTGCTCGTCAGGCAGGAGCTTGTCGGCCGGGAACACCTTGCTGTCGACGATCGGTCCGGCCGAGGTACCCAGCACGAACGGCCACGTTTGGTCGTTGCCCTGCTTGAGGGTGAACACCACCGTCTTGTCATCGGTGGCCTTGACGTCGGCCATGTTGCCCAGCAGCGACGCCGGTCCGTTCGGGTCGTTGATGGTCAATACCCGCTTGTACGTGAACTCGACGTCCTTCGCGGTGAGCGGATCACCGTTAGAGAACTTGAGACCGTCCTTCATCGTGCAGGTGTAGACGGTCGGTTGCGTGAAGTCGCACTTCTGCGCCGCGTCGGACTGCGGTTGCTTGCTGCCTGCCGGGGTGTTGAGCAGGAACTGATAGGTCTGGATTTCGAGCAGCAGCGACCCGTTGTCGTACGAACCCGCCGGGTCGAGCGCGGTGACCTTGTCGGTGGTTCCGATCGTGATCGCCTTGCCGCCCCCGCTGCCGGCCGAGCCGGACGCGGACGACCCGCCGTTGTCCTTCTTGCCGGCGCCGCAGGCGACAAGTGCGCCGGCCAACAACGTCGCTGTCGACGCCACCACGACCGACCTGCTCCACAGTGAGCGCATGCCGTCCTCTCTCCGGCGATCGGGTTCGACCGCCTGACCGATGTGCCGCGTGCGGCGAGAGCCGCGTATGAGCCGGGGATGCTACCGATACCGCTCGGCGCTGGCGGGTACGGCGGGGTAACGAATGAGTGTCGGTGCCCAGCCAACTTGACCTGACCCGTACCCGCGCCGAATCCGCCTTGCATCGCGAAGCCCAACGCTGAGTGCCGTCCACCGCAGTGGCCGTCGAGTCAGCGGCCCTGCTCTCTCGAACGAAAGGAATCGCCATGTCCCTACGCACCAAAGTGCTGCTCGGCGGGGGGATCGCCGCCTCGGCCGCAGCAGCGGTCGTGTTCATCCCGACGGCAGCGGGCGCCCAGTCCAGCACGCCGGCGCCGGCCACGTCAGGTGACGCCGCCGCCGCATGCGACCGTGGTCCCTGGGGCCAACGCGTCGAAGGCGCCCCCGCCGACTTCTCGAGCGGCGACCGCGGCGGAGATTACCTGTGGCACGACGGCAGCGGTTTCCACCTGCGCGTGACGCACCGCAACGACAACCGCGTCGTCTACACCGGCCTGATCTCCAGCCCGCCCCCGATGCGCATCGACCCCGTGAAGTTGGAGAAGGGCGACGTAGCTCGGCTGTCGGCCGACCACCGCAGCCTGACCTTCGCGTTCGCGGACTACGGCCACATCGACGGCGTCGACTTCCACACCGACTGCGCTCCGCGGATTACGGTCAGCAACCTCAACGCCGGCAACGATCGGCTGACGGCCGACCGCGTCTATCTCGGCGCGGACGAGGTCCACCCGGCGCAGATCCCGTTCGTGGTGCACCGGGCCGACCGGACGTAGGCACCCATCAGGGGGCGGAGCGGGTCACTCGGCGCTCTCTTTGTGGAGAGTTCAGTGGCCCGCTCCGACATCACCCCCGCTTGTCGTCTAGCCGGCTGAGCAGGGAGTCGGCGGCTTTGGCCACGTCGTCGTGGTCGTTCTGCGTCGCCCGCTGCTTGGCGTGGATCAGCGCCGCCCGATTGACCGTCCGGAAATCGCCGTACGGGAACCCGTAGCGACCCTTCGTGTCGTCGGACGCGTCCTCGTCGATCGCCAGATGCCAGTCGCCGAAGGCCTTGAGGCCGTGCTTGTCGATCTCGTCGTTCTGCTCGGCGGTGGACGGTTCGGCCTTCGACCATTCGGTCTGGTCGTCGTACTTGCCGGCGTCGATGAGCTCACGCGCGTGACTGACGCCGGATCGGTTCACTCGGTACTCAGGCATACCTGAGTTCTACCCCGAGGAGTGGCCGTCGCGTCGGCCGGCCCTGCCCACTACGGTAAGCCGATGATTGTCCTGCTCTTCGGCCCGCCGGGCTCCGGCAAGGGAACCCAGGGCGAACGGCTGTCGGCCCTGCAGGGCTGGCAGCACATCGCTGCTGGTGACCTGCTGCGCGCCGAGGTGCAGTCCGGATCCGACCTCGGACGTCGGGTGAGCGGTTACATGGATAGCGGCGAGCTGGTGCCCGACGATCTCATCGTGGAGCTCGTCATGCCACACATCGTGGCCGCGCAGCAAGCCGGTGGCGTCATCATCGACGGCTTCCCGCGCACGATGCGCCAGGCCCTGGCCAGCCGCGTCATCGCGGCCGCCGAAGGATTCCAGACCAACGCGGTCATCCTCCTCGACGCCCCGCGACAGGAGCTCATCCGCCGCATCATGGCGCGCGCCCAGGAGGAGGGACGGAGCGACGACACGCCCGAGGTCGTCGAGAACCGGTTGCAGGTCTACGACGACGCGACGCATCCGCTCATCGACTACTTCCGCGAGCGCGGGTTGCTGCACGTGATCGACGGCACGGGTACCGAAGACGAGGTCGCGGCGGACATCCTGACCGCGCTCGGTCTGGCGCCCGAGTCCGCAAGCAAAACGGCCAACGCGGCTGAGCTCAGACCCTGACGGCTTCAGCCAGCTAAGCCAGTTCGGCGGCGAGACGCCGTAACTCGTCGGCCGGCGCACCCACGCCGTCGCCGAACGCGGTCGCAAGATCGCCCCATCGCCGGTCGCGGGGACGGAAGGCCAGCAGCGACGCCTGCTCCACGATCCGCAGCTCGTAGTGCAGCAGCCGTTCGACCTGGGCAGCCAGCGCTGAGCGCGGCATCTCGCTCAGCCGTTGCCGCAGATCGCAGTATCGCGACATGACCCGTCCGCAGGACCGAGCGAGGTCGCCGCCGGGATCCGGCTCGGTACGGCAGCGAAAGACCAGCAGCTCGACCTCGTCGACCAGCGCAGCGCCACGCAGGATGACGTCGGACAGATCCCGGTTGGCCGCCATGAGACTCCTTGGCCCTCGCTCCATAACCACGGTAAGGGCTTGTGCCGCGTTCAGCGCGGGCGGGACGATCTGGCCATGACGGCGAACCGGCATACCGTGGTGGTGTTCATCCACGGGCTCTGGCTGCACCGCACGTCCTGGGCGCCGTGGATCGAGCGGTTCACCGACGCCGGCTACCAACCGGTGGCGCCGGGCTGGCCCGGCGAGCCGGACACGGTCGAGGGCGCACGTCAGCATCCGGACAGCGTCGCCGACCAGGGCATCGATCAGGTGAGCGCGCACTACGCGGCGATCATCGACGCCATGCCGCTCGAGCCCATCCTGATCGGGCATTCCTTCGGCGGCATGATCGCTCAGAAGCTGCTCGGGCAGAACCGGGGCGCCGCGGCGATCGCGATCGACGCCGCGCAGATCAAGGGCGTGCTGCCCGTCCCGCTGTCCGCTCTGCGGGCGACCTTTCCGGTGTTCCGCAACCCGGCCAACCGGCACCGCGCCGTGTCACTGACCGCCGAGCAGTTCCGCTACGCGTTCGGCAACGCCATTCCCGAGGACGAGTCGAACGCACTCCACGAGCGGTGGACCATCCCGTCGCCGGCCCGGCCGCTGTTCGAAGCCGCAACGGCCAACTTCTCCCGGCACTCCCCGGACGAGGTGGCGACGGGCAACACCGAGCGGGGGCCGCTGTTGCTGACCATGGGGGGCCAGGACCACACCGTCCCCGAGGCGATCACCAAGGCGACGCTGAAGCAGTACCGAAATTCGACGGCCGTGACCGATCTCGTCGAGTTCCCGGATCGCGGCCACTCGTTGACCGTCGACAGTGGATGGGGTCACGTCGCGGATGCGTGCCTGTCCTGGCTGGACGCCCAGGGCCTCGCCGCACGCTGACCGTCCCGCTTCGCCCGTGACGGCGAGCCTGCGATGTGCGCGCAGGGTCTGTTGTAATCGCTTTCGACCATGGACCATGAAGTCGTGGTCGTGCCGCTTCGCGGGGCGAGACTGCCGCACGGCCGGGCCGGTGCGGCGGTCACGACCGTCGCGCGGCCCGCGGCCGGCGGCTGGAACGTCGCCGTCAGCACGATGCGCAGCGCGGTCAAGCACAGGCTGACCGGCCATGCCGCTGAACTCGCCTTCTACGCCACGCTGGCCCTCGTCCCGGGCACCGTGGCGGTCGGCGCCACGCTCGGCCTGGTCGGCCACTTCAGTGGCGCGGCGGCGCAGATCCGCGGCCAGGACGCCGTGATCACGTCGATCCGGACTTTGATCGGCCCCAAGTTGGCCGACTCGGTCGTCGCGCCCTTCGTCCGCACGCAGCTCGTCCAGCCCGACGGCGGCGTGGCCGTCGGTGGGATCGTCCTGGCCTGGTGGCTGTTCAGCCACCTGTTCACCGCCGCCGGACACGGACTCGACGCCGCCTACGGGCTGGCCGCCCGGCGCCGCAGCCACGTCCAACGGCTGATCGCCCTGGGCTGTGTGCTGGTGGCGATCAACGTCATCACGATCACCATCGTGTTGATGTCGTCGGTGGGACAGTCGGACCACACGGCCTTCTACGCCAAGCTGTGGACGGTGGTGCGGTGGCCGTCCCTGTGGCTGATCCTGACCATCGGCCTGCTCGGGCTCTACCACTTCGTGCCCAGCGTGACGAACCCGTGGCGGCGGTGCCTGCCCGGCGCGGTGCTCGGCGTTGTGCTGTGGATCGGGGCTGCCGCACTGTTTCGCGCCTACTTGCTCACCGGGGCGGGCGACCCGACCGGCGTCACTGCGCACGACCCGCAGGTGGTGCTCATCGGACGCACGGTCGGTGCGGTCGTGGCCACGTCACTGTGGATCTACTTCTCGAGCATGGCCGTCCTGCTCGGCGCCGAACTCAACGCCGAGCTCGACCGGCGACGCAGGGCGGCGTCAGTCGCGCCAGCTTCGGCCGTCGCGGGCGATAAGTTCGGCAGCCTCGGGGGGTCCCCAGCTGGCGGCCTGGTAGAGCGGGATGGGACGGGGATCGTCGGCCCAGTGCCGGAGCAGCGGGTCGACGATGCGCCACGACCGGCCGACCTCGTCGCCGCGGATGAACAGCGTGGCGTCGCCGAGTAGCGCGTCGAGGATGACCCGCTCGTAAGGCTCGGCCTGCGGGTCGTCGGTGCCGCTCGCGTACGAGAAGTCCATCGACGACTTGCGGATCCGGAACTCGTGTCCCGGGACCTTCGCGCCGAACGTCAGGCTCATGCCCTCGTCGGGTTGGACGCGCACCACCAGCGCGTCCGGAGCCAGGCCCGCGCTGTCGGGGAACAACGGCAGCTGCGGCGGTCGCTGGAACTGGATCGCCACCTCGGTGACTCGCCGAGGGAGCCGTTTGCCGGTGCGCACGTACATGGGGACGCCGGCCCACCGCCAGTTGTTCACCGCGAGCTTGAGGGCGACGAAGGTTTCGGTGCTGCTCAGCCCGTCGACGCCGGGTTCTTCCCGGTAGCCGGGCATCAGGTGCTCGCGGGTGCCGCCTCGGGTGTACTGGCCGCGGACCGCCGTCGCGTCGACGGGTGCGTCTCGGCCGACCGGTGCGATCGCCCGCAGCAGCTTGACCTTCTCGTCCCGGATGGCCTCGGGATGAAACGACGTCGGCGGCTCCATCAAGAACAGGGAGAGCACCTGCAGGACGTGGTTCTGCACGATGTCGCGGACGGCGCCCGTGCTCTCGTAGAAGCCGCCGCGGTCCTCCACGCCGATGGTCTCGGCCACGGTGATCTGTACGTGGTCGACCCACGTCCGGTTCCAGATCGGGTCGAAGACCGCGTTGGCGAAACGCAGCGCGAGCAGGTTCTGCACCGTCTCCTTGGCCAGGTAGTGATCGATGCGAAACACCTGAGCCTCGGTGAACGCCGAGCTGATCTCGCCGTACAGCCGGCGGGCGCTGTCCTCGTCCCACCCGAACGGCTTCTCGATGACGATGCGCGCGAACCCGCCGTGGTGTTCGTCGCTCAGGCCGGCCTTGCCGAGCTGGGTGGCGATCGTGCCAAAGACGGCCGGCGGCGTCGCGAGGTAGAACACCCGGTTCCCGGCGGTCCCGCGCTCGGCGTCGCTGGCCGCGAGCCGCTCGGCCAGCGTCGTGTAGGTGTCAGCGTCGTCGTAGCCGCCGGACACGTACTGCACGGTGTCGGTCCGCCGCGCCCAATCGGGGCCGGTGCCGGACGTCCCGCCCGCCGTCCGGCAGTGCGCGCCGAACTCGGCATCGGACATCGGCGTGCGGGCCACCCCGATCAGCGAGAACTCCTCCGGCAGCCGGCCGTCACTGCTCAGCCGTGCGACCGCCGGCAGCAGCTTGCGTGTTGTCAGATCCCCGGACGCGCCGAAGACGACGAGGGCGCACGGGGGAGATCGGCGTTCGGTGTCGCCAGCCACGACCGGACCTCCTCACGGATCGGTGAAGACCCGCCGTCCAGCATGCCGTGTCCCGCGCCATGGCCACGCACAGCCGACTCCACGGCCGCGTTCAGCGCCGTTTAGTTCGATCTTGAGCCCGTCGTGAGGCCGGGTTGAGCAAGCGCCGGTCACCGTGGACACGGTCGCCGTCACCGCCGGCGACGCCATCAACCGAAAGGATCGAGCATGACCATGCAGTACCCCATACCGCCGTCGTCCCCCCACCGGCTCGGCGCTCGCGGGCCGTAGTCTTCGGCGTCCTCGGTGTGCTGGGCGGTGCGGCCGCGGGCGCCGTCATCGCCACGGCCGTCAACGCCGGTGCCACGACAACCTCGGGGACCGGCTCCGCCGTGGCCGGCTACGCGCCGGCGGGCTATCCGGGCAGCAACGGCACTCCGGGCGGCCGCATGTCGTTCACCACCGGCACGGTTACGGCGGTGGGCAGCAACTCGGTGACGATCAAGACCGGCAATGGGACGACGACCTGCGGCGTGACTGCTGCCAGTGACGTCGACAAGAACGGCGAGGCGCAGCTCTCGGACCTCAAGGTCGGCGACGAGGTCCGGTTCACCACGACGACGGCGAACGGCGCGACGATCATCGACAAGCTGCACGCCGGAGACGAGGCAAAGGACCGTCCGGCCGCTCCGCCGTCGGGCGCTCCCACCGCGGGTGGCTGATCCGTCACCCTCGGTTCATCGCCGCCACGCTCGCCGTGGCAGGAATGTGCACCGGCCCTTGTCCGCACGCAGCCCGGCTGCCAGCGTCTGCGCGGTGCGGGTAGATGCCTGCCGAGCCAACGGGGGTCGGCAGGACGGCGCCTGCGCGCGCCCGGCTTAGCCCGTCCCGATCCCGACGAGTTAAGCCGGGTCACCCCGCCTCTTGCGCCGGTGCACACTCGAGCGCGTGAGCGAGACGCCGTCTGACGACCTGGTGGACCGCAACGTGCTCGGGGAGGCCTTGGCTGCGTGCGGTACGGCTCCGCTGACCGGCTTCTTCCGGGACGGAACGTGCGCTACCGGTCCGCAGGACGTCGGACGCCACACGGTGTGCGCGGTCGTGACGGCGGAGTTCCTCGCCCACCAGCGATCCGTCGGTAATGACCTGACGACGCCGCGACCGGAGTATCGCTTTCCGGGGCTGCGGCCCGGTGATCGCTGGTGCGTGGTGGCCGTCCGGTGGTGGCAGGCGTACCAGGCGGGGGTTGCGGCCCCGGTGGTCCTGGCCGCAACGCACGAACGGACGCTGGACGTCGTGCCGCTCACTGCACTGCGCGAGCACGCGGTGGACGTTCCGGCGGATCCGAGTGCCTTGGCCTGAGCCGCGTGTCGTGGCGGGTTCGGCGTCCGACGGCAGGTCAGCGACCGGTCACGCCGTCGATCAACTCACGGATGATGTCGGCGTGGCCGCCGTGCCGTGCGGTCTCCGACGTCATGTGGGCGAGCGTCCACCGCAGTGACTTGCGTTCGCCGTCGACTTCGCCGACGGACAGGGTTTGGACATCACCGAGCTCGCGGATCGTCGCATTGCTGGCCGCGACGGTGGTGCCGTACTCGGCCACGATGACCGCCGCCGGACGGTCGTCGGAGGCGGCGGTTCCCCAGTCCGGTTCCTCGCCCTGACCGAGCAGCTGTACGCGGAACCAGTACCGCTCGCTGTCGGTCAGGTGGCGGACGAGCCGAAGCAGTGACGTGCCGGTCGGCACCATCTCGCGACGCAGCTGCGCTTCGGTCAACCCGTCGGTCTTCTTGCGGACGGACTCGCGCGCGAAGTCGAGAAACGCCAACGCCGTATCGAGCTCACCGGTGTCGATCCGCGGGACGGGCTGTCGTTGCGTCTCGGTCACCGATGCACCCTAAGCGGTCGGCTCATCCGGACAGGGTGACGAGCACAGTCGCACGTGCGGTTGACTGTGCAACGTGCTGGTCCGACTCGCCGTCCGTCTCGTCGTCCTAGCTGCGATCTTCGCCCTCGTCGCGAAGATCGTTCCGGGCATCCACGTCTACGGCGGCTTCGGCTGGTACCTGTGGATCGCGTTCATCTTCTCGCTCGTCAATCTCATCCTCGGGCCGGTCTTCCATCTGTTGAGCCTGCCGCTCATCGTCCTGACCCTCGGCCTGTTCCTGCTCGTCGTGAACGCGGCGCTGCTGGCGATCACAGCCGGGCTGAGCGAGCACCTGGACGTCGACAACTTCGGCTCGGCCGTGCTCGGCGGCTTCCTGATTGCGTTGTTCAGCTGGCTCGCCGAGCTACTGCTTCCGGCTCGACTGACCGGGCGTGACCGCCGGCGCTGACTTAGCGCGCTTCCTCGTGTCGGGGCTGCTTCGGCAGCCGGAACACGAAGACGAACGCAGCCGCCAGAGGGACGAGACAGACCCAGGCAGTCACCCGCAGGGCGTCGGTCGGTAGGTGATGGTCGAAGGTCGAGAAGAAGATCGTGCCGAGGACGGCCACGCCCAGTGCGGTCGACAGTTGTTGGGCGGCTTCCATCACGCCTGACGCCGACCCGACCTCGTCCATGGTGACGCTGTTGAGGATGAACTGGAACAGCTGACCGAGCGTCGCGCCGACGCCGGCACCGACCAGAAGGAGGCCGGGAACGAGGTCCCACGTCGACGCGCTGTGTGCGCCGGTCAGGGTCAGAGCAAGCGCCGCCGCCCCCGCGGACACGAGCAGGATCCCGATCTGCAACAGGTAACGCCCGAGTCGGTTGACGAGGGCCGACGAGGCAAGCATGCCGATGATCAATCCGAGGACCATCGGGGTCAGCGTCAGGCCGGCGTGGATGGGTGACCAGCCTTCGCCGAGCTGCCCGTAGAGCGAAACGCACAACAGCAGTCCGCCGAAGGCGCCGAAGAAGGCGAGGACGACGGCGATGCCAATCAGGTACGTACGGTTCGTGAGCAGTGACGGCTCGATCAGTGCGTCCTTCGTCCGGCGTCGCTCGTAGCGCAGGAAGACGAAGAGCAGAAGCGCTCCGGCGGCGAGCAGGACGAACGTCCATGCCGGCCAACCGTCGGTCTGCCCCTGGATGAGCGGATAGATGATCGCCACGAACGCGAGCCCGACGAGCCAGACGCCGGCAATGTCGAGCTTCAGGTCGGGGTGGCTGGCGCCGCTGGGCAGCGAGCGCATGGCGAGCGGCAGAGCGATCGCGCCGATCGGGACGTTGATCAGGAACACGAGTCGCCACCCGATGCCCCAGAAGTTGGCGTCGATGAGGGCACCCGCGACGATGGGAGCAGCAAGCATGGCCAGGCCGGTCGACGGGCCGAACAGGCGCGTGGCCTTGCCCAGTTCCTCGTCGTCGAAGACCTCCTTCATCAGGCCGAAGCCCTGCGGGATCATCAGCGCGCCGAAGCCGCCTTGGAGCGCGCGAAAGGCGATGAGCAGACCGACGTCCGGGGACACGGCGCAGGCGGCGGAGAAGACGGTGAATCCGGCCGAGCCCAGCAGGAACAGTCGCCGCCGGCCGAAGATATCGCCGAGCCGCGCTCCGGCGATCAGCAGAACCGCGAAGGCCAGCGTGTACGCCGCGCTCAGCCACTGGATGGTGCTCGATCCGCCGCCGAGTTCACGGTGGATGGACGGGCCCGCGACGTTGACGATGGTCGCGTCGAGCAGGTCCATGGTGTTGACCGCGAGCACTACGGCCGCAACGAGCCACCGCAGGCGGTAACGCTGGACCACGCCCACGGGCGTGCCGGCGGACGAGGTGGTTGCGGCCATGTGGTCCCTTAAGCTGTATCGGTAGACAGCGTTCGCGACGAACGCTGTTCGTTACGAACACCGTACGACGGTTGGCACCGCCAGGTCAACTGGTGCGCCGCTCCACCTGGGAGGTTTGATCCCGTGAATCCGGCTCAACGCCCACGCTCGACGCGCGATCGTCCGGCCAAGGCACCGCTGAGCCAAGAGGCCGTCGTCGACGCCGCGCTGGCGATCCTCACCGCGGAGGGTCTGGAAGCGGTATCGATGCGCCGGGTCGCGGCCGCGCTGGATACCGGGGCCGGCTCGCTGTACGTCTACGTCGAAGGCCGGGAGGGCCTGCTCGAGGCGATGTTCGACCGCGTGATCGCGACGATCGATCTGGAGAGCCCTGACCCGTCGCGGTGGCGCGCTCAGCTGCACTCTCTTCTGGGCCGACTGCGCGACACACTGGTCGCGCATCCGGGCATCGCGGCGGCCACCATGGTCGATCCGCCCAGAACCGAGGTGGCCTTGCGGATGCTCGAGAACCTCTTTGGCATCCTGCTGGCCGGCGGCCTCGACGCCCAGGTTGCCGCTTGGGCCGCCGACCTGTTCGCGGCTCAGGTCACCTACGCCGCTATCGAAGCCGAGCTCCGGCGGCCCGACCCCCGCGCGCTGGTTGACCAAGTCACCGCCACGTTCGCGGCACTGCCCACCGACCGGTTTCCCCTCATCACGGGGCACGCCGCCGAGCTCGTCGCCGGAGACGTGGACGAGCGGTTTCGGTTCGCCGTCGACGTCGTGATCGACGGGCTGCTGGCCCGCGGACGGCCGGAGGTCAGCGCCCGGCCGACCGCCGGGGGGCGAGTCCGACGAGGGCGTCAGCCGCGGTGATCCGGCGGCGGACGGCTAGCCCGCTGCATGACGCCAGAAATCGCGGTTGGTTGGTTGGTTGGTGGGCAAGGGGGGAGTTGAACCCCCACGTCCTTACGGACACACGGACCTGAACCGTGCGCGTCTGCCATTCCGCCACTTGCCCGTTGCGCCGGCCAAGACCGCATGATCAGGCCTCGGCGAGCCGTCAGGTTAGCACGCACCGCGACCGCTCTGGTCGGAGTTGGGCCGGACGCAAGTACCATCTACCGAGCGCACGGGGCACCGCCAGCTCGCGGCCCCGCAGGATGCCCTGCTCGACTGTCGGAGCATCCGCAGGAGGGAGCAGGAAGGAGGTCGCCATGAGTCTCGCGCAGCGGTTCGAACGCCGGCTGGAGAGCCTCGTCGGGACGGCCTTCGCCCGTGTCTTCAAGGGTCAGGTCGAGCCGGTCGAAATCGGCTCCGCCTTGCAACGTGAGGCGACCGACAAGCGCAATGTCATGGCCAACGGCGAGGTGCTGGCGCCTAACCGCTATCGGATCACCCTCGCTCCGTCGGACTTTGACCGGCTGGTGCCGTGGGAGACGCAGCTGACCAACTCGCTCGCCGAACTCCTGCAGGAGCATCTGGACGAGAACGGCTGGCGCACGATCGGCGATATAGAGGTGTACCTGGCCCGCGACGACAGCCTGCACACCGGCGTCTTCGGCGTGGCCTCGCGCATGGAGTCGGCCGCGCCGCCGCGCCGACGCCCGTACGACTCGCTGTCGCTGCCTGCTGTGCCGGGCCACGCGCCGGACGACTATCCGCAGCCGTACGGGGCGACTCCACCGGGCGCGGCGAGCACGTACGCCGGTCCGGTACCGGGCAGCGCAGGACCCGTCCCGGCCGGAATGGGGGCCGCCGCGGCCGGCGTCGCGGCTGCCGGGGTGGGTGCCGTCAACGCGGCGGCACCGGCGCCCGCGCCTGCTCCTAGTGCGGCGCCGTTCGGCGGATCGCCGTACGGCGGCGAGGCGTCCGGCTCGGCGCAACCCGCAGCTAGCCCGGCGGGGTACGCGTCGCCCGAGTCGGCTCCGCCGCCTTATCCCCCTTCGCGCTATCCCCGCGCGGGTCTGCTCATCGACGGGACCAACCGGCACCACGAGCTGCGGATCGGCAGCAACGTCATCGGCCGGGGTAGCGAGTCCGACCTGCAGTTGCTCGACCAGGGGGTGTCCCGCCGGCACCTCGACATCCAGTACGACGGGAACTTCGCCACGGTCTACGACCTTGGTTCGACGAACGGCACCAACGTCAACGGGCACGATGTCGGTAGCCAGCTGCTGCGCCACGGAGACGTGGTCCGCGTGGGGCACACCCGGCTGGTCTACCAGCAGGAGCAGCTGTGAATCGGGCAATGAGCGCTCGCGCGACGACCGGACGGGCGCGGGCCGCCCGGTGAATTCACCGCTCGCTCTGCAGCTGATGCGTTTCGGGTTCCTCGCATTGCTGTGGTTGTTCGTGCTGGGCACCGTGCGCGTCGTGCGGTCCGATCTGCGCTCGAGCGGACAGTCCCGAATTTCCGTGCCGCCGCCGGCCCGACGCCGCAAGCGCAAGTCGACGGCGGCACCGGTGCGGCGCGGGCCGTCGCAGCTCGTGGTAACCGAGGGTGGCCTGCAGGGCACCCGGATCGGCCTCACCGGTGCGCCCGTGCTGATCGGCCGGGCCAACGATTCGACGCTCG
>CAXTNQ010000021.1:0-5631 GCA_964245745.1 uncultured Jatrophihabitantaceae bacterium
CCGCCGCGAAGGCGCCCACCCCCGCCGCCACCTCCAACGGGCTGGGTTGCATCAACTGAGCCGGCGCACAGCTCACCGCGGGTAGCCTGGCGTCTCGTGGGTGACAGTCGGGGGGGACCCGCCACACGGGTGCAGCCGAGCGACCCGCTGCCACCCGAGCTCGACCCCCGCCGTGGTCGCCACCGGCCCGGCGGACGTGCCGCCGCTGGGGCACTGCATCCGCGTAGTGACCTGCGCCGTGGCATCTCGCTCGGCGGCGCGGCGTTGGCCACCCTGCTCGCGGTCGCCGTCCTGGTCAGCAGCGGTTGGGCGTGGTGGACGTGGCACGGCTTCACGTCCGACATCAAGCGGGTGGACGCGGTCGGGGCGGCCTCCGGCAACAAGCCGGCGCAAGACATCGACGGCACCGACCAGAACATCCTGATCGTCGGCAACGACGACCGGGACACCGCCACCGACGCCGAGCTCAGGGAGTTGGGCACGACCCGCGACGGCGGCAGCCTCAACACCGACACCATGATGGTCATGCACGTGCCGGCCAACGGCCGTAAGGCGACGGTGATCGCGATCCCCCGCGACTCCTACGTGGCCATCCCCGGCCACGGCATGAACAAGATCAATTCGGCGTACGCGCTGGGCGCCCAGGGCGGCAACAAGGCGGCGGGAGCGCAGCTGGCCGTACAGACCGTCCAGAATCTCACCGGCCTGACGATCGATCACTTCGTGCAGGTCGACCTCATCGGCTTCTACCGGATCAGCAACGCGATCGGCGGCGTGCAGGTCAACCTGTGTGCACCGGCCAAGGAGGCGAACTCCGGCATCAACCTGCCGGCCGGCGTGTCGACGATCAAGGGCACCCAGGCGCTGGCCTTCGTGCGACAGCGCTACAACTTCCCTGACGGCCTGGGCGACCTCGACCGCATTCATCGCCAGCAGTACTTCCTGTCGGCGGTCTTCCGCAAACTGTCGAGCGCGGGCGTGCTGCTGAACCCGTTCAAGCTGCAGGACCTGCTCAAGGCGGTGTCGTCCTCCCTGTCGATGGACCAGACCCTCGACCCGCTGAAGCTGGCCGAACAATTGCAAAACCTGAGTGCCGGCAACCTGTCGTTCACCACCATCCCGACGGACGGCTTCGCCACCGAAGACGTCGGCAGCGTGGTCGTCGTGCATCCCGCCGCCGTCCAGCAACGGGTGAAGGACTTGGTTGCCGCGACCAACACTGCCCCGAGCAGTGCCGCCGCGCCGCAGAGCACGGCGGCGCCCAGTTCGTTCACGGTCGACGTCACCAACGCCGCCGCGGCCAACAACGTGGCCGCCTCCAACGCCGCCAGCCTGCGCCAGCTCGGCTTCCAGGTCGGCGACCTCAGCACCGCGCCGTCCCCCACCGCTACCACCGTCGTCCAATACCCGGCCGGGCAGCAGGCGCAGGCGGCCAGCGTGGCCGCCCACGTGCCCGGGGCCACCCTGCAGGAGTCGACCGCGGTCCAACGGGTCACATTGGTCCTCGGCGAGGACGGGCGCAGTGTCGTCGGCCCGGGCACGGGTAGCTCAGCGAAGCCGGCGACCGGAGGCGCGTCGGCCTCATCTGGCGTGACCACCGCCGAGCAGTCCGCGAAGGGCTGCATCTACTGAGCCGCGCGGATTTACGGAGCACGCCGGAGGAGCTGTTCGGCCGGTTGTTGCACGAGCGACCCACCCGTCCCTTCGTCACCTACTACGACGAGGCACGCGGCGAACGTACGGAGCTGTCGGCCCGGTCCGCCGCGAACTGGGTGGCCAAGACCGCGTCGCTGCTCACCGACGAGCTCGGGCTCGGCGTCGGTGACGTCGCGTACGCGGGGTTGCCCGCTCATTGGATCTCGGTGCCGATCCTGCTCGGTGGCTGGACGGCCGGACTCGACCTCCACGACGATCCCGACGGCGCGGACGTGGCCTTTGTGGCCTCGGACAACGTGGTTGCGGCGTCCGACACCTTCGCGATCGCCCTGCCGGACGCGGCCGTCGGTTTCCGCGGGGCGCCACCGTCCGGCACGGTGGACTACGTCCTAACCGTCCGCCCCCACGCCGACGTATGGGACGCGGTGACCCGTCCGGCCGGGCCGGCTGATCCCGGCCTCAACGGCCGGCCCCGCCACGAGGTCGTTACGCAGGCGGCGGACCGTGCGGCCGAGCTGGGCCTGACCGCTGGAGCGCGGGTGCTCAGCACGCGATCCTGGCGGAGTGCGGAGGACTGGATCGACACCGTGCTGGCGCCGCTGGTCGTTGGCGGTTCCCTGGTTCTGGTGCGCGGTGCGGACGAGGACACCGTCGCGCGCCGGGCCGCCCAGGAGCGGGTGACCCAGATCGTTTAGGCCGGCACGGCCACCAACCGGCCGTCCGCCGTGACGGTCGACAGGTACACGTTGATGCTCTGCGTACGGGGCCGGGTCGGCGCCGTGTGCAGGCTCTGCGGCCACATCGTGACGGTGGTCGACGAGAACGGTGCGCTGGGTGGCGCGGTCACGTATCGGCCCTGCTCGGCACGCGCAGCGATCACGTACAACGTGCGGCCGCCCGCCGCCACGCTGGCCCGGGCCGTCGCGAGCTCGGTCTGGGTGGCCCCGACCAGCCCCATCGCCGGCACCCCGCACCAGGACCGGACGGTCTGGGAGTATCCGTAGCGCAGCCCGTCGTCGATGGCCAACACGGCACCGTGGTCGCCGACCGCACGGCACAGCGCGTCCACCTGCGCTCGCTGCGGAGCTTGTTCGCGCAGATTCCGCACCGGCCACGAGGTGTGCAACGGCACCCCGACGAGGACGAGCGTCGCGGCGATCCCGAGCGCCGGCGCGGCCCACCGCGGCCGCGCGGCAACGGTGTCGACGAGCCGCCGGACGGCGTACGCGGCGGCGACGAGCATCGCGGGGAGCACAACGGGCACGAAACGGCGCATGGCCCAGATCTGGTCAGGCGTGATCTGCGGGTTCCACAGGTAGAGGGCCGACACGGACAGGCCCATGACCACGACGCCGACGACCGTCCAGTCACCGCGCAGGACGAGCCGGCGCACGAGCAGCACGTAACCCACGGCGGCCAGCCCGACCGTGGCCCAGCCCAGGTACATGGCCTGCCAGTTCAGGGTGTTCTCGGCGTACAGGCGGGTGCCGTCGACCGCGTCACCGGCCGCCTGTTGTGCGACGCGCACGACATCGTTGTCGGTGGCGCCGTGCGTCGTCAGCCAGAGGGGACGGCTGAGCAGCAGCGCAAACCCCGCGACGAGGGCCGCCGACAGCCAGCCGGCCCACCGGGCGCGTACCCGGGGCAGGCTCCACCGGTTCGCGAGGTCGTACCGCCAGGCCGCGGCCACCGCGGCCGCCGCGAGCACCGCACCGACCGCCGCCACCGCGACCACCGGCACGATCTGGGACCGCTGGTTGTGGTAGTACCCGCCGGCGAGCTGGGTCACGTCGAGCCAGCCGAGGACGGCCAACGGCAGTCCGCCGGCCAGCAGGGCGAGCGCCTGTCGGGCGCGTGCCCGCCGCTGCTGAACAGAGGCGGCCGCAGCCCACAGCGCCGCGCGGGAGATCAGAGCCAGCAGGGAGACGTAGCTGTCGATACGGACCAGTGCGGACGCCCCGGCGACGCCTCCGGCGAGCGCGAAATCGGCGGCGCACCGGGTTGTGACCGCCTGCTGCAGGAGGCCCAAGCCTCCGAAGAGGAGCAGCATGGCCAACGGCTCGGAGAAGGTGTCCCGGCTGACGAACAGCGTGGGCATCGCCACCGCCAATGCGGTCATGACGACGACCGCCAAGGGACCGCCCACGATCCGGCGGCCCACGCCGTAGACCGCGAACAGGCCGGCAGCGGCCAGCGCCACGTTGGCCTTCAGCACGGCCCCTCCGCCAAAGACCGTGCCGGCCATGGCCAACAGCGCCGGCAACAGATGGTTGCCCTGTGCGTAGACGTCACCCGATGCGTCGTCCAGGAAGCCGGCCGAGCTGTCGTCCATACCGGGCAGGGCGCCGAACAGCTCACGATGGGTCGGGAAATCGAGCGAGTGGTGGTCCATCAGCCAGCGCGCGGTGAGCTGGTAGGTCGCGGGGTCACGTTGTGCGTAGAAGTCCTCAGCCGACCGGGCCTGGTTAAGCAGGAGCCAGATCAGGACAACGGCCGCCGCGACAAGCGTCCACACCACGGTCGATCGGGACGGTGTCTCGTCCGGCAGGCGGTACACCAGCAGCGCCGCTGTCGCCCCGACGACGGCTAGCGCCACGGCCAGCCACGCGACGAAGGCGCCGGCGAGCAACAGCACCATCGGCCCGACGCTTCCCCCGGCCACGGCCAGAGGAACGAGGACGGGCAACGCGGCGACGATTCGGGCGGGTCGAGGACGGACCGTGACCGGGAGGGCCAGGCTCGGAGCGGCCGCGCGCGAGGCGATGGCCATGCCCAGCTCCCGATCCTCTCCTGGGCGCGTGTGGACGCTACCCACGTGCCGGCTCGGCAGGGTAGCCGGACGGCCTGGGTATCGTCCCACCGCAGAGCCGTATCGGCGACGTCCGCAGGCCGGAGGAGCAGCGATGGACAAGTCCGTGGCCACCCCGGCGGAGGCGGTGCGCGACATCGGCCACGGCGCATCCCTCGCGGTCGGCGGCTTCGGGTTGTGCGGCGTGCCCAACGCGCTGATCCAGGCGGTCTACGAGCTGGGCAGCACCGACCTGCACACGGTGTCGAACAATTGCGGCGTCGACGACGCCGGGCTGGGCGTGCTCCTGTTCGCCCGGCGGATCCGGCGCACGATCGGGTCCTACGTCGGGGAGAACAAGGAATTCGCGCGGCAGTACCTGTCCGGCGAATTGGAGCTCGAGCTGTGCCCGCAGGGGACGCTGGCCGAACGGCTGCGCGCCGGCGGGGCAGGCATTCCGGCGTTCTACACGCCGGCCGGCGTCGGCACGCTGGTCGCCGAGGGCGGCCTGCCCTGGCGTTACGCGGCGGACGGCACGGTCGCCGTGGCCTCACCGGAGAAGGAGGTGCGGGCGTTCGACGGGGTGGAGTACGTGCTCGAACGCGGCATCGTCACCGACTTCGCGCTGGTGCACGCCGTCCGTGGCGATCGGCACGGCAACCTCGTGTACGCCGAGTCGGCGCGCAACTTCAACCCGCTGTGCGCCGCCGCCGGACGGGTGACGGTGGCCGAGGTCGAGCAGCTCGTCGAACCGGGTCAGCTCGACCCCGGCGAGATCGACACGCCGGGCATCTTCGTCCAACGCGTGGTGGAGGTCGGTTCCGGCGGCAAGCTTGTCGAACGGCGCACCACGCGCACCCGAGGCCAGGAGTGAAGCCATGACCCTGACCCGGGCCGAGCTGGCCGCTCGAGTGGCCGCCGAGTTGCGCGACGGGCAATACGTCAACCTGGGCATCGGGCTGCCGACCCTCGTCCCGAACTATGTGGCCGACGGCGTGCACGTTGTCCTGCACAGCGAGAACGGCATCCTGGGCGTCGGCCCTTACCCGTACGAGGACGAGGTCGACCCCGACCTCATCAACGCGGGAAAGGAGACGGTGACCGTGCAGCGGGGCGCCTCGTTCTTCGACTCGGCGACGAGCTTCGGCATGATCCGCGGCGGCCACATCGACGTCGCGGTGTTGGGC
>CAXTNQ010000021.1:5641-23210 GCA_964245745.1 uncultured Jatrophihabitantaceae bacterium
CGTCCACGGGGCACGGCGGGTCATCGTCATGATGGAGCACACGGCGAAGGACGGAAGTCCCAAGATCGTCGACGAGTGCTCGCTGCCGTTAACCGGCAAGAGTTGCGTCCACCAGATCATCAGCGACCTCGCCGTGATCGATGTCACGGACAGCGGGCTGGTCCTGCGCGAGCTCGCACCCGCGGTGAGCACCCGAGACGTGCGCGCGGCAACCGAACCCCCGCTCGTCGAGGCTCACGATCTACGCGAAATGCCGATAACGGCTTGACCTCGCTTTCCCGCTGAGCCTTGCGCATGCCCGCAAACCCGGCCAGGATCACCCGCGGCTTACCAGCCACCAGTCCGTGCTGCCGTCCACCCATAAGGGAGACCACGTGCCACTGTCCCGTCCCACAAGAGTCGGCGTAGCCGCGGCAGCAACGGTGCTGCTCGCCGGCACGCTTGCGGCGACCGGCGTCCCGGCCGCTGCCGCACCGCCGCCGACCGCAAACGGCTCGGCCACCGAATCGGTCATCGTCGTCCTGCGCGATCAGCTGGGCGCCACCCCGGCCGACAAGACGCACGCCGGCGCCCGCGCCAGTAAGGCCCGTAGCGCCCAGCAGGGCGTCCTCAACCGCGTGGCCAGCGACGCGAAGAACGTCAAGCACTTCACGGTGGGCAACGCCTTCTCGGCCACGGTGACCAAGGGGCAGGCAGACGCCCTGGCCGCCGACCCGGCGGTTGCCAGCGTGAGCCTGGACCAGCCGATTCCGGTATCGCCGCCCGCCGCGTCGCAGTCTCCGACCGCCGCCGCGCAGGCGCTGGCTGAGCCGTCTCCGGTGAGCCCGCAGGCGTGCACCGGAACACAGGCCAAGCCGCAGCTCGAGCCCGAAGCGCTGCAGACCATGAACGTCCAGTCCGACGACCCGAGCGCCAAGACGGCGCGCGCCCTCGGCATCGACGGAACCGGCGTCAAGGTCGCCTACATCGCGGACGGCATCGACCCCCAGAACAAGGCCTTCATCCGGCCCAACGGTCAGTCCGCGATCGTCGACTATAAGGACTTCTACGGCGACGGACCCAACGCTCCTACCGGTGGTGCCGAAGCCTTCGGGGATGCGTCCTCAATGGTCGCCCAGGGCACGGCTACGTACGACGTGGCTACGTTTGCCAACCCGAACGTCGTGACGTTCCCGAATAACCACTGCTTCATCCGCATCGTTGGCGTAGCCCCGGGTGCGTCTCTTGTGGCGTTGAAGGCCGGCAGCGAGCTACTGCCGAACTCGGCGATCCTGCAGTCCATTGACTACGCCGTAACGGTTGCCCACGTCGACGTGCTCAACGAGTCCTTCGGCGGCAACATCCTCCCGGACACGGGCACGCGTAACGGCATTCAGCTGTTCAACGACCAGGCGGTGGCCGCGGGCACCACGGTGACGGTCTCAACCGGTGACGCAGGCGTGACCAGCACCATCGGCAACCCGTCCACCGACCCGAACGTCATCTCGGCGGGCGCCAGCACGGACTCGCGGATCTACGAGCAGACCGGCTACGCGTTCGCGACCAAGTTCGGCAACGGCAAGTGGCTGAACGACAACATCTCGTCGCTGTCCTCGGCCGGCATCACCCAGGTCGGCCGCACGATCGACCTCTCCGCACCTGGTGAGGCCGACTGGGCGGCGTGCGAGGCGTCCCCGAACTTCTCGAACTGCACCTCGTTCGCGGGCACACGCGCCGACATCCAGTCCTTCGGCGGCACGAGCCAATCGGCGCCGTTGACGGCCGGCGTGGCCGCTCTGGTCATCCAGGCGTACCGCAAGGCGCACGGCGGAACTTCCCCCACCCCAGCCCTGGTCAAGCAGCTGCTGACCAGCACCACTCGGGATCTGGGCCTGCCGGGGGACGAGCAGGGCACCGGTCGCATCGACGCGCGGGCGGCGGTCGAGGCGGCGCTCACCTACCCGGGCGGCTCCGCCGCGCCCGCCGGTGTGTCGTCCAACGTGGTGCTCTCGACCAACCAGGTAACCCTGAACGGCGCCCCGGGTAGCAACCAGACGGGCACCGTCCGGGTGACGAACGTCGGTACGGCGCCGGTGACCGTTTCACCGAGCACGCGTCGGTACGCCACGGTGACATCGCAGACGCAGCAAACGACCATCGACGCGACGAGCACGCAGACCACGCCGTACCCGACAAATGCGGCGCCGTGGGTGTACAAGATTCTGACGTTCGACGTACCGTCCGGAGCCGACGAGCTCAACGCCCGCCTGCTCTGGAAGAGCGGGCTGCCGCCCAGCGTGACGGTGCCGGGTGTCACACCCGTCGTGCGGGTCAGCCTGTTCACCCCGGACGGCACGTACGCCGGCAACAGCCGCCCGCAGGGCGGTCCCCGTCCGGCCAACTACGCCCTGGTGCAGGTCCGGCGACCGGTCGCAGGCACCTGGACGGCGGTGCTGTACACGCCGGCCAACACGGCCACGGCTCAGGGTTACACCGGACCGGTGACGCTGCAGACCGACGCCGAGCGGGCTCTCCCCGTCGGCACGATCAGCCCGTCGCTGTTCACGCTGGCGCCCGGTGCTTCCCGGACGGTCAGCTTCACCCTGCCGACCAACCCGGTGGGCGGCGACGCGGTGTACACGGCGTCGTTCGGTAGCTCGGGCGGTCACCAGACAGCACTGCCGGTGATCGTGCGCAGTCTGGTGCCCACGACGAACGGTGTAGGGACGTTCACCGGCACCATCACAGGTGGCAATGCCCGCTCGGCGTTCCCGGGCCAGAAGTTCAACTACGCGTTTGACGTGCCCAAGGACCAGAAGGACCTGAACGTGTGGGTGACGCCCTCGAAGCCGGGCGACACCGTGGTTGGCACCCTCGTCGATCCGAACGGCGAGACGCCGTCGATCGAGAGCAACGTGACCCTGAATGGTGGCGTCGCGAAGTCCGTGGTCAACACGGTGGCCAACCCGCAGGCCGGACGGTGGTACTACGTCCTGTCGGTCGCCGACCCGGTGAGCGGCAACAACCTCGCCAACCCGTTCCAGGGCAAGGTCGCGTTCAACCAGATCAAGGTCCAGGCCGCGGGCAACGTCCCGGCGGCAGGCACGACGCTCAAGGCCGGTAAGCCGGTGTCGGTCAGCCTGGTCGTCACCAACCCGAGCCCGCAGGCGATCTTCGTGCAGACCGATGCGCGGACGACGCAGCAGCAACAGCTCCAGCTGGCCCCCCAGTTCGCCGGCTCGACGATCACGCTGCCCCTGAGCGTCGACGAGCTCTCGGACATCCCGGGCTATCTGGTGCCGCCGGACACTCGCCGGGTTGCGCTCACGGCATCCTCGACGGTGCCGGCGCAGGTCGAGCTCAACTCACCGCTCGGAGGCATCGACGTGTTCGGTGACCTTCGGCAGGCACAGGGCGGTGAGACGGTCTCGACGGCCACAGTCAGCGAACGCGCTCCGTACTACGTGGGTCAGGGCTACTGGTTCACCTACGTCCAGGAGATCGGGCCGTTCGGTGACGGAGGTGCCGCGCCAGGCACGAGCACACTGGTCGCCAACGCCGTAACGGCCGGCTTCGACCGCGCGGTGACCAGTTCGACCGGTGACCCGTACCTGCAGGCGATCGACCCGACGGCTGACCCAGGCAAGCCGGTCCGGATCGCGCCCGGTGGCTCGGCAGTCATCACGGTGACGGTCACGCCGAACGCGAAGGTCGGCTCGACGGTCAAGGGCGTGCTCAACCTCGTCACGACGCCGAACGCCAGCAACAACGTCGCTAACACGACCGGTGACGTGATCGCGGTTCTGCCTTACGAGTACAAGGTCGGCTAGCACCCGGCTGTATCACCGACGCGGCGCGCGGCTCCCTCTTACCGAGGGGGCCGCGCGTCGTTGTGGGTGGGACTGCGACGCGCGGCGTTTCTCTTTCGCGATGTACTAATCGTTGTCCTGAGCGGCGGCCGCCGGGTCGGCCGGAAGTGACGCCAAGCCGCGGGATACGAGATCTCGGACATCGCAGCTGACCAGGTCGGCGCGCCACCGTCGAGCTGCCGCCACGTACGCGGCGTCGTAGGCCGAGAGGCCGTGCTCGGCCGCGATGCCGACGGCGTCGGTCATCAGCGCCACGTCGACTCGAAGTACGCCTCCCGCTTCGTCCAACGCGCGGATCCGCTCGAGGAGCCCCGCGGCGGCCCGAGTGTCGCTCCACGCTCGTACCGCGACGTTGACCACCTCGTAGATCGCAAGATCAAAGGCGACGAGCTCGGCGGAGCTGCGCAGCAGGCGCCCCTAGGCGTGCTGACGGTCGTCGCGGTCCTCGGACGCGAGCAGAACGCTCGCGTCCACGAGCAACCGGCTGGTCAATGCGGCCGGAGCGCCTTGACGCACTCGGCAACGTCACCGCCGTACCCGCGACGTGAGACGTGGCGATCGAGCTCTCGCATCCGCCCGGCGCGGCGACGAGAGCGTTCGTTCTGGAAGTCCGCGGCCCACTTGCGAATCAGGCCGCTCCGTGTCGTGCCTCGACGATCAGCTTCAGCGTCGATCGTCTCGAGGATCTCGTCCGGAAGCGAGATCGTCACTTTGGCCACATTACGAGTATCGCCGTTAGCTCAGCAGCTGACGCGCCATTACCACACGGTTGATCTGGTTGGTGCCTTCGTAGATCTGCGTGATCTTGGCGTCGCGCATCATGCGCTCGACCGGGAAGTCGCGGGTGTAGCCGTATCCGCCGAACAGCTGCACGGCGTCCGTGGTGACGGCCATCGCCGTGTCGGACGCGAACACCTTGGCCGCCGCCGACATGAACGTCAGATCCTTCTCGTTGCGCTCGGACTTCGCGGCCGCGGCGTAGATCAGCTGCCGGGACGCCTCGATCCGCATCGCCATGTCGGCGAGCATGAATTGGACGCCCTGGAAGTCGGCGATCGGCCGGCCGAACTGCCGGCGTTGCTGCACGTACGCGGTGGCCGCGTCGAGCGCGCCCTGGGCGATGCCGAGCGCCTGGCCACCGATGGTCAGGCGAGTGTGGTCGAGGGTGCGCAGCGCGGTCTTGAAGCCTGTGCCCGGCTCACCGACGATCCGGTCGGCCGGGATCGTGCAGTCCTCGAAGTAGATCTCGCACGTCGGCGACCCCTTGATCCCCAGCTTGCGCTCCTTGGGGCCGACCGAGAAGCCCGGGTCGTCCTTGTGTACGACGAAGGCCGAGATCCCGCGCGGTCCCTGGTCCGGGTCAGTCACGGCCATGACCGTGTAGTAGCTCGAGACGCCGGCGTTGCTGATCCAGGACTTGCTGCCGTTGAGCACCCACTGGTCGCCGTCGCGCACGGCGCGGGTGCGCATCGCGGCGGCGTCCGAACCTGCCTCGCGCTCGGAGAGCGCGTAGGAGATCATGGCGTCGCCGCTGGCGATCGCGGGCAGAACCTGCTTCTTCAGCTCCTCGGACGCGGACAACAGCAGCGGCACAGTGCCCAGCTTGTTCACCGCCGGGATGAGCGAGGACGACGCGCAGGCGCGCGCCACCTCCTCGATCACCAGGTTGGTCGCCAATGCGTCCGCACCCGCTCCGCCGTACTCCTCCGGAATGTGGACGGCATGAAAGCCGGACCGGACCAGAGCGTCGTAGACGTCGTACGGAAACTCGCCGGTCTCGTCGACCTCGGCAGCCCGCGGCGCAATCTTGTCGTCCGCGAGGTCGCGTACCGCCTGGCGCAGCTCGCGGTGCTCAACGGGCAACTGGTAGACGTCGAATGCGGGGTTGCCGTAGGCCATACGGCCGATGGTACGAGGTTCGGCTACTTCGACTGCCCGCGTCCGGTCTGCTGCTGGAGCCGCTCGATCATCTCGCTGGCCTGCGCCTTGGTCAGGTCGCCCGGCACCTCTTCGCCGGCCTCTTGAGCCAGAGTGTGCAGGTAGGACTGCTGCGGACCAGTCATCGGTTCGTCGCCGGTGACCCACTCGCTCGGGTCGCGCTCAGGGTTCGGGTGGACGTCAGTCACGGGATCTCCTTCGAACGTGTGTGCTACCAGCACCTACCCGGCAGGCCCGCGCACCAAACCTGTTGTCCGCCCGGCCGGACTCGGCTTGACTGCCGGACATGCCGGCGAACCGGCCGGACGAGCGGATCGTCCTCGACACCGTCGTCCTGACTCGGCTACGCGAGGCCGACGGCCCTGACGTCGCCGCAGCGGTGTGCGCCAGCCTCGACCACCTCCGTCCGTGGATGCCGTGGGCGAACGAGGTAGCGACCTCGGACGAGCATCAGCGGACCCGCGCCCGTGCGGCCGAGGACCTCTGGGACGAGGGCGACGACTTCCTGTACGTGCTGCGCCCGGCCGAGGGCGGACCCGTGCTCGGCAGCTTCGGCCTGCACCGCCGCCTGGGACCGGACGCGCTGGAGATCGGGTACTGGTTGCACGTCGACCACACCGGACGCGGCTACGCGACCGCCGCAGCGGCCGCGCTGACCAGGGCGGCGCTGGCCATGGCCGGCATCGACCGGGTGGAAATCCATACCGACGAGACCAACACCGCCAGCGCGGCCGTACCGCAGCGACTGGGCTACCGGCTGGCCCGGGTCGACCAGCGCCCACCGGAGGCGCCGGCCGAATCCACGCGCCTGCAGATCTGGTCTCGGGAGGCGGCACCGGTACGCTGACTTCGAGTCGTTACTGGCGTGTTCGTAAGGTGGGCCCACCACCGGGGAGCGGCTCTGTACCGCCGCCGCGCGCCTGGGTGCTTCTTCGATCGCTGGAGGCCCCACCATGACCCAGACCGCCACCGTTACCGGTTACGACGTGGCCGCCGTCAATGCCGCCTACCGCAACCTGCTCGAGGTGGTCGCCGCCGTCGAGCCGGACGTTGCGCGCGCCATCCGGCAGGAGCTCACCGATCAACGGGCGTCGCTCAAACTCATCGCCAGCGAGAATTACGCCTCCCCCGCGTCACTGCTCGCCATGGGTACTTGGCTCTCGGACAAGTACGCCGAGGGCACCATCGGACACCGCTTCTACGCCGGCTGTCAGAACATCGACACCGTCGAACAGCTCGCGGCCGACCACGCCCGGGCCCTGTTCGGCGCGCCGCACGCCTACGTTCAGCCGCACTCGGGCATCGACGCCAACCTGGTGGCGTTCTGGGCCGTCCTCGCGCAGCGGGTCGAGGCGCCGACGCTGCACGACCTCGGGGCCCGACAGGTCAACGACCTGACCGACGCCGATTGGGTGCGCCTGCGCCGGGCGTTCAACGAGCAGCGCTTGCTCGGTATGGCCTTGGACGCCGGCGGCCACCTCACCCACGGCTTCCGCCCCAACATCTCCGGCAAGATGTTCGCCCACGCGACGTACGGCACCGACCCCGAGACCGGCCTGCTGGACTACGCCGACGTCCGCCGCCAGGCGCGGGAGTTCCGCCCGCTCATCCTGATGGCTGGTTACTCCGCCTATCCGCGCAAGATCAATTTTGCGACCATGCGCGAGATCGCCGACGAGGTCGGCGCGACGCTGATCGTCGACATGGCGCACTTCGCCGGGTTGGTGGCCGGCGAGGTGTTCACCGGCGAGTTCGACCCGGTCCGTTACGCACACCTGGTCACGTCCACCACGCATAAGTCGTTGCGCGGGCCGCGCGGCGGCATCGTGCTGTGTCAGCCGGAATTCGCCGACGCCGTCGACCGGGGTTGTCCGATGGTGCTGGGTGGTCCGCTGGGGCACGTCATGGCCGCGAAGGCGGTGGCCCTTGCCGAGGCGCGTCAGCCGGACTTCCGCACCTACGCGCACGCCGTCGCGGACAACGCGGTGGCGCTGGCCGAGGCCCTGCTGCGACGCGGCGCCACATTGGTGACCGGCGGCACCGAGAACCACCTCGTACTGCTCGAGGTCACGTCGTTCGGCGTCACCGGACGGCAGGCCGAGTCGGCGCTGGTCGACGCGGGCATCGTCACCAACCGCAACTCCGTGCCGCACGACCCCAACGGCGCCTGGTACACCTCCGGCGTCCGCCTCGGCACACCGGCGCTGACCTCACGCGGGTTCGGCGCCGACGACATGGACGCCGTCGCGAAGCTCATCGTCGACGTCCTGGCTGCTACGGAGCCGGTCGCGGCGCCGGACGGCTCACCGTCCAAGGCCCGGTACCGGCTACCCGACGGCGTACGCGACCGCACCCGCGCCGAGGCCGCCGACCTGCTGGCCGGTCACCCGCTGTACCCCGAGCTCGACCTGAGCTGACCCTAGGAATTGCGCTCGTCGGCGGAGCGGCTCTGACCAGACGTGTCGTGCTCGCCCTGGTCGGCGTTCTCGGCGCCGGCCTCGAGCGACATGCCGGCCGGCAGCTCGTTGTGGCCACCGAACTGCTGACGCATCGCCGACAGGATCTGGTTGGCGTAGTGGTCGTTGCCTCGCGAGTTGAACCGTGAGAACAACGCGGTGGATAGCACCGGCGTCGGTATCCCGATGTCAATCGCGGCCTTGAGCGTCCAGCGTCCCTCGCCCGAGTCGGACACGCGTCCGGCCAGACCGTCGAGATCCGGGTTCTGGTAGAGGGCCGCCGCGGTGAGGTCCAGCAGCCAGGACGCGACCACGCTCCCCCGGCGCCACACCTCGGTGACCTTGGTGTTGTCGATGTCGAACTGGTAGTACTCGGGGTCCTCGAGGGGCGCGATCTCGGCCGAGTGCTCCTGTTGGGCCATGCCCGCGTTCGCGTGCTCCAGGACGTTCAGCCCCTCGGCGTACGCCGCCATGATCCCGTATTCGATGCCGTTGTGGACCATCTTGACGAAGTGGCCGGCCCCGGACGGCCCGCAGTGCAGGTAGCCGAGCTCCTCGGGTGCCGGCTCCCCGGTACGTCCCGGCGTGCGCTTCGTGTCGCCCAGCCCGGGTGCGATCGTGCGCAACAGCGGATCGATGTGGTCGACCGCCTCGTCGGGGCCACCGACCATGAGGCAGTAACCGCGTTCGAGGCCGAACACCCCGCCGCTCGTCCCCACGTCAACGAAGTGCACGCCCTTGTCGCGCAGGGCTTTCGCCCGGTCGATGTCGTCGTGATAGTTCGAGTTGCCACCGTCGATGATGATGTCGCCGCTCTCCATCAGGCCGGAAAGTTGTTCGACGATCTTGCCGGTGATACCAGCAGGAATCATCACCCATGCCACTCTGGGCACGGTGAGCTTGTCGACGAAGTCCTCCATGGTGGACGCGCCGGTCGCCCCCTCACCGGCGAGTTCCTGCACCGCCTCCGGGCTCACGTCGTAGACGACGCAGTCGTGCCCGTCGCGCATCAGTCGCCGGACGATGTTCGCGCCCATCCGGCCCAGCCCGATCATTCCCAGCTGCATGCTATTTCTCCTCGTTCGAGTCGTTCGTGCGGGCGGAGCGGTAGCGCTGGATCAGCGCGTTCGTCGAGCCGTCGTGATGCAGTTCTGCGTCCGACCCGAGGTCCTCGGCCACCGTCTTGGCCAGCACCTTGCCCAGTTCGACGCCCCACTGATCGAAGGAGTTGATACCCCATACCGTGCCCTGGACGAACACGCTGTGCTCGTAGAGCGCGAGGAGCAGACCGAGGGCGTACGGCGTGAGGCGGTCGAGCAGCAGGGTGTTCGTCGGACGGTTGCCCTCGAACACCCGGTGAGGGACCAGCCAGTCCGGCGTGCCCTCGGCGCGCACCTGGTCGGCCGTCTTACCGAAGGCCAGGGCTTCGGTCTGCGCGAAGACGTTGGCGGTGAGTAGCTCGTGGTGATTGCCCAGCGGGTTCAGGGTGTGCATGAAGCCGAGGAAGTCGCACGGAATCAGCCGGGTGCCCTGGTGGATCAGCTGGTAGAAGCTGTGCTGCCCGTTGGTGCCGGGTTCGCCCCAGTAGATCGGCGAGGTGTCGTAGTCGACGCGCTGCCCCTCGAGGGTGACCGACTTGCCGTTGGACTCCATGGTCAGCTGCTGCAGGTAGGCCGGGAACCGCTTGAGGTACTGGTCGTAGGGCAGCACGGCCTGGGTCTGCGCCTCGAAGAAGTCGCTGTACCAGACGGTGAGCAGCCCGAGCGTCACCGGCAGGTTGGCGTCCCACGGCGCGGTCCGGAAGTGTTCGTCCATGGCGTGGAACCCGTCCAGCATCTCGTGGAACTGTTGCGATCCGATCGCGATCATGGTGGACAGCCCGATGGCGGAGTCCATCGAGTAGCGGCCGCCGACCCAGTCCCAGAACCCGAACATGTTCATGACGTCGATGCCGAACTTCGCCACTTCGTCGGCGTTGGTCGACACCGCGACGAAGTGCCGGGCGACGGCCGCGTCGTCGCCCAGCGCCGCCAGCGTCCACTCCCGCGCCGTGTGCGCGTTGGTCATCGTCTCGAGGGTGGTGAAGGTCTTGGACGAGATGATGAACAGAGTTTCCGCCGGGTCGAGGTCGCGCGTGGCCTCGGCGAAATCCGTGCCGTCGACGTTGGACACGAAGCGGAACGTGAGGTCTCGGTCGGAGTAATAACGCAGCGCCTCGTAGGCCATGACCGGACCGAGATCGGAACCTCCGATGCCGACGTTGACGATGTTGCGGATCGGCTGGCCGGTGTAGCCGCGCCACGACCCGTCACGGATCTGATCGGAGAACGACGTCATGCGGTCGAGCACCTCGTGCACGGCCGGCACCACGTCGATCCCGTCGAGCAGGATCTGCTCGCCCCGCGGCGCGCGCAGGGCGACGTGCAGCACAGCGCGGTTCTCGGTGACGTTGATCTTTTCGCCGGCGAACATGGCGTCGATGCGTGCCCGCAGGTCGCTCTCGTCGGCCAGCCGGCGCAGCAGGCTCATCGTCTCGTCCGAGACCCGGTTCTTCGAATAGTCCAGGTAGATGCCGAGCGCTTCGAGGGTCAGCCGAGAACCCCGATCAGGGTCGGACGCGAACATCTCCCGCAGGTGCTGCTTGCTGATCTCGTCGTAGTGCAGCTGCAGGAGGGGGTATGTCGGTTGGCTGCGCAGAGCGGTCGGCATGGTGCTCATCACAGCATTTCGGGCAGAGCCTCCGCTAGCGGTAGGCGCATGAATGCCGGGTTACGGCCAGCTAACCTGTCTCGGGTTGCCGAAGAACCGGGAAGGGAACGCGCGAAGTGAGTGAGAACCGGCCTGCGGTGTCCGTGATCGGCACCGGCTATCTCGGTGTGACGCACGCGGTGTGCATGGTCGAACTGGGCTACGACGTCGTCGGCATGGACGTCGACGAGAGCAAGATCGAACAGCTGCGATCGGGCGAGGTCCCGTTCCACGAGCCGGGGTTGCCGGAGTTGTTGACCAAGCACATCGATGGGGGTCGGCTGCGGTTTACGACGTCGTCCGCGGAAGCGGCCAGGGCGGACGTGCACTTCATCTGCGTGGGCACGCCCCAGCGTCCCGGCGAGTACGCCGCGGACCTGCGCTACGTGGAGGCGGCGTTCACCGAGTTGGCGCCGCACCTGGACCGGCCGGCGTTGGTGGTGGGCAAATCGACGGTACCGGCGGGAACGGCGAAGGGGATGCAGGCCCTGCTGCGCTCGCAGGCGCCGTGCACGGACGTCGAGTTGGCGTGGAACCCCGAGTTCCTGCGGGAGGGGTTCGCGGTGGAGGACACACTGCGTCCGGATCGGCTGGTGTTCGGGGTGGAGTCGGAGTGGGCCGAGGCGCAGCTGCGGGCCGCGTACGCGCCGGTGATCGCCGACGGCACCCCGGTGATCGTCACCGATTTCGCCACCGCGGAGCTGGTGAAGGTGGCCGCGAACTCGTTCCTGGCCACCAAGATCTCGTTCATCAACGCCATGGCCGAGGTGTGCGAAGTGACCGGCGCCGACGTGACCCAGCTGTCGCGGGCCATCGGGCACGACCCGCGGATCGGGCACCGGTTCCTCTCCGCCGGGCTGGGGTTCGGCGGTGGTTGTCTGCCGAAGGACATCCGGGCGTTCATCGCCCGCGCCGGAGAGCTTGGCGTCGACCAGGCCGTCTCCTTCCTGCACGAGGTCGACCAGATCAACCTGCGGCGCCGCGCCCGCACCGTCGACCTCGGCCTCGAGCTCGTCGACGGCGACTACGCCGGGCGGCGGGTCGCCGTACTCGGCGCGGCGTTCAAGCCCAACAGCGACGACATCCGCGACTCCCCCGCCCTCGACGTCGCCGCCGCCATCGCCGGGCGGGGCGCCTCGGTGACGGTTTACGACCCGTACGCCATGCCCAACGCCCGCCAGCGGCACCCGGAACTCGCCTACGGCGACACCCTCGACGCCACGGTCACCGGCGCCGACCTGCTCATGCTGCTCACCGAGTGGAACGAGTTCCGGGCCATGGACCCCGACCACATCGGCGCCCGGGTCACCCACCGCAACCTCGTCGACGGCCGTAACGTCCTCGATCCCGTCGCCTGGCGCGCGGCCGGCTGGCACTACCGCGCCCTCGGCCGTCCCTGATCGCCTCCCTATCCTGCGCGAGTGACGGCTCGCGTGCTCGAGTGACGGCTCTAGTGCTCGAGTGACGGCTCTAGATCCGTCACTCGGCGCATCGCTCCGTCACTCGACAGGGCGGACCCTCAACGACCCACGCGGCCAGCAACGGAGGCCTGTGGACAACTTCCTGTCTTGTGGATGACCGACCTCTCTTGCGCGGCCGAGTCGGCAGGCTATGGGCCATGCCCCTGCTGCAACCTTCGACGGGTCAGCCGGACGTCCACAAGCTCGCCGCCCTGTTGACGGTGATCCGCCCGGATACGGTCCTGAGCCACCACACGGCCGCGGCACTACACGGCATACCGACCCCGCCGTCTGCGGACGTCGAGGTCACGACACCGGCTACGTGGCGCGGCAGCGCCTGGACGACATCGGTCCAGCGTCGGGCCGTACGCGCCCACCGGCAACGCCTGGACAATCATGACGTCGCCAGAGCTCAAGGTCTGCCGGTGACGAGCCTGGAACGGACGTGGCTCGACCTCGCCGCTTCGCTCGAGCTGCTGGACTTGATTGCCGCCGGGGATGCCGTCCTCCGGCTGGGCGCCGACCACTCGACGTTGCACGAGCGCGTTCGGAGCAGCTCAGGCATGCGCGGGGTGCGCAAAGCTGCCCTTGCGGTGCGTCTCCTGAACGGCCGATCGAGATCACGTCCTGAGTCCCGGATTCGTGGCGCGTTGTTGCTCAACGGGCTGCCCGCGCCACGTGTCAACGAACCGGTCTACGACGGATCCCGCGGATGGCTTGCCGAGCCGGACCTCCACTATCGCGAGGCCAAGATCATCCTCGAATTCAACGGATCCGATCACGCAGACGTGGCACGGATGCGACGGGACGCCACGCGACTGCTGGACCTGCAGCGGGCGGGTTGGACCGTGCGGACGTACACCGCTGCGGACGCATTCGCGAGATTGGACGGCGTCGTCGCCGACGTCCGCCTGCTGCTCGCTGCCCGAACTCAAAGCTCGAACGCTCGGCCGGGTGCCGAGAGCACCGGTGGGCCAGGCGCCGGAGACCTGACCACAAGCCACCCCGCCGTCGAGTGACGATCAACATCGTCCAGTGACGGGCGTACGGCCGTCACTCGATGGTCGGTGCCGTCACTCGACGGTATCGACGGGTCGGTGCCGTCACTCGGCGGTCGGTGCCGTCACTCGGCGGTCGGTGCCGTCACTCGGCGGGATGGACGGGTCGGTGCCGTCACTCGACGGGATCGGCGGGTCGGTGGCGTCACTCGGCGGTCGGTGGCAAGAGACCGGCTCAGCTGGTGATGTCTTTGCGTTGGAAGTAGATCCACGCTGCTCCGAAGAAGACGGCGGCGTAGCCGATAGCCAGCCCCGTCCCCCTGAGCATGTCGTCCCAGACCACGGTCGGCTGCAGGGCATCGATGAACGAGTACTGGAAATGCGTCGGCAGGTAGCGCCGGTACGGATCGAGGGCATTGATCGAGTCGAGGATGTTCGACAGCACGACCAGCAGCACCGCACCGCCGACGGCGCCGAGCGGAGCGTCGGTCAGCACGCTGAGCAGAAAGGCCAGCGCGGCGACGATCAGAAGCCCGATGAAGTTGTATCCCACGACGATGGCAAGCCGCTCGAAGGCGACGGACGTGCTGAACGTCCCGCCGAGAGGCGAACGAATCGGCGCCCAGCCGAAGAACAGGCCGCCGACGACGAAGGCCCACGCCGGCAGCAGGACGTCGACGGCCAGGCTCAGCGAGAGCGCGACGACGAGCTTCTGGCGCAGGAGTCGAGCGCGCGGTACCGGAATGGCCAGCAGGTAGCGCAGCGACGACCAGCTGGCTTCGCTGGCCACGGTGTCGCCGCAGAACAGCGCCACGATGACGACGAGCAGGAAACCCACCGACGCGAACTCGGTGAACAGCGCGAAGTTTGCCGCGCCCGTCGTCGCAATGTCGACGATCGCCGACCCGTCAGTGTTGCCGTTTCCGCCGCCGACTTTGAACGCGATGGCGATCAGGATGGGCAGGACGGCGATCACGAGGGCGACGAACTGCGTACGTCGGCGGCGCAGCTGCCGGGCGAACTCGACCCGCAGCCGCAGTGTCCGGTTCGGCGTGAACGGCGTCGCCGAGGGCGGCGGAAGATCGGCCAGTCGCGCGTGTACGCCGCGGCGCGTCGGCGCCTGTTGAAACGAATCACTCATCTCGCAAGCTCGCTCACTGATCACCTACCAGGTCGAGGAACACGTCTTCGAGGGCACGGCGAGCCGGCACCGGATCGGCGGCGATTCCCGCGGCCGCGAGGACGTCCGCTGCACGTTGCGGATCGGCCCCGTTCCGCAGCGCAAGCTGCATGCGACCCACTCCGGCGACGTCGGCCACCGAGCCGGCGGCGACCAGCCGACCCTTGTGCATGACGACCACGTGTGTGCACGTCTGCTCCACCTCGGCGAGCAGGTGACTCGAGATCACGACCGTGCGCCCGGTCTCGGCGTAACGGCGTAAGACCTCGCGCATCTCGGCGATCTGCGGCGGGTCGAGCCCGTTGGTGGGTTCGTCCAGGACGAGCAACTCGGGCAGCCCGAGCATGGCCTGGGCGATACCCAGCCGCTGACGCATGCCGTGGCTGTACGTCTTGACCCGGCGGTCAATCGACGCGCCTAGCCCCGCGATCTCCAGTGCGGTGTCGAAGTCGGCGTCGTCGTCGGACCGGCCACTGGCCGCCCAGTACAGCCGCAGGTTGTCCCGTCCGGACAGGTGCGGCAGGAAGCCCGGCCCCTCGATGAACGCGCCCACCCGGGCCAGGACGGCCGCCCCGGGACGCACCGGCGCACAGAACAGGTACAGCTGGCCGGACGTCGGGGTGATCAGTCCGACAAGCATGCGCAAGGTGGTCGTCTTGCCCGCGCCGTTCGGGCCCAGCAGGCCCACCACCTGGCCACGCTCGACGCTGAAGGTCACCCCGTCGACCGCGCGGTACCCGTCGGCGTACTCCTTGGACAGATCGCGTACGGCGATAGGCACGTCGCGCAAAGTGGGGTCCGGGCGGGCGGCCCGTCGCCGGCGCAGCGTCCAGGCGGCGACCGCCACCGCCACCAGCGCAGCGATCACCAGCCCGACGACGAGCCACGTGACCGGCGAGCCGTCCCGGATCACGCGGCCGTCCACGGTCGAGACCGAGAGCTGATCGCCGGCCAGGCCGACCACGTACTGCCGCGGGTCGCTAGGCAGCTGGTAGGCGAAGTCGGTGGTGCTCACGGTGACTACGAGACGGTGGCCCGCCGCAACGGCCTGCACGACACCGGGCAGCTGCACGCTGACCGTCCGCGGTGTACCCGGCGTCAGGCCGGTGAGCCGCACAGGGGCGACGAGGCCGCCCGGCAGCACGTTCGACCCGTCGGGGCCGACGTCACGCAGGCCCACGAACAGCGTCGCGTCCGTGGTGGTCGCCGCGGTGACGGTCAGCGTGACTGACGACGAGCCGGCGATGACGAGCCGAGCGTCCAGCGGTTGCGAGGCGAAGCGGGCGACCTGCCCGGGGATCGCCGACAGTCCGTTGAGCGGGTCGTTGGGCAGGCCGGCGGCGTTGTCGAGCAGGCTGCCGACCTGCGGCAGGACACTGACCGCGGCCGGATTGCCGCCGGCCGGCGCGCTGATCGGCGCGGCCGGACCGGTCAACGTCACGACCTGGGACTGGAAGCCGTAAGCGGGGCTCACCCGCTGGCTGATCCGCCGCTCGTTGTTCGCGGCCACCCCGCCGCTGCGTTGCGCGAGCTGGAAGCTGGTTGCAGCCTCGCCGCGACCGCGCAGGTGCGCGTCGAACCACTGCGCGCGCAGCGCCGCCAGCTGATCGGTGTTGCCGTTGCCGTCGTGGCCGCCGGAGCGCCAGACGACCTTGACCGCGGTGCCGTGCGCAGCGATCCCCCGCGCGTTGGCGTCGGCCTCGGACAACGGGAACAGGGAGTCCTGCTCGCCCTGGCTGAGCAGGGTGGGCGCGGTGATCTGCGCCAGGACGGTGGCGGGACTGGACGCGCGGAGCAGGGCACTCGTCGCGGCGTCGGGCGACCCGGTCTCAGCGGCCTGTTGGTAAGCAGCGCACACGTCGGACGCGAAGCGCCCGCACAGGGTGCCGGACGGCAGCCGCCCGTAGCCGCCCTGGAACAGGTAGCCGGCCCACAGCTTCTTGAACGGCCCCGGTCCGGCGCCGCTCCCGTTCGGGAACAGCGAATGCTCGAGGTCGTTCCACGCTATGTCGGCCGCTACAGCATCGACGCGGCGGTCGGTGCCGGCGAGCAGCAGGGCCAGGCCACCGCCGTAGGACGATCCGGCGACGCCGACTCGCGGGTCGCCAGGAGCATCCTTCTGCACCGCGGGCAACGTGGCGAGGTAGTCGACGAGCTTGGACGCGTCCGCGACCTCGTAGGCCGGCGCATCAAGGTGCACGAGTCCGCCGGACGCGCCGAAGCCGCGGGCCGTGTAGGCCAGCACGACGAAACCGTGGTGGGCCAGTGACCGCGCGGCGCTGTCGAGGTCGGTCTTGCTGCCGCCGAAGCCGTGCGCGAGCAGGACGGCCGGCGCCGGTGTGTGTGCGGGCAGGTACAACGTCGTGTCGAGATCGACCGGTTGGCCGGCCTCCGGGACGCCAGCCACCTGCTGCACCCGGGTGGCGACCGACGGCGTGCGGTTGACCACCGCCAGCACGCCGATGGCGACGATGGCGACCGCCAGAACCGCGATGAGGATCACCGTGCGTCGCCGGCGGGGCCGGCGCAGTCGCGGCAGTCTCATTACGGCAGCGTACGGAGCTTCTCCTGGAGGGCGGCGTCCTTACTGTGGGCCAACTCAGCCAGCCCGGCCTGGAACTTCGCCATACGGTCGGCCAGTGACGGGTCGGACGTGGCGAGGATTCGCACGGCCAGGAGCCCGGCGTTGCGGGCGCCCCCGATCGACACCGTGGCTACCGGGACGCCGGCGGGCATCTGGACGATGGACAGCAACGAGTCCAAGCCGTCGAGGTACCGCAACGGCACGGGGACGCCGATCACCGGCAGCGATCGCCACAGGCTGACGGCGAGGTAGAGCGGATACCCGGCCAGCCACGCCCAGCCGAGACCGGTCGGCCCGTGCGCCACCCCGATCGCGAACGCCGCGATCAGGATCGCCGCGCCGGTCGCGCCGTTACGC
>CAXTNQ010000022.1:0-23209 GCA_964245745.1 uncultured Jatrophihabitantaceae bacterium
CCGGGGATGTGCCCGGCCACGGCGTCTACGGGTTCGACGTGACCAGCGAAGCGATCGAAGGCTCGGGCGTCCACCAACGCGCCGACCGTAGCGATGCGCTGGGCGCCCTCGGCATCCAGGGTGGCCATAGCGCCCGCCGCCAGGACCACGGTGCCGGAGGGTCGTGGTCTCGGCGGTCCGGTCTCCAACATGCCGCCGGCCGACTGCCACGCCGCCAGCCCGCCGTCCAGTACGCGCACATCGCCCAAGCCCGCCCATTTCAGCATCCACCAGGCACGAGCCGCGGCCGTGCTGTCTCGCGCGTCGTAGACGACGACCGTCTTCTCCGGCGCGATGCCCCAGCGCTGCACGGCGCGTTGAAGCTGCTCCAGATCGGGCAGCGGATGCCTGCCGGGCCGGCCCGGTGGTCCGGCCAGCTCGTGCTCGAGGTCGGCCCACCCGGCAGAAGGCACGTGTCCCGCGAGGTAGGCGTCCCAGCTGCTCGGACCGTTCAGTTGCCAGCGCACGTCGATGACGACGGGCCGCGATCCGTCGCGCAAGAGGCGGCCCAGCTGCGCGGCGCTGATGAGGTCCGCTCCCTGTCCTACGCCTACGAGATCAGCGTCCTGCTCTGCCTTCATGAGGTGACTATGTCCTGGCCTGCGCTCAGCAGGTGAGCCGGCTGGCCTGCGTCTCGCGGTTGCGCGTGGGACGATGAGGTCCAGGCAGCCGACCGAGAATGGGCATCGTGAGTCACCACAGCGACCTCATCGACACGACCGAGATGTATCTGCGGACCGTGTACGAGCTTGAAGAGGAAGGCGTCGTCCCGCTGCGGGCTCGCATCGCCGAACGGCTGGGTCAGAGCGGTCCGACCGTCAGCCAGACCGTTGCCCGGATGGAACGGGACGGGCTGGTGCACGTCGCCGGCGACCGTCATCTGCAGCTCACCGACCAGGGCCGACGCGAGGCCGTCGCGGTCATGCGCAAGCACCGGTTGGCCGAGCGGCTTCTGGCCGACGTCATCGGCCTGGACTGGGAGCAACTGCACATCGAGGCGTGCCGGTGGGAACACGTCATGAGTGACGCCGTCGAGCGGCGCATCGTCGCACTGCTCGACAAGCCCCTGGTGTGCCCGCACGGCAACCCGATTCCCGGCCTGGACGACCTCGGTCTGCCGTTCCCGCTCGGCGACTCGTCCGCCGAGCTGACCTCGCTGGCCAACGCGGTACGCGTGGGCGAGAGCACCGGCGCCCCGGAAGTTCGCGTCACCGTCACCCGGATCAGCGAGCAACTGCAGCCCGACGCCGAACTCATGCACCGATTCTCCGTGGCCGGCGTACTGCCCGGGCAACCGGTCACGGTGTCGCGGGCGCCCGGTGACGACGTGGTGGTCCGAGCACCGGACGGGGACCAGGTATTCACGGCGGTCGTGGCCGACCATGTGTTCGTCCGACCGACGACGACTGTGACCGAACGCGTCGCCTGACCGCTCCCGTACAGTCAGTCGGACGCGAGCCGCCGGCGTCTCGCTTGCCGTCCGATCGAACGACGTCTGGGGCTGCCGGTGGCGCACGACCCGCACGGGTTCTTGAAGCATCCGCGCGTCGACACACCCAAACGGCCGGCCGCTGAGCGCATCCGGGACTGGCAACCGATCTACCTGACTGCACCAGACGAGTCGGTCCGCCAGCAGGCGGGGCGTTGCATGGACTGCGGAGTGGCGTTCTGCCACAGCGGCTGTCCCTTGGGCAACCTGATCCCGGAGTGGAACGAGTTCGTGGCCCGGGACGATCTCGTCAGTGCCAGTGAGCGGCTGCACGCCACTAACAACTTCCCAGAATTCACGGGGTGGATCTGTCCGGCGCCGTGCGAGGCCGCCTGCGTGCTCGCGCTCAACACCGACCCGGTGACGATCAAGCAGGTGGAGCTCGCCATCGTCGACCGCGCGTTCGACGACGACATCGTGCAGCCGCAGCCGCCCTCCGAGCGGACCGTACATCGCATCGCCGTCGTCGGATCGGGACCGGCCGGCCTCGCCGCCGCTCAGCAACTGACCCGCGCCGGCCACGCGGTCACGGTGTTCGAACGCGACGACCGGATCGGCGGCCTGCTTCGCTACGGCATTCCGGATTTCAAGATGCCCAAGGACGTCATCGATCGGCGATTGACACAGATGTCGGAGGAGGGCACGGTCTTTCGACCGAACACCGAGATCACGCCGCCCATGGTGAGCGGACTGCGTGCCGATTTCGACGCGGTCGTCCTGGCCGTCGGCGCGTTGCGGCAACGCGAAGTCGTGAATCCGGGGCGCGAGTTGATCGGCGTGCATCAGGCCATGGAGTACCTGCCGCTCGGCAACCGAGTTCAGGCCGGTGACCTGCCGACGTCCCCGCTCGACGCGCGCGGCAAGCACGTCGTGATCATCGGAGGTGGTGACACGGCGGCGGATTGCCTCGGCACGGCCAACCGGCAGGGCGCGGCCTCGGTCACCGTGTTGGACCACAACCCACGTCCCGTGCGCTCGAACGGGCTGATCAATCCGCGTTGGCCGCTGCCGGTCGACAGCCGTGGCCGGTCGCCGGCTCACGACGAGGGCGTGCACGAGGCCTGGGCTCGCGAGGTGATCGAGTTCGTCGGAGATGATGCGGGCTACCTGCGGGCCGTCGTCGTGGAGGAGGTCGAGATCGTACGGGTCGGCGCCGAGCGGGAGTTCCGTCCGGTCGAGGCGTCGCGTACCCAGCTGCCGGCCGACCTGGTCTTGCTGGCCGCCGGCTTCACCGGCACGGACGTTCCCGAATTGCTCGACGCGCTCGGAGTCCGCCAACACGTCACCCGGGGTACCGCCGTCGTGGACGGCGACTGGCACACGGACGCGGACGGCGTCTATGCGTGCGGAGACGCGACACGGGGAGCCAGTTTGGTCGTGTGGGCGATCGCTGAGGGCCGGGCGTGCGCCGAGGCCGTCGACCGGCGGCTGCGGGGCGAGTCCTACCTGCCGAGCCCGGTACGCCCACACCTGGTCGCGCGCTGACCACTTCACGGCAGGCCCACGTTCACGCCGACCTCGGCATACGCAGCCGCGGAGTACGCCCGGGGTCCAGGCCATGGCGAAGGGACGCGAGCAGCAGGTCCGCGGCGGTGTAGTCCGGGTCGCTGCGCAACGCTCGCTCCGCGGCGATTCCGGCAAGTACGCCGTTGCCGGACCGCCATTCCGCCCATCCGAACAGAAACAACGCCGGAGCGTCGTAGGGCGCGGGGACCCGGCGCGCGAGCTCAGCCCACAGGGCCCGTCCGCACAACCGGCCCTGGTCGACGGCGAGCCATACCGGATCTCGCACCGCGACGTCGGCCAGTGCCGTCGCGAAGCGCGCTAATTGCGTCCCCGCGAGTTCGGCGCGAAACAGCGTGCGGTCGGCGTCCCGCGCCGCGGCGAAGATCGCTCGCTTGTCCGCCCGCCGTCGTCGTTCCTGTCCTCCGGCGAGGATGGCGCGCATGGCGTCCTCCTCGGCGTCCTCGAGGAGCGGCAGCAGGGCAGCACGGTCGTCGTCGCCGCACGGATCCAAGGTGCGCGCCAGCTGTTCGCGATCCGGCCAGGCGACAAGGCCGGCGTAGGTGGCCGCGGCCGCCGTCGACGACGCGTTGCCCGCCAACGGCCGGCCATCGGGCGGGCAGCAGCGCGTGTCCTCGCACTGCAGCGAGCGCCAGCGTCCCGCGTCGACCCGCAGAACGTCGATCGGCTCTAGGTCGATGTCACGAGCCGCACGGTAGATCAGGTCCACCCAGGACTGGTCGTCGACATTCGCTGCGTAAAGGATCGCGACGACGGCGTCGGCACCGCTGCGCGCGACCGCGCACAGCGTGTCGTCAAGGCCGTCAGACACGTCATCGAGATCCATCCGTGCTGTCACGGTGACCCTTCGACCGCCGTCGCCGCCGAGGCCGAGCAGGACCAGACTGCGCTGCGGATGAAATCCCAGCAGAAAGGGGACGGCCTCGATCAGATCAGCTGGCCCGGACAGGCGCAGGGTCGGTGCCGGAGGCTGGCTGCGCGTCACACCGTGAGCGTGCCGCGATCGATATCCCCCCGGGTGCTTTCGCCTCCGGCTGTGGAGGACGGTATCCCGGTTGTGGACGACGGGTCTGACGCGTTGACGGTGTCGTCTAGTGCAACGCCCCATTGCGCCACAGACGCGCCGCGCGGGTCAGGTCGGCGGCGGCCTGCTCGTTGCGGGCGGCGAGCGCGACCGCGCGCGGATCGTCCTCGTCGTCGCGGCGACCAGCAGCGACCACGCGGAAGATCGCGGCGGCCCGTTCCAACGCGACCGCGAAATCGCCGCGGTACGCGCCGGTGAGGATCGCGTCGGCCATTGCGCGAATGCCGCCCGCATCAGCGTCGTCCGCGACCCCGGCGACGAGAGCGTCCGCGGGGCGCCACATCGCGCCGGTGCGCCACAGCCGGGTGACCTCCACCGCGTGTTGGGAACACCACTGCCTCACCACGTACAAGACCCACAGTGCGCCGGGCAGGCTGACCGGGTCCGCGTCGCGCCACAGGGCAGCCAAGGTGTCCAGTCCGACTCGCTCGTCCAGGTCGGTCAACGCGCCGCGGTCGGCGCCGCGGCCGACGGCGATGACCAAGGCCGCGGTGGCCGACGCCACCTCAGCGCGTGACATCTCGTCACCCCCTCGCGCCGCGTCGATCAACGCGGTGAGGTCGGCGAACGGCACCGGGCGGTGGGGTCGGTCAGTCACGCCTTCTCCGAGCTACGGCTCGTCGGTGGGGGTCGGTGAGCGTCATCGACGATACGTGGCTGCGACGCGTCCGGCGGCTGCGCGCGAGTACGGTGAACTGTCGACGTCGGCCCGGGCATGGCCCCCGGTCCCACATCCGCCGCCGCGAGCGGCCTACCGCCGAGAGGCGACCTGACGGGCCGACGTCGATCATGGTTCGCCGCGGGCGGCGAGCCGGGATGGCCCGCCACGCTGGCGAGCCGCGACGACTCCGGCGGGACGGCGATGGGCGACGGCAACGGCTGGGTCGTATGCGCGCTCGGGCATCGGCACTGGGGACGGTTCGGGGCCGCGGGTCTGCTCGTGCGCGCCGACGGCCAAGTCATCCTGCAGCATCGGGCGCCGTGGACGCACGAGGGCGGCACATGGGGTATCCCCGGAGGCGCTCGCGACAGCCACGAGGACGCGGTCGCGGCCGCGGTGCGCGAGGCCGACGAGGAAGCCGGCATCGCGCCCGGCAGCGTGGACGCCTACGCGCTGCTGTGCGACGACCACGGAGGCTGGTCCTACACCACCGTCCTGGGGCGGCCCCGTGCGCTGATCAACCCGTACGCGGCGAACGCCGAGAGTTCCGCGGTGCGCTGGTGGTCCATCGGAGAGGTCGGTGCGCTGCCACTGCACCACGGCTTCGCCGAGACCTGGCCGCTCGTCGAGGCACCCGACGCTCCGCTCACGCTGGTGATCGATGCCGCCAACGTCGTGGGGTCCCGTCCGGACGGTTGGTGGCGTGACCGGCCAGCCGCCGGCCGCCGACTGCTCGAGCAGCTCGAACCGCTGACGACCATGGGTATCCCGGCGGATCGCCTACCCAACGGCGTCCAGGCCGGCGCGCTGACCGTCCTGCTACCGGCCGTGCACGTGGTGCTGGAAGGCGCGGCCGTCGCGGTGGCCGAAGACGGCTCGGCGCTGGTCGTCCATACCGTCAACCGAGACGGCGACACCGAGGTCGTCCAGGTGGCCACCGACGCGGTGTCGTCAGGCGACCAGACGGTTGTGGTGACGGCGGACCACGGATTACGCGGCCGACTCCCGGCGACGGTCACCGCTGTCGGGCCGTCGTGGTTGTTGCAGTTGATCGAGGCCCAGCCGCTGCCCTGAGGCGGCATAGTGAGCCCGTGCACGCCGTCGCGCTCACCTGGCCGCAGGCCACGCTCGTCGGCGCTGCCCTGCTCGGCGCGTCCGGACTGGTCCGCGCCGAACCCCGGCTGGCTCGTGTCGGGCCGCTGCTGCGCGAAGCCGGTTACGTCGCCGGTTTGTACGCGTTGTGGCAGCTGGTCGGGAGCTTGGCCACTGCGACGGCCGGCGCGTCATCAAGGGCCGAGTGGATCGTGCGCACCGAGCGGGCGTGGGGCCTGCCGGACGAGCTGGGCGTCCAGCACCTGATCGGCCCGCACCCCATGCTGGCGCAGCTGTGCAACCTGTACTACGCGACGATGCACTTCACGACCCTCTTCGCCTTGTTGATCTGGCTCTTCTTCTGGCACCGCGGCGCCTACGGCCGCGCGCGCACCACGGTCGCGCTCGTGACGGGCGCCTGCCTGCTCGTGCAGTTCGTGCCTGTCGCGCCGCCGCGACTGCTGCCCCAACTGGGTTTCGTCGACGTCGCGCAGCAGTACGGCCAGTCGGTCTATAGCGGGGTGGGGATCGATGCCGATCAGTTGTCGGCGATGCCGTCAGTCCATGTGGCGTGGGCGTTTCTCGTCGCCGGGACCGTCGTCGCCGTCGGAACGAGTGCGTGGCGCTGGATCGTGCTGTTCCATCCGGTGATCACGGTGTTCGTCGTGGTGGCGACAGCGAATCACTTCTGGCTGGACGGCATCGTGGCCGTGGGTTTGTTGGCCGTCGTGGGCGGATTCCAGGCGGCCGTCCGCGGTCGCTTGACCACCTTTGACCCGTCCCGCCGTTTTCCGCGCGTGCGCGCGGCGGCGGAATTACCGGAGCGTGCAGCGCCGACGGTCAGCCGAACCGGGGCGGGCACGCCTGGGTAGCCAGCACGCGGTCGACCGGGTTGAGATGGCTGCTGATCCGGTAGTCGCCCGCGGCGGGGACGCGCAGTCCTACCCACCCGCTGTTGTTCGCGATACACGCACCGGGAGCCGGCGTCCCGTCGGGATGCTGCACCTGCAGGTAGGGCGACCATCGCATCCGTAAGGCGACGGGGAACGTCCTCGGCACCGACACGCTCACGCTCGACGCGTCCACTGCGGTCACGCGCGCTCCGAGGCCGAGGCCGGTCGCCTCCGTCACCCGGTAGAGCGTCCAGTGCGGATCCGACCAGACGGGCGACAGATAGCTCAGCCCGCCGCGCACGAGCTGGGCCTCGCGTACCGCCGAATAGTCCAGGGGCACGTCCCCGCTGGGCAGCGCGACCCAGCCGACAGCGAGCTCGTCCAGCCAGACCCGGTAGCTCTGCGCGGTCAGTGCGCCGTCCCGGTAGAACAGCGGGTTGTAGGCGACGTCGGCCTGCCGGTACCAGCCTCGAGCCAGGGCGACGGTGTCACCGAGGTAGGTGGATCCCCAATGATTCTTGGTGTCCACGATCTCGACGCGTTGCCCGACCGCGCCGGCGCCCAGCTGAGCCTGCTCGGAGGTGATCGCCCCGGACAGCGACGCGTAGAACGTCGGCTGCGACGAAGCGTCTCGTCCGGACGCCAGCTGAATGGTCAGGTCGATGGCGGGCCACGTGGCGAGGCCGGCGAGGACCAGCGCCAGGAACTCGCGACGTAGCGGCGCGTACGCCACAACCAGCGGCACCGAGCACACCCACGACAGCCGAGTGACGTTGTCACCCACCGCACCGGGGACGATCAGAAACACCGGCAGGGCGCAGGCCACGAGTAGGACCGCGACCCGGACCACCCGGTTCGGGCAGAACAGCGCTACGCCGAGACAACACAGCCCCGACGGCACGACATCGGTCAGCGTGAAGGGCATCTGCCCGCTGCCCGGAAACAGCAACGCGCTGGCGACACCGAGCACGACCAGTAGGCCGGCCACGCCGACCGCCGCACGACGACGCGTCGGGTCGACCATGGCTACCGCGACCAATGCGATACCGAGGAAGAAGCCGGCGAGCGGGCTGGCGCAGAACGCGGCCACTGCGCATGCGCTGGTCAGGACGGGACGGTGTGCCCGTACAGCCAACAGTGCCGCCATCGCGCAGGCGAGGCCCATCGCGAAGGTGACCCGGCCGTCGATGAGATTGGCCATCTGAGCGGCGGCGAAGGCAATCGCGCCCGCACGCGGCCGGCGGGACTGCTCCACGAGTCTGGCGGTGAACCACGTGCCCGCGACCGCCGCGACGACCCCGGTCGCCCGAACCCCGAGCAGCGCCATAGACGGCGGCGCGAGCAGGCTGTAGGACGGCATCGACAGGCCGCCGAACCAGCCCGTCCACCACGACAGGTTGCCGGCGTTACGGACGACGTTCGTGCGAGCCACCTGCGCCGCCAGGTCGGGCGCGAGCGGCGTCCACAGGAGGTACAACACGGCGAGCGCCAGGCCGCACAGCAACGCCCAGGCGGCGGGCGACCACGTCCGTATTTGCGGCATCGCGCGTCCGCGCAACGCCACGCTCGTCATTGAGCCGCTTCCTTCCCGCCTACGCCGACTCCGACAATCGGCATCATGCCCGAGCCAGCCCCGTCCCGGTTCGGTGGCTCGTAGAACCCTCAGTCCCGTCGGCGTCCATTCTGGCCTCCGAAGCGCACAACGTCAGCAGAATTGCCGGCCGGCTCACACGTACACTGGGCGAGCGTCGCGCCGGCTGCACCCGCGTGGCGGCGCTCGACGCCTCTAGCTCAACGCGGCCACGTTGGGATCGTCGACCGCGGGGAGGAGTCGACCCTGGTCCGGATCATGAACACGCACGTCCGGCGGGCCGGCGTTGCCACTCTTCCCGCTTCCCGTGCCTTCCGATTGCTTGCGGTGTCCGGTGCTGTGCTGGGAGCCGTGGTCGTCGTCGCCGGCGGCCGGGTCGGGCTGGCGACGTCGACGACTCCGCTGACCCGTTGGCTGGGGTTGCTCGCGGCTGATCAGGTCGATCCGCGGCACTCGCCGTGGCCGGGTCTGGTGCTGGCGGCCGGGGTGTGCGCGCTGGTCGTGCTCTGGTTGTACCTGCTCGGGCGCGTCGGACGTAGCGACGGCTCGTCGCCCGACCTGTGGCGGGTGGCCGGGTGGTGGGCGCTTCCGTTCCTGATCGGCCCACCGATCCTGAGCTCGGACGTGTTCAGCTACGCCGCACAGGGCCTGCTCGTCGCGCAAGGGCACGATCCGTACACCAGCGGCCCGTCAGCCCTCGGGTGGGGGCCCACCTTGGCGGCGGTCGATCCGTCCTGGCGTAGCGAGCCCAGCCCCTACGGGCCGTTGGCCACGCTGATCGAACACATGGCCGTGGTGCTCGGCGGTGGTACGGCGCTCGGCGCGATCATCGTGCTGCGCCTGTTCGCGGTCGTGGGCGTCGTCGCGACCGGCGTCCTGGTCATGCGGCTCGCCGGGCCGGACCGGCGGTCCACGGCCCTCGCCCTGACCGTGCTCAACCCGCTGACCTTCATGTACGTCGTGAGCGGTGCCCACTTCGAGGGAGTGATGTGTGCCCTGCTGCTGGCCGCGATCTTCGCCGCCAACCAGGGCCAGTTCTATCTCGGCCTCATGCTCGGGTGTGCAGCCGGAGCCATCAAGGCACCGGCCATGGTCGTCGTCCTGGCCATTGTGTTCGTCACGTACGCGACGGCGTACGCGGCGGGCGGCCACCTGGAATTACGCCGGTTGTTGCTGCGCGGCGTCGGCGTCATTGCGGCCTGCTGGTTGGTGTTCACGCTGCTCGTACCGAACGGCTGGGGATGGCTGCGCTCGTTGGGCACGCCAGCGCTCACCTCCACACCGGCTGCTATCTCCACCGTGTCCGCGGCACTGGTGTCGCTGGTCATGCCGTCCTCGGCGCAGGCGGATGCTGCCTACGCATGCCGGGTGACGGCGCTGATCGCGGCGCTGGTCATTACCGGATACCTGTTGCTCACCGCCCACCACCGTCCGCTGGCCAAGACGACCGGCCTGGCGTTAGTCGCGATGTCGTTGCTCAGCCCGGTGTTCTATCCGTGGTATGCGCTGTGGGGGTTGGTCTGCCTGGCTCCGCTCGCCGACCGTCGGGCTCGAAATTGGCTCGCGGCGCTCAGCGCCCTTGCGGCGACGGTCAACCTCCCAGGGTTGACCACTCCGCGCGCGGCGACGTTCGACGTTGCCGTGATGGCTGTGGTCGCGGCCTTCGCTGTAGGCCTCACCCGTATGCGACGGTCACCGGCCGTCGTCCGGACCAGCCTCAACCGACTGGCCGGATCGGTTCCGTCCGTCCACCGGGACGACTCCGTCGTGGTGCGCCTCGCTCAGCGCAACGCCGACTCAAGAGCGAGCATCCCGACGCCGGCGGCCAGGATCATGAACAGCAGGACCGAAGCGAAGACAACGAAGTTGTAGAGGCCGTTGCTCATCGGCGGCCGAGCGGGGCGGCGCCGCCGACGAGAGGTCGCCGTCGTCCGAGCGACCGCTGGCGCCTCCGTCACGCGGCCGCGCGAACGTCCGGAGACGCCGCCCGCGGTCGTGCTGACCATGTACACGGTCTACTACGGACCGCGACGGCTCACCACTCGAAATTGCGGTTTGCAACCCGACCGTGACGTCGTGTCCGCCACGGTGGGACGAGCGCCGTAGGTCGTCGGCCGGGTCGCCACACCCCCGTCGCAGATGGCGGCAAGATCATCGCTGGTCCGGCGCACGATCATCTGCCCGGGCCAGCCACTCGGGCTTACCGCCACCCGCTACGTTTCAGCTGCAGCCGCTCGTGCTTCCGCAGCCCTCGCAGACGAAGCAGCTGCCGGCCTGACGCATCTTCGTCCCGCAGTTCATGCACAGCGGCGCATCGGCGGACGCGCCGATCATCGCCTCGGCGAGCTCGGTCGAGCTGTGCACCTGCGGCGGCGCGGCTTGAGCCGTCTCGGCTACCACTGCGTCGGCGATCTCGGGCGCCGGCACCGAAGTGACCGGGGCCGACTGGGCCAGAGCCACGGTGTCCATCTCCTCCTCGCCCTCGTCGGTCGGGGTGTAGGACCCAGTCTCGAGCTGCCTGGTCCGCTCGGCCGCGGTATGGATGCCGAGGGCCGCGCGCGTCTCGAACGGCAGGTTGTCGAGGGCGAGACGACGGAAGATGTAGTCCAGAACGGACTGCGCCATGCGGATATCCGGGTCGTCGGTCAACCCGGCCGGCTCGAACCGCATGTTGGTGAACTTGCTGACGTAGGTCTCCAACGGCACCCCGTGCTGCAGAGCGATGGAGATTGCGATCGAGAAGGCGTCCATCACGCCGGCCAGCGTCGAGCCCTGCTTGCCAAGTTTGAGGAACACCTCGCCCAGGCCGTCGTCGGGGTAGGACCCCGCGGTCATGTAGCCCTCGGCACCACCCACCGTGAACGATGTGGTCGTCGACGGGCGGGACTTCGGCAGTCGCTTGCGGATCGGCCGATACTCCACGACCGTCTGGACCGCCGGCTCGACGGATGGCTCGGCGGCCGGCTTCTCACCCTTGCCGGCCGACAGTGGTTGGCCGACCTTGCAGTTGTCGCGGTAGACCGCGAGCGCCTTGAGGCCGAGCCGCCAGCCTTGTAGGTAGACCTCCTCGATGTCCTCGACGATGGCCGCCTCGGGCAGATTGACCGTCTTGGAGATCGCCCCGGACAGGAAGGGCTGCACGGCCGCCATCATGCGTACATGTCCCATCGGCTTGATCGCCCGCTGACCCATGGCGCAGTCGAAGACCTCATAGTGCTCCGGGCGGAGCCCCGGCGCGTCGATGACGTGTCCGTGCTCGGCGATGTACTCGACGATCGCCTCGACTTGCTCTTCGGGGTAGCCCAGCGCCCGTAGGGCGCGCGGCACCGTCTGGTTGACGATCTGCATCGACCCGCCGCCGACGAGCTTCTTGAACTTGACCAGCGCGAGGTCCGGTTCGACACCGGTGGTGTCGCAGTCCATCATCAGCCCGATCGTTCCGGTTGGCGCGAGCACGCTGGCCTGTGCGTTGCGCCAGCCGTTGACGTGGCCTAACGCGTTGCCGCGTTCCCACTCCTGACCCGCGACCGCGTAGAGCGCACGGTCGTTCTCGTGCAGACGACGGGCCGCATCGTTGGCGGCCGCATGCTTGCGCATGACCCGCCCATGCGCCTCGGCGTTGCGCGCGAACCCCTCATAGGGCCCGACCACGCCGGCCATCTCGGCCGACCGCCGGTACGCGACCGCGGTCATTGTCGAGGTGATCGCACCGGCAAGTGCTCGACCGCCTTCGGAGTCGTACGCCAGACCCTGCGCCATGAGCAGAGCGCCTAGGTTGGCGTAACCGATCCCCAGCTGACGGTAGGCGCGCGTGTTCACGCCGATGGCCTCGGTCGGGAAGTCAGCGAAGCAGATCGAGATGTCCATAGCGGTGACGATCAGCTCCACCGCGCCGACGAACCGCTCCACATCGAAGCTGTCGTCGTTTCGCAAGAAGGTAAGGAGGTTCAGCGAGGCCAGATTGCAGGACGTGTTGTCCAGACTCATGTACTCACTGCACGGGTTGGATGCCGTGATGCGACCGGTCTCCGGGTTGGTGTGCCAGTCGTTGATCGTGTCGTCGTACTGGATGCCCGGGTCCGCGCATTCCCAAGCGGCCTGCGCGACGGACCGGAACAGGCGCTTGGCCTCGACGGTCTCGAGGACCTCACCGTTCGTACGCGCACGCAGCCCGAAAGGCTGCCCCTGCTCGACGGCACGCATGAACTCGTCGGACACCCGGACGGAGTTGTTTGCGTTCTGGTACTGGACGGAGGTGATGTCCCGGCCACCCAGGTCCATGTCGAAACCGGCGTCACGCAGGACGCGGATCTTGTCCTCCTCGCGAGCCTTGGTGGTGATGAACTCCTCGATATCCGGGTGATCGACGTCGAGGACCACCATCTTGGCCGCTCGCCGCGTGGCGCCGCCGGACTTGATCGTGCCGGCCGACGCGTCTGCCCCACGCATGAAACTGACCGGTCCGGACGCCGTCCCACCGGAGGACAGCAGCTCTTTGGCCGACCGGATGCGCGACAGGTTCAAGCCGGCTCCGGAGCCGCCCTTGAAGATCAGGCCTTCTTCGCGGTACCAGTTCAGGATGGAGTCCATGGTGTCGTCGACCGCGAGGATGAAACAGGCCGACACCTGCTGGGGCGACGTCGTCCCGACGTTGAACCACACCGGGGAGTTGAAGCTGAAGACCTGGTGCAGCAGCATCCAGGTGAGCTCGTGCTCGAAGATCTCGGCGTCCTGCGGCGAGGCGAAGTAGCCGTACTCCTCGCCGGCCACTCGGTACTTGGTGACCACGCGGTCGATCAACTGCCGCAGCGACCACTCACGGGCCTCCGTGCCGACCGCGCCTCGAAAGTACTTGGTCGTCACGATGTTCGCCGCGTTGATCGACCAGAAGTCCGGGAACTCCACGCCACGCTGTTCGAAGTTGATCGAGCCGTCGCGCCAGTTGGTCATGACGACGTCGCGACGCTGCCAGGTGACCTCGTGATAGGGGTGGACGTCCGCGGTGGTGTATAGGCGGGAGACCTGCAGGCCCGCTTCGGCCGCTCGCTGGGCGCCGGTCGGGTCTGGCGCGTCGAACGGCATGGATCCGGTGACTTCGGACGGGACGACGCGGCGGACGGCCTCGGTCATGGCGTGCGGTTCCTCTCCCTGGGACGAGCTGGTGGGCGATACGAGCGGGGTGTGCGGGGTCAATCGAGTGCTGGCGTCGAGTCGGACCGCGCGGACTCCCCGAGCCGCGCGCGGCGCTCAGCACGCAGTTCGGTGATGGCCTTCTCGAAGTCGTCGACGGACGTGAAGGACTGGTAGACGCTGGCGAAGCGCAGAAACGCCACTTCGTCGAGCCGGCGCAGCGGGCCGAGGATGGCCAGGCCGACCTCCTCGCTCGGAACCTCGGCTACGCCGGAGGCCCGGACCGTGTCCTCGACCGTCTGCGCGAGCTGCGCGAGTGCGTCCTCGTCGACCGGGCGCCCCTGGCAGGCCCGGCGCACTCCGTTGACGACCTTGACCCGGCTGAACGGTTCGGTGACCCCACTGCGCTTGATCACCGCGAGGGTGGCCTCTTCGAGGGTGGTGAACCGCCGCCCGCACTCCGGACAGCTGCGCCGCCGCCGGATGACCTGGCCCTCGTCCTGTTCGCGGGAATCGACGACGCGGGAGTCGGGATAGCGGCAGTACGGACAGCGCATCGTTGACCTCCCCTTCGTCCGGCGTCCGTTATCTCCACGGTGTCCCGGTGGACATCTTGTGGAGCAGGTGCGTCCTGTTGTGGATGTCGGAACGCAAGCTGTGGACGACTTACATCAGTGTAACTACTACATGTAGGGGTGGACAGTAGAACCGAGGATGTCTGCACGCAAGTCGTCCGCCCGCGTGTCGCTACTCGACGACACGCAAAATCTGGCCGGGCGTGACGGCTACGGTCGGCAGGTCGTTGCCGCGCATGAGTTGGGCGACCACCACCCGCGGGTCGCGCTGCGGCGCCACCCGGCCGGCGATCGACCACAGGGTGTCGCCGGGAGCCACCGTCACGACGCCGTGGGGTGGCGCTGCTGGTCCGGCCGTCGCAGAGCCGGTGTGAGCCAGCCACAGCAGACAAGCCGCTACCGCGGCGCAGGCAACGACGACCACGACCCGGCCGCGGCGGGTGAGCCGCAGCGCGCGTCCGTCAGGAGCGACCGTCAGCGCCCCGCTGTACGCCGCCGCCTGCGCCGCCAGTACGGCGGCCGGTGGCGGCTGTACGCCGCGGACACACGATGTAGAAGGCAGTGGTCGAAGCGCGCGAGGAGGACGCCCCTGGCGCCGCCAACGGCGGCCATCTGGACCCGACCGCGCCGGCATCCCGGTCAGCGACCGCAGACCGGTTGCAGTGGACGTAGCAGACATCAGGCCTACCCTTCGAGCGACCCGGCCGGCTCACCCGACCGAACGTGTGTTCGTCGAACACGTGTACGAGTCGGGTGTACCACCGACCTCCGACAGAAAACACCCGCTACCGGCGTGTCGTTCGAACAGACGTTTGAGATCGAATCCGTGAACGGCTACGTTCACAGGTGAGCGAATCGCTCCACCGCCGGGACACTCTCGGTCGGATCGGGCCCGAGTGAACGGAGTTCTCCTGTGCCTCGTCAGGCGTCGTCGACCACGTCGTCTCGTGCCGACCGTGACGTGCGGCCGCCTCGTCCACCCGGACGCGCGGGACGCCCGGTCACGTCGCTCGCTGACCGCGAACGTGGCGACGGACTAAGTGCCCGCCAGCGGGTCATTCTCGAGGTGATCCGAGAATCGGTCGAACGACGCGGGTATCCCCCCAGCATTCGGGAGATCTGCGAAGCCGCGGGGCTGTCCTCCACGTCGAGCGTTGCTCACCAACTCGCCGTTCTGGAGGACAAGGGCTATCTACGCCGAGACGCCGGCCGGCCGCGCGCGGTCACGGTTGCTCCCGCCGACTCCTCGTCGGCCGGACAACGCGGACGGCGCGGCCAGGCGCGGACCGGCGGGACCACCCCCGGGCGCCCGCCGGTCGAGGCCGTATCGCCCGTTTACGTGCCGGTCGTCGGTCGCATCGCGGCAGGCGGGCCGATCCTCGCCGAGCAGGTCGTCGAGGACGTCGTCCCGCTCCCCCGGTCACTCGTCGGAGAGGGCACGCTGTTCATGCTGCGGGTGGCAGGCGACTCGATGATCGACGCCGCGATCTCGGACGGGGACTGGGTGGTCGTCCGACAACAGCCCAACGCCGAGAACGGCGAGGTCGTCGCTGCAATGATCGACGGCGAAGCGACCGTCAAGACGTTCCGCCGGCGTGATGGTCACATCTGGCTGATGCCGCATAACGATGCGTACGTCCCCATACCCGGGGATGACGCAGTCGTCTTGGGTCGTGTGGTGGCCGTTCTGCGCAAAGTCTGATGAACGGCAGCAGCGTCGGATGAAGGGCAGAGTCTGACGGACGGAGCGCGACGGGTCAGGTCGTGTCGTGCCGCGGAGCGTCCGTACTGCGCGTAACAGCGGGAGGAAGTGGGGACGCCGCTGACGTCGCACCGTCGACAGTACGGTCGGCGGAAGTGGTGCTCGCTGGGGCGACCGCCGGAGGCGCGGCGTGCTGCGCCGACTGAGCGGTGTGCGCGTCGCGGGCGGCGTCGTCGTCGCCCATCCCCTTCATCTCCGTCTTGAAGATTCGCAGTGACTTGCCGACCGACCGCGCCATGTCCGGCAGTTGCTTCCACCCGAAGAACAGGATCGCCACAACGATCAGCAGCGGAATCAGGTGACCGGGCGAGAACAGCTCCACGTCGTGCCCCTTCGGCGGTGGCTGCGCTTGACGGCAGCTGACAGCATTCGTCGGCTACGAGCCTACGCCCACCTCGACCCGAAACGGAGCGAGCGCAGCAGCCAGCTCATCGTTCACCCGCGCGTTGATTCGTGTTCCCCGTCCGGAATGCTCGGTCGACAACACCTCGCCTGAGCCGTGGATGCGCGAGACCAGGTCGCCGCGGTCGTACGGCAGCAGGACGGTGACCTCGGCCCGAGGCCGGGGCAGTCGGTCTTCGACTACGGCGACCAGCTTGTCGATGCCGTCCCCGGTGTACGCGGATACGAAGACGCCGTCCGGTGCGATCCGGCGAAGGCGCAGCACCATGACCGCGTCGGCGGAGTCGACCTTGTTGAACACCAACTGCTCGGGTACGTCCAAGGCGTTGATCTCGCCCAACACCTCTCGGACAGCACGAATCTGGGCCTCCGGATCGGGGTCCGCGGCGTCGACAACGTGCAGGATGAGGTCGGCGTCCGCCACCTCTTCCAGTGTCGACCGGAACGCCTCTACGAGCTGGGTCGGCAGATGCCGGACGAAACCCACGGTGTCAGCCAGCGTGTACGGCCGGCCGTCGGAGGCCTGGCACCCGCGCACCGTCGGATCGAGGGTGGCGAACAAGGCGTCTTCGACCAGCACTCCCGCACCGGTCATGCGATTGAGCAGCGAGGACTTTCCGGCGTTGGTGTAACCGGCCAACACGACGCTCGGCACTTGGCCGTCGCGGCGGCGAGACCGCTTGACGTCGCGAGCCGTCTTCATGTGCGCGATCTGTTGCCGCAACTTGGCCATCCGCGCCGTGATCCGGCGGCGATCGATCTCGATCTTCGTCTCGCCCGGCCCACGGCCGCCGATACCGGCGCCGCCGGCTACCCGGCCGCCGACCTGCCGGGACAGCGATTCACCCCAGCCCCGCAGTCGAGGCAGGAGGTACTGCATCTGGGCCAGCTCGACCTGAGCCTTGCCCTCTTTCGAGCGGGCGTGCTGAGCGAAGATGTCCAGGATCAGCGCCGTCCGGTCGACGACCTTGACCTTGACGACGTCCTCGAGCTGACGCAGCTGACCGGGCGTCAGCTCGCCGTCGCAGATGACGGTGTCGGCGCCGACGGCCTGCGCCAGGTCGCGCAGCTCCTTGGCCTTACCGGAGCCGATGTATGTGGCGGGATCGGGCTTGCTCCGGCGCTGGATGCGCCCGTCGAGCACCTGCGATCCGGCAGTTTCGGCGAGCCTGGCCAGCTCGACCAGCGAGTTCTCGGCCTCGGCCAGCGTGCCCGACGTCCACACGCCGACGAGCACCACGCGCTCGAGGCGCAGCAGGCGGTACTCGACCTCGGAGACGTCGGCGAGCTCCGTGGACAATCCGGCCACGCGGCGTAAGGCTTGGCGGTCCTCGAGGTCAGAGACGCCTCGCACGCCGGTGGCTTCGGTCATCGTGCGTCCATCGTGACACGTGGGCGCCGGGCCCGGCCAACGATTACCGGGCTGGCGCCTGTTCGGCGAGCCAGTCGGCGGAGACGGTCAGGTCGGCGACGAGCACCGCCGGACCGGTCAGCGTGATCTGCCCGTTGGGCGACCACACGACCTCTGTCCGTCCTCCCGGGACGGACACCTGCCACGTCGTACCGTCGGGTGCACCGAACACTGCGACAGCCGCACAGATACCCGTGCCGCACGACCGGGTTTCGCCCACGCCGCGTTCGAAGACCCGCAGATGTAGGTGACGTTGCCCGTTCTGGACCACGAACTCCACGTTCTGGCCGGCCGGCAACTCAGGCGTGACCTCGGGCGCTCGGGTGAGGTCGAGCTCAGCGAGCGCGGCGTCGTGCGCAACGGCGACCACGACGTGCGGGTTCGGCATCCGCACGGCCCGCGCCTGGGCGCCACGCACCCGTACTGGGACGTTCAGGCGTTCCGGACGCCCCATATCGACGCTGATCTGGCCGTCCGCCCGGACGACCGCGCGGCACGCACCACCTCGGGTCGCGATGACGATGTGCTCGTCGATCAGGCGCTCGCGTTGCAGATACCGAGCGAACACCCGCAGGCCGTTCCCGCACGTCTCGGCGATCGACCCGTCGGCGTTGCGGTAGTCCATGAAGAACGGCGCGCCGTCCGCCCAGCGCTGGCCGTCGGGGTCGTTCTCGCTGCGCACCACCCGCAACACGCCGTCGGCCCCTACTCCGCTGCGCCGGTCACACAACGCGCGGGCCAGGTCCGCGGTGAGACCGAGCCGGCCGTCGAGGTCGGGCAGCACGACGAAGTCGTTCTGCGTGCCGTGGCCCTTCACCACACGCAGCCCGGTCACGGGCTCAGGGTACGAGGCGATCTGACGGCCAAGCCGCCACCAGTTCGGCCGCCTCGTCGATCAGCGTCGGCGAGGCGCCATCGAACCAGCGCACTCGAGGATCGCGTCGAAACCACGACCGTTGCCGGCGGACGAAGCGGCGCGTGGCGCGGGTCGTGGCGTCGAGCGCCGTGGGCAGGTCACCGACCACCGCGCCCTCGTCGTCCAGGCAGGGCAGCAGTTGGGCGTACCCCAGCGCTTTGCCAGCCGTCGGACTCCGCCGTAACCCGGCGGGGAGCAGCCGCCGGATCTCCTCCAGCAATCCGCCCTCGAGCATGCGATATACGCGCGCGCCGACCCGGGCGTCGAGGTCTTCGCGGTCTAGCCCGATCTGTAGGAGGTCGTAGACGGAGGTGAACGGTGGCATACGGGCCAGGAACGGCTGGCCGGTCAGCTCAATCACTTCGAGCGCGCGCACGATCCGCCGGCCGTTGGTCGGCAGGATGGCGTCGGCCGCCTCCGGATCCAACGACCGAAGGCGGCCGTGCAGCGTCGTCGGCCCGACCTCGCACAGCTCCGTGGTCAGGCGTTGCCGCACCGGGGCTGACTCGCCTGGGAACTCAATGTGGTCCACAGCGCCGCGCAGGTAGAGCCCGGAGCCGCCGACGAGTAGCGGCACCCGACCTCGGCCCACGATCTGCGCGATGACCTCCCGGGCGAGCGTCTGGTATTCGGCCACGGCGGCCGACTTCGTGATCGGCCAGACGTCGAGCAAGTGGTGGGGGATCCCGCCGCGTTGCTCGGGAGTCAGCTTCGCCGTACCGATGTCCAGCCCCGCGTACAGCTGCATGGAGTCCGCGTTGACGATCTCGGCGCCGCACCGTTGGGCGAGCGCAACGGCGAGGTCGGACTTGCCCGTGGCGGTCGGTCCCACGATGGCCAGCACCCGTACCGGTGCTGCTGCTGCGCTCACCGTGTCCACAGTGGCCCAACGGTAGTGCGCAACGGTCAGGCAACGAGGCGCTGCGCAGCCCGCAACATCGTGTCTAATGCTGTGTCATGACCTCGCAGTGGGGCCGCATCGACGCCGAGGGCACGGTGTTCGTGCGGACCGCCGACGGCGAACGCCCCGTCGGCTCGTGGCAGGCAGGCGACCCCGCCGCCGGCCTCGCGTACTACACCCGTCGATACGACGACCTGGCCACCGAGGTCATGCTGCTCGAACAGCGTCTTGCGTCCGGGGCGGCCGACCCGGCCAGCGCGATCAGCCAGGCGGCCGAGCTCGCGCAGACCCTTCCCACCGCATCGGTGGTCGGCGATGTGGGCGCGCTGCAGGCTCGGCTCGAGGCCGTCCTGCGGGCGGCAGACAGCGCTCAGGCCGCCCGTGCGGCGGCTCGCGACCAGGCGCGCGCCGACGCCATCGCCGCCAAGGAAGGCCTGGTCCTGGAGGCGGAGAAGATCGCCGAGGGCTCGACGGCCGGAGCGTCGTGGAAAGCGTCCGGCGACCGGCTGCGCGCGATCGTGGACGAGTGGAAGCACATCAAAGGCGTCGACCGCAAGACCGACGACGCCCTGTGGCGTCGCTTCGCGGCCGCGCGGGACGCCTTCGGAAAACGACGCGGACAGCACTTTGCCTCGCTCGATGCGGAACGGGCGCAGAACCGAGCGACCAAGGAAGAGTTGGTACGCGAAGCCGAACAGCTGGCGCAGTCCTCGGATTGGAAAGCCACCGCCTCGGCCATGCGCGATCTGATGACGCGGTGGAAGGCAGCCCCGCGCGGCAGTCGTGAGGTCGAGAACGCCTTGTGGGCGCAGTTCCGAGCGGCCCAGGACGCGTTCTTCGCCCGCCGGACCGAGACATTCGGCCAGCGCGACTCCGAGCAGGCGGCCAACCTGGCCCGCAAGAACGACGTCATCGCCGAAGCCGGGCGCCTCGACCTCAGCGAGCCCCATGCCGCGACCGCCGCGCTGCGGCGACTGCAGGAGCGTTACGACGACATCGGACACATCCCGCGTGAGGCGATGCGCGACACCGACGAGCGAATGCGAGCGGCCGAACGCCGGGTTCGGGACGCCGTCGACGCCCAGTGGCGGCGCGCCAGCGTGGCCTCCAGCCCCTTCTTGGCTCGGCTGCGCGAACGCCTGGCCGAGGCTGAGCAGAAATTGGAGCGCGCGCGCAGTAGCGGAGACCCGCAACGGATCGCCCGGGCTGAGGCCGAGGTGGCCGAGCGGCGCGCCCTGATTCCCGAGTCCTGACCGATCGGGTCAGCGCCTGGTCGGCAGTCCCAGTGCGACCGGTGCCACCGGCTGGTGCGCCCGGCCGCGCCACGGCCGGTGGTGGGCCGGCCCACCGTCGCAGACCAGGTGGTGCGGCGCCGCGTAGGTGACCCGAGCAGTGACGACGTCGCCGGGCGCGACCGCCCAGTCGTCGGGACAGGCCACGTGCACCAACCGGCCGTCGCGGGCACGTCCGGACACCCGTCCGGTCGCCGCATCCTTGCGACCGGAACCGGCGCTGACCAGCACTTCGACGTCGCGGCCGACTACCCGGCGGCCTTCGGACCACGAGATGTCGTCCTGGAGCGCGGTCAGCCGTTCGTAGCGTTGCTGGACGACCTCCTTGGGGACCTGACCGGGCAGGTCGGCCGCAGGGGTGCCGGGGCGCTTCGAGTACTGGAAGGTGAACGCGCCCGCGAAACGGGCGCAGGTCACGAGGTCCAGCGTCTGCGCGAAGTCGTCCTCCGTCTCCCCCGGGAAACCGACGATGATATCGGTGGTGATTGCCGCGTCCGGAATGGCGGCGCGCACCCGGTCCAGGATCGCGAGGTAACGGTCGCGCCGGTACGAGCGGCGCATCGCCTGCAGGATGCGATCTGATCCGGACTGGACCGGCATGTGCAGCTGCGGGCACACGTTGGGGGTCTCGGCCATCGCGGTGATGACGTCGTCGGAGAAGTCGCGGGGGTGGGGGCTGGTGAACCGGACCCGCTCCAGCCCGGCTATCCCACCGCAGTCGCGCAGCAGCCGGGCAAAGGCGCGGGGATCGCCGAACGAGCGTCCGTAGGAGTTCACGTTCTGGCCCAGCAGTGTCACCTCGACCGCGCCGGACTCGACGACGGTGCGCACCTCGGCGAAGACGTCGTCCACCGGACGGTCGGACTCGCGGCCCCGCAGCGTCGGCACGATGCAGAACGTGCAGGTGTTGTCACAGCCGACCGATATCGACACCCAGGCCGCGTACGGTTCCGTGCGCCGGCTCGGCAGGTCCGACGGGAACACCTGCAGCGTCTCGGCGATCTCGACTTCGGCCGCCGTGTTGTGCCGGGCGCGCTCCAGCAAGACGGGCAGGCTGGACAGGTTGTGGGTGCCGAAGACGACATCGACCCACGGAGCCCGGTCCACGATGCGCCCGCGGTCCTTCTGCGCGAGGCACCCGCCGACCGCAATCTGCATGCCGGGCCGCCGTTGCTTCGCGGGGTAGAGCCGGCCCAGGTTGCCGTAGAGCCGGTTGTCGGCGTTCTCGCGTACCGCGCAGGTGTTGAACACCACGAGATCGACCTCGTCGCCGGCGGCTTCCGCCGCGCGCCGGTAGCCCACCGCCTCGAGCAGGCCGGCGAGGCGCTCGGAGTCGTGGACGTTCATCTGGCACCCGTACGTGCGGATGTCGTACGTGCGCGTCATGACGGGACGAGGATACGGCCCGGCGCTGCGGTGTTGCGGCGCGTCAGTGGGCAACCTCGGTCGCTCGCGATTCGCGCACGACCGTGACGCGGATCTGTCCGGGATAGGTCAACTCGTCCTCGATCTGCTTGGCGATCTCGCGGGCGATGACGCCGGCGGCCAGGTCGTCCACCTCGGACGGGACCACCATGACGCGCACTTCGCGTCCGGACTGCATGGCGAAGACCCGCTCGACCCCGGCTTTCGTCGACGCGATTTCTTCGATGCGGGCGAGCCGTCGGACGTAGGCCTCGAGGGACTCCCGGCGGGCGCCCGGGCGCGCGGCGGAGCAGGTGTCGGCGGCCTGGGTCAGGACGGCCTCGATCGTGCGCGGCGCGACCTCGTTGTGGTGCGCCTCGACCGCGTGCGCCACGGTCTCGGACTCGCCGTGGCGGCGCAGCAGGTCGGCGCCGATAATCGCGTGACTGCCCTCGACCTCGTGGGTCAGCGCCTTGCCGATGTCGTGCAGGAAGGCCGACCGCTTGATCAGCGTCGGTTCCAGGCCGAGTTCGGCCGCCATGATGCCCGCGACGTGGGCGGTCTCGACGAGGTGGCCGAGCACGTTCTGGCCGTAGCTCGTGCGGTAGCGCAGGCGTCCCAGGGTCGGCAACAGCGCTGGATCGAGGTCGCCGATACCGACGTCGGCTAGCGCATCACGCGCGGCCCGCAGACACAGCTCTTCGACATCAGCCTTACTCGACTCGTACACCTCCTCGATGCGGTGCGGATGAATGCGCCCATCGAGAATCAGCTTCTCGAGGGTTAGCCGGCCGACCTCACGGCGCACGGGGTCGAAGCAGGACAGCAACACGGCCTCCGGGGTGTCGTCGATGATGACGTTCACCCCGGTCACGGACTCGAACGCCCGGATATTGCGTCCTTCGCGGCCGATGATCCGTCCCTTCATCTCATCGCCCGGTAGATGCAGCACCGTGACGACGGTCTCGGTGGTCTGCTCGCTGGCCACCCGCTGGACGGCTTCGACGACGATGGCGCGGGCTCGTTCCGTCCCCTCGGTCCGG
>CAXTNQ010000023.1:0-12081 GCA_964245745.1 uncultured Jatrophihabitantaceae bacterium
CGTCAAAGGCAAGGTCATCGCTGCCGACCCGCTAACGAAACGCGTCGTGGTCGAAGGGGTCAACCGGGTCACCAAGCACACCCGAGTCACGACCACCGGTCGAGGCGCGAAGGCCGGCGGTATCGAGCACGTCGAGGCCGCCATCCACGCGAGCAACGTCATGGTGCTGGACGGCGACGGCAAGAGCACGCGCGTCGGCTACCGGCGCGACGAGGAGAGCGGGCGCAACGTGCGGATGTCCCGGCGATCCGGAAAGGACCTGTGACGATGACCGCCACGACAGAGACCGTCGCGCCTCGCCTGAAGACGCGGTACCGCGAGCAGATTGCACCGGCGCTCAAGGATCAGTTCGCACTGGCCAACCCGATGCAGATCCCGAGCCTGACCAAGATCGTGGTCAACATGGGGGTCGGTGCAGCGGCTCGCGACGCCAAGCTGATCGACGGTGCGGTCCGTGACCTCACCCTGATCACCGGGCAGAAGCCGCTCGTGCAGCGAGCGCGCAAGTCGATCGCGCAGTTCAAGCTGCGCGAAGGAATGCCCATCGGCGTCAAGGTGACACTGCGCGGCGACCGGATGTGGGAGTTCCTCGACCGGTTGCTCACGCTGGCGCTACCGCGGATCCGTGACTTCCGCGGCCTGTCGCCCCAGCAGTTCGACGGGCACGGCAACTACACGTTCGGCCTCAACGAGCAGTCGATGTTCACCGAGATCGACCCGGACACGATCGACCGTCCACGGGGCATGGACATCACCGTCGTCACGACCGCTGCGACCGACGACCAGGGACGGGCGCTGCTCGCGGCGCTCGGCTTCCCGTTCCGAGAGAACTGAGAGCGACACCAGCATGGCCAAGAAGGCACTGATCAACAAGGCGAACGCCAAGCCCAAGTTCGCGGTCCGCGGCTATACCCGTTGCCAGCGCTGCGGGCGGCCGCACTCGGTGTACCGCAAGTTCGGCCTGTGCCGGATCTGCCTGCGCGAGATGGCGCACGCCGGCGAACTGCCCGGCGTCACGAAGAGCTCCTGGTAACCGAAGTAGGAATCACCGAACGCGGCAGGCCTGTGGGACGTTCGTCTCACGGGAACCACGCGGGAAAGAAGAACCGCCCATGATGACCGACCCGATCGCAGACATGCTCACCCGCCTGCGCAACGCCAACGCGGCCTTCCACGACGAGGTGGCCATGCCGCACTCGAAGCTCAAAGGCCACGTCGCCGAGATCCTCAAGCAGGAGGGTTACATCTCGGGGTTCCACGTCAGCGACGCCCCCGAGGGTCAGGTCGGGCGCGTGCTCGTCCTGGACCTCAAGTACGGCCCGAACCGCGAACGCAGTATCGCGGGCGTGCGGCGGGTGTCCAAGCCCGGACTTCGCGTCTACGCCAAGAGCTCCAACCTTCCGCGCGTGCTCGGCGGGTTGGGCACAGCGATCATCTCGACGTCTTCGGGGTTGTTGACCGACCGACAAGCCGCCAAGCGCGGAATGGGCGGGGAAGTCCTCGCCTTCATCTGGTGAGCGGGAGTAAGCGATGAGCCGTATCGGTAGGCTGCCTATCCCCGTTCCGACGGGCGTCGACGTGACGATCGACGGGCAGCAGGTGACCGTCAAAGGCCCGCGCGGCGAATTGCGCCACGTGGTGGCCGAACCCATCACCGTCCGCCAGCAGGACGGGACCCTCGAGGTCAGCCGTCCCGACGACGAGCGCGAGTCCCGATCGTTGCACGGTCTGTCCCGGACGTTGATCGCCAACATGGTGACCGGCGTGACCAATGGTTACAGCAAGACGCTGGAGATCGTCGGGACCGGTTACCGCGTGCAGGCTCGGGGCAATGACCTCGAGTTCGCGCTCGGCTACTCGCACCCGGTGCTGGTGGCGGCGCCGGACGGGATCTCGTTCCGCGTCGAGGCACCGACGCGATTCGCCGTCGAGGGCATCGACAAGCAGCAGGTCGGCGAGGTCGCGGCCAAGATCCGCAAACTGCGCAAGCCCGACCCGTACAAGGGCAAGGGCGTGCGCTACCAGGGCGAAGTCGTGCGCCGCAAGGCCGGAAAGACAGGTAAGTAGAAGTGAGTTCTTCCAGCGTTCTTAAGAAGGCCCGTCGATCGGCGGGGGTTGCGGCGAGCCGGCGAGTTGACCGGGCCCGGCGGCACTTCCGGCTCCGCAAGAAGGTCGTCGGCACGGTGGACCGCCCTCGCCTTTCGGTGACCCGTTCGTCCCGGCACCTTTTCGTGCAGCTCGTGGACGATTCGGCGGGACGCACCCTGGTGTCGGCGTCGACGTACAAGCTGACCGACGGCGACAAGACGGCGCAGGCCACTGCGCTCGGGCGTACCGTGGCCGAGGCCGCCCGTGCCGCCGGCATCACCCGGGTGGTCTTCGACCGGGGCGGCAACACCTACACGGGGCGGATCGCCGCACTGGCCATCGCGGCCCGTGAGGCGGGACTCGAGTTCTAGTGGTAACCAACATGATCGAGAGGTACATCTAATGCCCGGACCGCAGCGGGGACCCCGCACGGGCGGCACCGACGCCGGTGGCCAGCGTGACCGGCGCGACCGTCGCGATGGCGGTCGCGGTGGGCGCGACGGCGCGCCGGCCGACAAGAGCCCGCACCTCGAGCGCGTGGTGACCATCAACCGAGTGGCGAAGGTCGTCAAGGGCGGTCGGCGATTCAGCTTCACGGCGCTGGTCGTCGTCGGCGACGGCGACGGCACGGTGGGCGTCGGCTACGGCAAGGCGAAGGAAGTGCCTGCGGCCATCGCCAAGGGCGTCGAAGAGGCCAAGAAGGCCTTCTTCAAGGTGCCGCGGATCGGTGCGACCATTCCGCACCCGGTCCAGGGCGAGGCGGCGGCCGGCGTGGTCCTGCTCAAGCCGGCCAGCCCAGGTACCGGCGTCATCGCCGGCGGCCCGGTGCGTGCCGTCCTCGAGTGCGCGGGTATCCACGACGTGCTGTCCAAGTCACTCGGCTCGGACAACCCGATCAACATCGTGCACGCCACCGTGGCGGCGCTGAAGAGCCTGGTCCGCCCCGAGGAGGTTGCGGCCCGCCGCGGCCTGCCGCTCGAGGACGTGGCTCCGGCCGGCCTGCTCCGGGCTCGCGCCGGTCAGGGAGCGTGACCGTCGTGGCTCAGTTGCGCATCACGCAGGTCAAGTCGGGCATCGGCAACAAGCGCAACCAGCGAGAGACCCTGCGGACGTTGGGGCTCAAGCGGGTGCACGACGTCGTCGTCAAAGAGGACCGGCCCGAGATCCGCGGCATGGTCCAGACCGTGACGCATCTCGTCTCGGTCGAGGAGGTCTGATCGACATGACCCGGTTCTTCTCGCGGACCTCCGTCCGCTGCGCTCCTGTTGTGTGCTCGCGGACGGAGGCCCGCTCATGACCCTCAAGGTGCATCACCTGCGTCCCGCGGAGGGGGCGCACACCAAGAAGACGCGGGTAGGCCGCGGCGAGGCGTCCAAGGGCAAGACCGCCGGGCGCGGCACCAAGGGCAGCAAGGCGCGCTATCAGGTGTCCGTCGGCTTCGAGGGCGGCCAGATGCCGATCCACATGCGCCTGCCCAAGCTCAAGGGCTTCCGCAACGCCTTCCGCACCGAGTACCAGATCGTCAACCTGAGCCGCCTGGCCGAGCTCTTCCCCGAGGGGGGCACAGTGGATCCGGCTGTCCTCGTGACGGCTGGGGCCGTCCGTAAGGACTCGCTGGTCAAGGTGCTCGGCAACGGCGAGCTCGGCGGTATTGCGTTGAACGTGACGGCGAACGCCTTCTCCGGCACAGCCCGCGACAAGATCGTGGCCGCCGGTGGCACCGTCACCGAGCTCTGACGCACCGGCGGCTCTGCTCCGTGGCTGTTAACCTGACGGACGTCCCCGGGCCCGCACGCGGGCTGCGGGGACGCCGGGCGTCGGCCACTGGTTTCGTGAACGGTGACCCGTGCCGCGACGATCCGAGCAGGAGGATACGTGCTTAGCGCCTTCGCCTCGGCGTTCCGTACGCCCGATTTGCGCAAGAAGCTGCTGTTCACGCTCGGCATCATCGTGCTCTACCGGCTCGGCGCCTCGGTACCGACGCCCAATACGAGCACGACGGCGATCAACACCTGTCTCAAGCAGGCCGAGAACGGGTCGTCCGGCAACTTCTACTCGCTGATCAACTTGTTTTCGGGCGGTGCGCTGCTTCGCCTCTCGGCGTTCGCGCTCGGGATCATGCCCTACATCACGGCCAGCATCATCATCCAGCTGCTCGTCGTCGTCATCCCGCGATTCGAGCAGCTGAAGAAGGAAGGACAGGCCGGCCAGCAGAAGCTCACGCAGTACAGCCGGTACCTGACCATCGGGCTGGCCATTCTGCAGTCGACGAGCTTCGTGGCGCTGGCCCGGACGGGCAACCTGTTCCCGAGCTGCAGCCAGAGCGTGCTCTACAAGGACGATCTCTTCACGCTCTCGACCATGGTCATCACCATGACGGCCGGTACCGCGGTCATCATGTGGCTCGGTGAGCTCATCACCGACCGCGGCGTGGGCAACGGGATGAGCGTGCTGATGTTCACCTCGATCGCGGCGCGCATCCCGAACGAGGGACACACGATCCTGCAGAACGGCGGCGGGTTCGCGTTCACGCTCATCCTCGCTCTCGGGCTCGCGATCATTGCGGCCGTCGTCTTCGTCGAACAGGCGCAACGCCGAATTCCTGTGCAGTACGCGAAGCGAATGATCGGCCGAAGACAGTACGGCGGCACGTCAACCTACCTCCCGCTCAAGGTCAACCAGGCGGGCGTCATCCCGGTCATCTTCGCCTCGTCGCTGCTCTACATCCCGCAGCTGATCAGTCAGCTGCAGGGCAGCAACAGCAGCGGCGGCTTCCAGCGTTTCGTCAACAACTATCTGATCAACCAGCAGTCGTGGGTGCACATCGGCATCTACTTCCTGCTCATCATCTTCTTCGCGTACTTCTACGTGAGCATCACGTTCAACCCCGAAGAGCGCGCCGAGGACATGAAGAAGTACGGCGGCTTCATTCCCGGCATCCGGCCCGGACGTCCCACGGCCGAATACCTGCAGTTCGTGCTGTCGCGGATCACTCTGCCCGGCGCCCTGTACCTCGGCATCGTCGCGGTGCTGCCGAACTTGTTCTTCTCGATCCCCGGGGGCAACAACCAGAACTTCCCGTTCGGCGGCACCGCGGTGCTCATCATGGTGGGCGTCGGGCTCGACACGGTGAAGCAGATCGAGAGCCAGCTCATGCAGCGCAACTACGAAGGGTTCCTGCGCTAACCGTCCCGATCCTGACGAAGGAGGCACGACCATGAGAATTGTTCTCGTCGGGCCGCCCGGGGCTGGCAAGGGAACCCAGGCGGAATTCATTGCCGAGCGGTTCACCATCCCCAAGATCTCGACCGGCGACATCTTCCGCGCCAACGTGTCCACCGGCACGGATCTCGGCAAGCTGGCCAAAAAGTTCATGGATGCTGGCGACCTCGTGCCCGACGAGGTGACCATCGCGATGGTGCGAGACCGGCTGGACGAGCCGGACGCCACAGCCGGCTGGCTCCTCGACGGCTTCCCGCGCAACGTCGCGCAGGCCTACGAGCTGGACCGCATGTTGGACGGCCTCGCGTCGGCGGTCGACGTCGTGCTCGAGCTCGAGGTCGACCAGAACGAGGTGGTGCGGCGACTGTCCGGACGCCGGCTGTGCAAGAAATGCGGCCACGTGTGGCACGTGGAGTTCGACCCGCCGCGAGTCGCCGGAATCTGTGACAAGTGCGGCGGAGAGCTGTACTACCGCGACGACGACCGCCCCGAAACCGTCCGGCATCGACTCGACGTCTACGTGGAGCAGACCGCTCCGCTGATCGAGTTCTATTCCTCGCGCGAGCAACTTGTGATCATGGACGCCACGGGACCGGTCGAGGACGTCACCGAGCGGGCCATCGCCGCCCTGGTTCCGTACGCCAGCTGATGCGCCGCCGCGACATCGACCACGTCGAGCTGAAGTCCCTCGAGGAGTTCCGGCTCATGCGCGAGGCCGGTCTGATCGTGGCCCGCGCCCTGCGCGCGATGGCCGATGCGGTGGCGCCCGGGGTGTCCACGCTCGACCTCGACGCCATCGCCCGTGAGGTGCTGCGTGATGCCGGCGCGACGTCCAACTTCCTGCACTACGACATCGGAACCGGGCCCTACCCGGGCGTCATCTGTGCCTCGGTCAACGAGCGCCTGGTGCACGGCATCCCGTCCGCCGAACAGGTGCTGCGCGAGGGCGACCTCATCTCCATCGACTTCGGGGCGGTGGTCGAGGGCTGGCACGGCGACGCTGCGGTGACCGTCGAGGTCGGACACGTCAGTACGCAGGCGGCGGCGCTGTCGGCGGCGTGTTGCTCCGCCCTCTGGGACGGGCTGGCGGCCGTCCGGGCCGGCGGCCGACTCGGCGACGTGTCGCACGCGGTGGAGACCTCGATCCGAACCGCCGGCGACTACGGGATCGTGCGCGGCTACGGCGGTCACGGCATCGGCTCGGCCATGCACATGGATCCCCACGTCCTCAACTACGGCCGTCCACGCAGCGGGGTGCGTCTCGTGCCCGGCATGGCGCTGGCCATCGAGCCGATGATCACGTTGGGTTCGGGGGCCACCCGTCAGCTCGACGACGGCTGGACGGTCGTCACGTCCGACGGCTCGCTCTCGGCGCATTGGGAACACACGGTGGCCATCCTGGCGGACGGCCCGTGGGTGCTCACCGCGCCGGACGGTGGCCGGGCGGAGCTGGCCGCACGGGGCATCGACCTGTCCGACGTCGCGGCATGAGTGCGTCACCGGATCGAGGTACCGGCGCCGCGGGCTTTCTGAACCCGATCCGCGTCCTGCGATGGAGCAGCCTGGGACTGACCGCGGCGGGGATCTTTCTCGGCCTGATCGCGCTGAGCGGAAGCGCGTGGCTGCACTTCTCGAACAACGGACAGAACTACGGCGTCAACTTCTCGCTGACGCAGAAACTGGTGCGCGCCGCAGGCAGTGCGCTGCCGGTCGCGGCCAGGCTCTACTTCGGCTGGGTGGCGTGGGTGCTGCTGGTCGTCCTGGCCATCGGTGCCTTCCTGTCCGCCATGCGCCTGCCGCGGGCCGAGGTGATCGCCGGCGTCACGGCCGCTCTGGCGGTGATCGCCATCGCCCTGCTCATCACGTCGACGCGTCCCCTCGTGCGCGCCGGAACGGGGGTCGCTGCCGACGGCGGACCGTGGTTCGCCGGGGCGGGTTACCTGGCCTTCGCCGCCGCTGCCGTGCTGGGCGCCGTCGCCAGTAAGCGCGGCCCGCGGCGGTCGCTTACGTTTTGATTGTGCTCGTCACTCGTGAGTTGGCGTGCCGCAGGCCGCCTGCGTACACTCATACGTGGCGCGTGCCGCCGTTTTTCTATGCCCGCTGTGGCCGTGGGACGAAAAAGCGGAGCCCTTGAGCGGCGCCAGCGTCAACCGTGACGAAACGGTCAGGGCCGTCCGGCCCTGCCCGAGAACGAGTCGGACACACGAATGCGGAGGACATGGCCAAGAAAGACGGGGCCATCGAGGTCGAAGGCCGCGTGGTCGAGCCGTTGCCCAACGCAATGTTCCGGGTGGAACTGAGCAACGGGCACCGGGTGCTCGCGCACATCAGCGGCAAGATGCGCCAGCACTACATCCGCATCCTGCCCGAGGACCGGGTCGTCGTGGAGCTGTCGCCTTACGACCTGAGCCGCGGGCGCATCGTCTACCGCTACAAGTAACGAAGGATCTGAAGGACGTGAAGGTCAAGCCGAGCGTCAAGCCGATCTGCGACAAGTGCAAGGTCATTCGTCGTCACGGTCGGGTCATGGTCATCTGCGAGAACCTGCGACACAAGCAGCGTCAGGGCTAGCAGAGCCACTCGAGAGCGCACGCCTGATGCCGCCAACCGGCGGCTGAGCACCCCTGGTCGGAGGCCGGGGCCTCGACCCGGGCGGGTCGAGGGCGGCGGCGCACCACACCTCCGTACGAGATTGGGAGTACCGCCCGTATGGCACGTCTGGCCGGCGTGGATCTGCCCCGCGAGAAGCGGATGGAGATCGCGCTCACCTACATCTACGGGCTCGGCAAGACCCGAGCCAAGGAAACGCTCGACGCCACCGGCGTGAGCCCTGACCTGCGCGCCCGCGATCTGTCCGACGACGACCTGGTGCGGCTACGTGACTACATCGACGCGCACTTCAAGGTCGAAGGCGACCTGCGCCGCGAGGTCGCGAGCGACATTCGACGCAAGATCGAGATCGGTAGCTACCAGGGCATCCGGCACCGCCGCGGCCTGCCCGTCCACGGTCAGCGGACGAAGACCAACGCCCGCACCCGCAAGGGGCCGAAGAAGACGATCGCCGGCAAGAAGAAGGCAGGTAAGAAATAGAGCATGATGACCGCCTTTCTCGACCCGATGAGGTCCATTCCCGCTCCGGCGGTTGCAGTCCGCGTTACTCGCCAATGCGTAGCTGGCCAGGTGCCTGCTCACCTCGAAGGGTTCATTAGCTAATGCCGGGCCAGGCTCGTAAGACGGCGGCCAAGAAGGTCCGCCGCAAGGAGAAGAAGAACGTCGCGCACGGTCACGCGCACATCAAGAGCACGTTCAACAACACGATCGTGTCGATCACCGACCCGCAGGGCAACGTCATCAGCTGGGCGTCCGCCGGTCACGTCGGCTTCAAGGGCTCGCGCAAGTCCACGCCGTACGCGGCGCAGATGGCGGCCGAGTCAGCGGCCCGCAAGGCCCAGGAGCACGGCCTGAAGAAGGTCGATGTCTTCGTGAAGGGACCCGGATCCGGCCGGGAGACCGCGATTCGCTCCCTGCAGGCGACCGGTCTCGAGGTCGGGACGATCGCCGACGTGACCCCGCAGCCGCACAACGGCTGCCGTCCGCCGAAGCGGCGCCGGGTCTGAGGGGATAGAGATGGCTCGCTACACAGGACCTTCGACGCGGATCTCGCGTCGGCTCAACGTCGACCTAGTAGGTGGCGACCGGGCGTTCGAGCGCCGGCCTTATCCGCCCGGTCAGCACGGCCGCAACCGCATCAAGCAGAGCGAATATCTGCTGCAGCTGCAGGAGAAGCAGAAGGCGAAGTACTCCTACGGCGTGCTCGAGAAGCAGTTCCGTCGCTACTACGTGGAGGCGGTCGGACGTACCGGTAAGACCGGTGACAACCTGCTGCAGATTCTCGAGTCCCGCTTGGACAACGTGGTCTACCGAGCCGGCCTGGCTCGCACCCGTCGGCAGGCCCGGCAGCTGGTCAGCCACGGGCACTTCCTGGTCAACGGCGAAAAAGTCAACATCCCGAGTTTCCGGGTGACGCCGCTCGACGTCATCGACATCAAGCCGAAGTCGCTCGAGACCACGCCGTTCCTGATCGCCCGCGAGACTCAGGGCGATCGCCCGGTTCCGGGCTGGCTCCAGGTCGTGCCCAGCCGGCTGCGGGTGCTCGTGCACCAGCTCCCGGAGCGCGCCCAGATCGACATACCCCTGCAGGAGCAGTTGATCGTCGAGCTGTACTCCAAATAACTGAACAGTTCATCCAGTCGGACGTCATATAGCGGGCGTCCACTACCCGAAGGAGCACCACCACCATGCTGATTTCTCAGCGTCCGTCACTCGCCGAGGAGTCGATCGCCGACAACCGGTCGCGGTTCGTCATCGAGCCGCTGGAGCCCGGCTTCGGCTACACGCTCGGCAACTCGCTGCGCCGCACGCTGCTGTCGTCCATCCCGGGCGCGGCCGTGACCAGCATCCGCATCGACGGCGTGCTGCACGAGTTCACCACCGTCGAGGGCGTCAAGGAGGACGTCACCGACATCATCCTCAACCTCAAGGAACTGGTAATCAGCTCCGAGAGCGACGAGCCGGTTGTCATGTACCTGCGCAAGCAGGGTCCGGGCGAGGTGACCGCAGCCGACATCGCACCGCCCGCCGGCGTTACCGTGCACAACCCGGACCTCAAGATCGCGACGATCAACAAGAAGGGCCGGCTCGAGGTCGAGCTCATCGTGGAGCGCGGCCGTGGCTACGTCACCGCGGTCCAGAACAAGCAGCCAGGGCAGGAGATCGGCCGTATCCCGGTCGACTCGATCTACTCTCCGGTGCTCAAGGTGACCTACGCCGTCGAGGCGACCCGGGTGGAGCAGCGCACGGACTTCGACCGGCTGGTCGTCGACGTCGAGACCAAGTCCTCGCTCACGCCGCGGGATGCGGTGGCGAGCGCTGGCCACACGCTGGTCGAGCTGTTCGGGCTGTTTCGTGAGCTCAACGAGGAGGCCGAGGGCATCGACGTCGGGCCCTCGCCGGCCGAGGTCGCCGACATCGCGGCGTTCTCCATGCCGATCGAGGAGCTCGACCTCACCGTGCGCTCGTACAACTGCCTCAAGCGCGAAGGTATCCACACCGTCGGCGAGCTGGTCGGGCGCAGCGAGGCCGACCTGCTCGACATCCGTAACTTCGGCTCGAAGTCGATCGACGAGGTGAAGGTGAAGCTGGCCGGCCTCGGTCTGTCCCTGAAGGACAGCCCGCCCGGATTCGAGCTGTCTAGCGCCGTCGAGTCCTACGGCGACGAGGACGAGTTCGGCGACGAGGGCGACAGCTTCGCCGAAACCGAGCAACTGTAGGCCCAAACCATCGGTGTCGCGGTGCACGGCGACATACGCCGGGCACCAGCGACTCGCCCATTGGAGTGACGACCACATGCCCACGCCCACCAAGGGCCCCCGCCTCGGCGGCAGCCCCTCCCACGAGCGGCTGATGCTCGCCAACCTGGCGACAGCGCTGTTCGAGCACGACCGCATCACGACCACCGAGGCGAAGGCCAAGCGGCTGCGTCCGCTGGCCGAGCGCCTGATCACCTTTGCCAAGCGCGGTGATCTGCACGCCCGTCGCCAGGTCATGACGGTGGTGCGCGACAAGGACGTCGTGCACAAGCTGTTCGCCGAGATCGGTCCGCGCTTCGCCGAGCGGGCCGGGGGCTACACCCGGATCGTCAAGGTCGGACCGCGCAAGGGCGACAACGCTCCGATGGCGGTCATCGAGCTGGTCGAGGCGTTGACCGCCGCCGCGGCCACCGTCCGCGAAGGTGAGCGGGCACGAGGCACGAAGGTCGCGCCGCGCAAGGCGCCGTCCGGGCGTACGGCGGAGATCGCCGAGCAGGCGCGCGGCGAGTCGGCCACCGCGGCACGGGTGGCCGGTGCGGCCAGCGTGCCGGTGACGACGTCGACCGAGGAAGTGCTCGACCAACCCGAGATCGAAGCCGAGCTCACCGAGACCGAGCCGAACGAGACCGAGCCGAACGAGACCGCGGCGACGTCGGAGTCTGCGGAGGGCGGCGAGGACGAGGGCGGCCTAGCCGCCATCGGCGTGAGCCCGACCCAGGTCGACGAGGCCGCCGCGACGACCGGTGAACCCGAGGCGGGCGGCGAGTTGGCCGCTGCTCCCGAGGACGACACCCGGTCGTAGTGCCTGGCGTCGGCGAGCCCGCTGTTCCCGCCCGGGACGGCGGGCTCGTTCGGTTCCGGCTGGACCTCGCCTACGACGGCACCGACTTCTCCGGGTGGGCGACGCAGCCCGGACGGCGCACCGTGCAGGCCGTGCTGCAGGACGCGATCGGCACAGTGTGCCGCGTCCCGGCCCAGCTCACCGTCGCGGGCCGTACCGATGCGGGCGTCCACGCCATCGGCCAGACCGCGCACGTCGACCTGCCCGACACCGTCGATGCGCTGCACCTGGCCCGGTCGCTGCGCGGCGTGCTGCCGCCAGACGTCCAGGTGCGTGGCATCGAGCGGGTGAGCGCCGCGTTCGACGCACGGTTCTCCGCCTTGTGGCGGTGCTACGCCTACCGCATCGCGGACGGCCCGACGGGGGTCGATCCGCTGCGTCGCCGTTTCGTGGCTCGGTGGCGGCGTCCACTCGTCGTCAGCGCCATGGCGCAGGCGGCCCCAGGCCTCGTCGGCGTGCACGACTTCGGCGGTTTCTGCCGGTCACGGCCGGACGCGACGACGGTGCGAGACGTCCTCGCCCTCGAGGTGGCGCGCGACGGCGAGGAAGTCGCGATCACCG
>CAXTNQ010000023.1:12091-22626 GCA_964245745.1 uncultured Jatrophihabitantaceae bacterium
CCGTCACGGCCGACGCCTTCTGCCACTCCATGGTGCGCTCCCTCGTCGGCGCGCTTGCGGCGGTCGGGGAGGGCCGGTACGCACCCGTTTGGCCGGCAACGATGCTCGGCCGCAGCGGGCGCTCACCCGAGATCACGGTGGCCCCTGCGCACGGCCTCACCTTGCTCGCGGTGGGTTATCCGCCGGAGTCTCAGCTCGCCCGTCGGGCGGTGACGACGCGCGCGCTTCGCCGTCCTCCGGACGCGACCCGTCCGGCCGAGCCGACCGTCCCGGCGCCGGACGTCGCGGCGGGATCGGGGTGAACGCCCAGCGCCGATCGCCGCTCCAGAGCGCGGGCGGGGCGTCGATGGCTCGCGCGATCGCGTAGGCGGCCGCCTCGTAGTTCACGCGCCACCCACGAAAGTCCGGCCACGCCTGTTCGGCGCTGACCTCTATGGGATAGCCCACCGACGAGAGCATCTCGACGGCTTCCGCGAAGTCCGCGAACGGCAGCTCGATGTCGGCGTCGGCGGTCGGACGGCTCGGCACCGAGATACGCATAGCGGCGACGATGTCGTGCAGCGCGACGAAGCCCATGCGCAGGCAGAGTCGGGCGGCCAGCCGCGGCTCGGAGTTCGGGGCCAACGACAGTTGCAGGGCAGCTGCGTCCAGTACGGCGAGCAGAGACGTCAGCCAGCTGGACAGCGGCTTCGGCGATCGGAAGCGGGCGAGCACCAGGTAGGTGGTGTGCGACTCGTCGAGTTGCGCGGACCACTGCTCCCAACGCTGGAACAGCCGCCGCAGGACCTCCGTGGTATCCGCCTCCATGATTCCCCACTGCGTGCGGGCCAGGATCTCCGGCCCCCACGCGGGGACGCCGGCCCGTGCCGATAGCAGGGTCACTTCCGTCTCCCGCGTAGTGAACGCCGCGTACAGGGTGGGCAGGTACGCGGTTTGCAGGCCGATGACGGCGAGACCGGTGAACGCGGCCAGGTAGCTGACCACCGCAGTGCGGGTGCTGGCCGGGTCGGTCGTGCCCAGGGTGAACAGCGACGATCCGGCCTCGATGAAGGCGCCGGACCCCGACGTCGATACGAGCGGCACGAGGATGAGCGAATAGCCCAAGAGAATGAGCAGCGTCCACACGACCAACCGTGTGACGAGCAGCATGGGCGCCTGCCAGGCCAACACTCGATCGCGCCAGACCTGGGTCGGGGCGTGCCGGGCAAACGACCGATAGGGCAGATCGACCGCCCGATCACACAGTCGGGAGACTCGCGAGAGCGTCCCGCGCGGGAGGACGAGCGCGCCGACCACGCTCGACGCCGTGGCCAGCACGATGACCACGCCCGCGACGAAGGCCAGCCAGCGCAGCGCCCACATCAGGGGGTCCGGCCCGGATCGATCACTCTGCCGATTCTGCCCGCAGAATGCGAGTGCGGTCCGCACACCTTTCCCGGACACTCGATCGTCGTGGGCTTTCTCGACGTTGCCGCCGTCGGCCACCGGCTCCCGGACGGGACGGTGTTGTTCGACCACGTGTCGTTCCGGGTCGGCGAAGGAACCACCACCGCGCTTGTCGGCGCCAACGGGGCCGGCAAGACCACCTTGCTGCGGATCCTGGCCGGGGACCTCGACGCCCAGTCCGGGGCGGTGACGCGGGTGGGCGGTGTCGGTGTCATGCGCCAGTTCATCGGCTCGGTGCGGGACGAGTCGACGGTGCAGGAGTTCCTCGTCTCGCTGGCCGGACGTGGCGTCCGCGTCGCCTGGACCCGTTACCAGGAAGCCGAAGTGGCTCTGATGGAGCGTGACGACGAGACCACGCAATTGGCCTACGCCCATGCGCTGACGTCTTGGGGCGACGCCGGCGGGTACGACGCCGAAGTGCTCTGGGACGTGGTGACCGTGGCCGCATTGGGGCTGCCGTTCGAGCGCTGCAAGTACCGGGAGCTGCGCACCCTCTCGGGCGGCGAGCAGAAGCGGCTGGCGTTGGAGACCCTGTTGCGCGGACCGGACGAGGTGCTGCTGCTCGACGAGCCGGACAACTATCTCGACGTGCCGGCTAAGCGCTGGCTCGAGCAGCGCCTGCGTGAGACCGCGAAGACCGTGCTACTCGTCAGTCACGATCGAGAACTGTTGGCCGAAGTGGCGCAGCGCATCGTCACCATCGAGGGCGGCACAGCGTGGGTGCACGGAGGGGGCTTCGCGTCCTATCACGAGGCGCGCACCGCCAGACACGAACGGATGGCCGAGCTACGCCGCCGTTGGGAGGAGGAGCACGCGCGGCTCAAAGAACTCGTGCGGACGCTGCAGCAACAGGCGAAGTACTACGACTCCATGGCGCCCAAGTACCGCGTGATGCTCGCCCGGCTGGAACGTTTCGAGGCAGCCGGGCCGCCGCCGGACAAGCCCGCAGAGCAGCGGGTGTCGATGCGGCTGCGCGGTGGCCGCACCGGGGTGCGGGCCGTGATGTGCACCGAGCTGGAGCTCTCCGGGTTGCTCCCGCCGTTCGACGCCGAAGTGTTCTACGGCGAGCGGGTAGGCGTCCTGGGAGCGAATGGTGCGGGCAAGTCGCACTTCCTGCGGTTGCTGGCCGGTGAGGACGTCGCCCATACCGGTAGCTGGCGACTCGGGGCGCGGGTGGTGCCGGGGCTGTTCTCGCAGACCCATCAGCACCCGTCGTGGCGGTCGCGCACGCCGGTCGACCTGCTGTGGCACGGCGATCCGGGCCGTGCCGGCGTCGAGCGGGGACGCGCCATGAGCGCGTTGCGCCGTTACGGCCTGCAAGCCCAGGGCGATCAGGTCTTCGGTTCGCTGTCCGGTGGTCAGCAGGCCCGTTTCCAGATCCTGCTGCTCGAACTGTCCGGAGTGACGTTGCTGTTGTTGGACGAGCCGACGGACAACCTGGACGTGGTCAGCGCCGAAGCCCTCGAGGACGCGTTGTCCGACTTCGCAGGCACGGTGCTCGCGGTGACCCACGATCGGTGGTTCGCACGGGCGATGGATCGGTATCTGATCTTCGGCGCCGACGGCCGGGTGTACGAGAGCGACGAACCGGTTTGGGACGAGAGTCGAGTACGCCGGCCGTAGCGATCAGTTGTTGGCGATGATCGAGTCGAGCAGCACGCCCCGGATGTCGTCGGCGTTCTTGACGACATAGGCCTGGCCGTGGGTGACGTCCGAGATCTGCCTGAGCGATCCGGCGTCCGCGTCCTGGCCGAACGCGATCGTCACGATCTTGATCGGTTTGGCCGGGTCGTACTCGCCTTTGAGCCGGGACAGCAGCGTGGGGAGGTCGATCCCGTTCGGGTCGACGTTGGCGCCGTCGGTCAGCAGGGCCACGACGTTGACCGCGGTGGGGTCGTAATGCCGCTTGACGTCCTCGAACGCGGCGAGCGCCGTGTCGTACAGCGCGGTGTTGCCCTTCACCCGGCCGGGCAGCGTGCGGGCCGCCGCGATCAACGTGACGCGCTGCGCGCTCACCGGACCGATAGGCACCAGTTCCGTCCAGTCGTTCGCCGGCGGATCCTGCGTCGAGAACGCCCACAAGCCGAGTGACCAGTCGTCGGGGACGAGCCCCATCGCTAGCTCAGCGGCTTCGGAGGCCACCTGGACCTTCGAACGGCCGTTGCCGGAATCGTCGGACATCGAGCCGGAAACGTCGACGACAGCCAGGAGGCGCGACGGCTTGACAGCGGCCGACCACAGGCGCAGAGCCGCGGCCTGCTGCGCGGGTGTGATCGTCGCCGGGCCCGGTGACACGGACTGCGTGGACACTCCGGCGGCCGCGCTGTTCACGTGCAACGGGGTGCCCGCCGAATCGCGTAGCCCGGCCGCGGCCAGCGCGGCCCGGGCCTGCGGAGTGGTCAGGGCGCGTTGGAACTGGTTGGCCGCGCTCGCCACGTCGGGGTCCGACCCCGCAGGCAGGACGCGCACAACCGGGAAGTCCCGCGACGGCGGCGGGCCGGACGGGTAGACCGCGGCGGCAATCGCCTTGTCCCGGCCGAGATTGGCGTGGAAGACGTCGACCTCCGTGCTGACGAAAGCCGGTGCTGAAGCCGGATTCGCCTGCAGAGCGGCGAATCCGGTCGCGGCGTCCTTCAACACACCGGCCTGCAGGCGGATGTACAGACCGACCAGTTGAGCGGCGGCGCCCGGAGCATTTCCGGCCTGGGCGTTGAGTCCCAGCACCATGAGCGCGCCAGCAGCACTCGACGCGGGGTCGACGAGTGTCGTGGGGGTCGTCCCGCCGAGGGCGCCTGCCCAGCCTTGGGCATGGGCGGCGGTGGCCGCCTGCGCCGCGTGGTCGGGTGCGGTCGCCAGCACAAGAGGCGAACTGCCCAGCGACGAGCCCACCGTTATGGACGGGGCCAGGCTGGGCGCCGCGACGCCGAGTTTGTTTATTGATAGGGTGTAATCCGTGATCTACACCGAGGCGGACGGCGAGCTGGCCAACTGCTGGGTGGCGACGTCCGACTCGGTGCCTTCCACCGCAACGTTGATGCACTTGCTGCCGACCAGAGGGACGCTCTTCTCCCACTCGTTGGCGATGTTGGTGATCACCGTGCTGACGGCAGGAGTGGCGAGGACGGGCAGGCTGACGACGCCGGTACACGCCGACGCGTCGGCCGCCACCGCCGCGGACTTCGAGCCGTCGTCGCTGCGTAGCGCGAACGCGGTGGCGGTCGCCGCCCCGACCAGGACGAGCGCGACGACGGCGACGATGGCCGCCCGTCGCCCACGACGGGGACCAGGACGCTCGCGTGGTTCGGGTACCGATTCGCGGGGCGCGACGTGCTTGCCTGCCATGGGCCGGCGTTCCTCCTCCTACAGATTCCGGCCGGACCCTCCCTGGACGCTCCCGGCGCGTCGCCCAGCATGGTATAGGCGCTGACGGCCGCCGCCGAACGGGTCGGCCGATCGGACACCGGTGGAAATTTGGCGACCACCAAGCGCTCCCGGTACTGTTGCCCGTTGGTGCGTCGCCCGTCCTCGGGCAGCGCGTCGGCCATGTCTCGGGGTCTCTGCGCACCGCAGCGACCGCGGGAGCGCCGCTTGGCGGCGTGAAGACCGAATAGGAAGTTTTCGCGATGCCCACCTATACGCCCAAGCCGGCTGACGTGTCGCGCAGCTGGCACGTCATCGATGCGGACGACATCGTGCTGGGTCGGCTGGCCTCGCACGCGGCCACGCTCCTGCGCGGCAAGCACAAGCCCCAGTTCGCTCCCCATCTCGACACCGGCGATTTCGTGGTCGTCGTCAACGCGGCGAAGGTGGCGGTCGCTCCGAGCAAGCGTGGCGATCTCCGGTACCGGCACTCGGGCTACCCCGGTGGTCTGTCCCGCCGAACCGTCGGCGAGCTGCTCGAGTCCAAGCCCGAGCGCGTGGTCGAGTTGGCGGTGAAGGGGATGCTGCCCAAGAACTCGCTCGGCCGTAAGCAGCTGAAGAAGCTGAAGGTCTACGCCGGACCGCAGCACCCGCACAGCGCCCAGAAGCCCGTTCCGTTCGAGATCAAGCAGGTTAGCCAGTGAGTACTCCGACTCCTACTTCGAGCGCACCGACCGTCGGCCGGCGCAAGGAGGCGATCGTCCGCGTCCGGCTGGTGCCGGGGACGGGCGACTTCAAGCTCAACGGTCGTTCGTTGGCGCAGTACTTCCCGAACAAGGTGCACCAACAGTTGATCCGCGAGCCGTTCGTGACGCTCGAGCGCGACGGCCAGTACGACGTGATCGCGTCGCTGCGTGGTGGCGGGACGACCGGGCAGGCCGGCGCGCTACGGCTGGCCATCGCGCGTGCGCTCATCGGTATCACGCCCGACGACCGGCCTTCGCTGAAGAAAGCCGGCTTCTTGACCCGCGACCCACGGGTGAAGGAGCGCAAGAAGTACGGCCTGAAGAAGGCCCGCAAGGCGCCGCAGTACTCGAAGCGCTGACCGGCCGGTGGGCCGGTACTTCGGCACGGACGGCATTCGTGGCCGCGCCAACGCCGACCTGACCCCAGAACTCGCCTTGCGCGCCGCGGCCGCGGCGGCGCAGGTGCTCATCGGGCACGATCCGTCGCACCGTCCCGTTGCCGTCGTCGGACGTGATCCTCGCGCCAGCGGCGAGATGCTCGAGGCGGCGGTGGTCGCCGGTCTGACGTCGGCCGGCGCGGACGTCCAGCGGGTCGGTGTCCTGCCCACGCCCGCCGTCGCGTTCCTCACGGCGGACCTGCGGGCCGACCTCGGCGTCGTCCTCTCGGCTAGTCACAATCCCATGTCCGACAACGGGATCAAGCTGTTCGCGCGCGGCGGTCGCAAGCTACCCGACGACATCGAAGCCGAGATCGAGTCCGTCATGGATGCTGGCCCGGTGTCGTCGCGGCCGACTGCCGCCCGGGTCGGACGAGTGCACGAACGCGCCGACGCATACGAGCGTTATCTCTCGCACCTGCTCGCCAGCGCGCCGACGTCTCTCGCCGGACTGCACGTGGTGGTCGACTGTGCGCACGGTGCTGCGTCGCTCGTGGCGCCGGAGGCGTACCGCCGCGCCGGGGCGACGGTGACAGCGATCGCGGCCGACCCGGACGGCCTCAACATCAACGACGGCGTCGGTTCCACGCACATCGACCACGTGGCCAAGGTCGTGGTGGCCGAGGGGGCCGACATCGGCATCGCCCACGACGGCGACGCCGACCGCTGCCTGGCCGTGGACGCCGACGGCGACCTGGTCGACGGGGACCAGATCCTCGCCGTGTGCGCGCTGGCCCTGCGTGACGAGGGACGTCTGCACCACGACGCGATCGTCGCCACCGTCATGAGCAATCTGGGGCTGCACCACGCCATGCGACGCGCGGGCATCGCCGTGCGGACGACCGCGGTCGGCGACCGGTACGTGCTCGACGAGCTGCTCAAGGGCGGCTATGCGCTCGGCGGTGAGCAGAGCGGTCATGTCGTGTTCCCGGACGCCGCGACGACCGGCGACGGCGTCCTCACCGCATTGCGCGTGATGAGCCGCATGTGCACCACCGGGCAGTCACTCGCTGAGCTCGCCGCGGTGATGCAGCGCTGGCCGCAGGTGCTCGTCAACGTGACCGTGACCAATCCCGGGGCGGTGGCGGCGTCCGACCGCGTCCTGGCCGCCGTCGTCGACGCCGAGCGGGAGCTCGACGCTCAGGGACGCATCCTGCTGCGGCCCTCGGGCACCGAGCCGCTGGTCCGGGTGATGGTCGAAGCCGGCACCGATGAGCAGGCCGACGAGGTCGCGCGCCGGGTCGCGGCCGTGGTCGCCTCGGTCTGATCGACGGTCCGCTCCCGTACGCTGCCTGACGTGTGCGGGATCGTGGGGTACGCCGGCCCGCGACCGGCCCTCGAGGTGGTCGTCGAGGGGCTGCGTCGCCTGGAGTACCGCGGGTACGACTCGGCCGGTGTCGCCGTCGTTGACGGCGCAGATGCGCCCGGCCAGCTGCGTATCGCCAAGAAGGCGGGCCGGATCGAGAACCTCGACAAGGAGCTGTCCGGGCATCCGATGCCAGGCACGACGGGGATCGGGCACACCCGATGGGCGACACACGGCGCGCCGAACGACCGCAATGCTCACCCGCACGTCGACGCGGCCGGGCGGATCGCCGTCGTCCACAACGGCATCATCGAGAACTACGCCGAACTGCGGGGCGCCCTGGAGCGCGACGGCGTCGAGTTCGCGAGCGAGACCGACACCGAGATCGTCGCCCACCTGATCGGCCGACAGGTGGCGAACGGCCGCCCGCTGGCCGAGGCGGTGCGGTCGGTATGCCGACGTCTCGACGGCGCGTTCACGCTGGTCGTGGTGGACGCGCAGCGGCCCGGCGAGGTGGTGGGCGCGCGCCGGAACTCACCGCTGGTGCTGGGCGTCGGGGACGGCGAGATGTTCCTGGGTAGTGACGTCGCGGCGTTCATCGAGCACACCCGCAACGCCGTCGAGCTCGGGCAGGACCAGGTAGTGCACATCGGCGCCGACGGCTATGCGATCACCGACTTCGACGGGGAGACGGCCAGCGGCGCGCCGTTCCACATCGACTGGGACCTGGCCGCCGCCGAGAAGGGCGGCTTCGACTACTTCATGCTCAAGGAGATCGAGGAGCAGCCGGCGGCCGTGGCCGACACGTTGCGCGGCCATCTCGATCTCGGCCAGATCGTCCTGGACGAGCAGCGGGTCGACCGGCAGGACCTGCGCGACATCGACAAGGTGTTCGTGGTCGCGTGCGGCACCGCCTACCACTCGGGCCTGATCGCCAAGCACGCGATCGAGCACTGGACGAGGGTTCCGGTCGAGGTGGAGATGGCCTCGGAGTTCCGGTATCGCGACCCGGTGCTCGACCGGCAGACGCTGGTGGTGGCGATCAGCCAGTCCGGCGAGACGGCCGACACCTTGGAAGCCGTACGGCACGCCCGCAAGCAGCGCGCCAAGGTGCTCGCTATCTGCAACACGAATGGGGCGCAGATCCCCCGCGAGTCTGATGCCGTGCTGTACACCCACGCCGGGCCCGAGATCGGCGTGGCGGCCACCAAGACGTTCTCCTCGCAGGTGGCGGCCGTCGGGCTGCTCGGTCTGGCCCTGGCCCAGGCCCGTGGGACCAAGTACGGCGACGAGATCGTCCGCGAGTACGACGCGCTGGCCGCGATGCCGGCGTTCATGCGGCAGACGCTTTCGATCGTCGAGCCGGTGCGCGCGCTGGGGCGCAACATTTCCGCCGCCAAGGCGGTGCTGTTCCTCGGTCGCGGCATCGGCTACCCGGTCGCACTCGAGGGTGCGCTCAAGCTCAAGGAGCTGGCGTACATGCACGCAGAGGGGTTCCCGGCCGGGGAGCTCAAGCACGGACCGATCGCGCTCATCGAGGACGGCCTGCCTGTGGTCGTCGTCATGCCGTCCCCGACCGGCCGACCGCAACTACATCAGAAGATGATGTCGAACCTGGCCGAGGTCACGGCCCGCGGAGCGCGGACCATCGTCATCGCGGAGGCGGGGGACGCGGCGGCGTTCCGGCAGGCGGCCCACCCGATCGAGGTACCGGTCACGCCCACCTTGCTGTCGCCACTGGTGACCGCCATCCCGCTGCAGGTGCTCGCCGCGGAGATCGCCCAGGCCCGCGGGTACGACGTCGACAAGCCCCGCAACCTGGCCAAATCCGTCACCGTGGAGTAGCCCAGCCGCAGGTTTGGCCGATACCGCGGCACCCGGTCGCGGCGTAACGTCGTCCGTGTCGCGGACCGACGTTCAGAGCTCGCTCGGGACTCTCGCTCAAACCGAGCGAGCGGATCGCATCAACGACCGACGGGACGCCATGTCGATCTCGACGATCCACGAGCACGCCATCGCGAGCGCGCATACGGTGTCCGCCGCGCATCGCGCCGGTGCCGGGTCGCTCACCCTGGCCGGCGAGTGCGACCTGGCCTGTGTCGACGCCGTCCACCAGGCCATCCAGACGTTGCTGGATCGGGAGACGCGCGACATCGCCGTCGACCTCTGTGGTGTGACCTTCTTCGACTGCGCCGCGCTCGGCGCCCTGATCCACGCCTGCCGCCTCGCGGACGAACACCACGTGCCGGTGCGGGTGGTCGCGGCTCCACCCGCGGTCGAACGGCTGGTCACGCTGGCCGGCTACCCGCTGCCCAGGCTGGACCGCACCGCCTGAGGCGCCCATCGCTGCGGCCTCGGGTGGTCAGCCCGGCCGTGATCGGCCAGGATGAGCCGGTGATCAAGGCGCAGTACGAGTCGATCGCCGTCGGGTCGTCGTGATCGTCGGCGTGGGCATCGACGTCGTCCCCGTGTCACGTTTCGCCGAAGCTCTGCGCCGCACTCCCCAACTCAGTCGACGGCTGTTCACCGAGGCCGAGCTCTGCACGTCCGCCGGCCGCCCGCGGACCGCGGAGTCGCTGGCCGCTCGGTTCGCGGCCAAGGAGGCCCTGGCCAAGGCGCTCGGGGCGCCCGGCGGCATGCTGTGGACCGACGCCGAGGTCGGCACCGATCCGGTCGGACGTCCACACCTGACCGTCCAGGGCACGGTGGCGGAGCGCGCGGCCGAGCTCGGCGTCACGCGCTGGCACGTATCGCTGTCGCACGACGGCGGTATCGCCTCCGCCACGGTCATCGCCGAAAGGAGCTGACCGATGCAGGGGGTGTACCGGGTCGACGAGATCCGCGCCGCCGAACAGGCGTTGCTGCGCGAGGTCCCCGACGACACGCTCATGTTGCGGGCGGCGCATGGACTCGGCGCGCATTGTGCGCGCCTGCTCGATCGGGTGTACGGGTCGTAGGTCGTCCTGCTCGTCGGCAGCGGGGCCAACGGCGGGGATGCCCTGCACGCGGGGGCGTTTCTCGCCCGGCGCGGAGCACAGGTGCGTGCCCTGCTCCTCGACCCGGAGCGGGCGCACCGTGGCGGCCGGGACGCCCTGCAGGCCGCCGGCGGTCAGACCACTTCCGAGGTCGACGTGGACCGGATCGCCGCCGCTGACCTCGTCCTGGACGGCATCGTCGGGATCGGCGGACACGGTGGCCGGCGCGGCTCGGCAGTGGCCGCCGCGGCGGCGGCTCGTCCGG
>CAXTNQ010000024.1:0-7822 GCA_964245745.1 uncultured Jatrophihabitantaceae bacterium
CACATGGTCTAGCCTTCGGCGATCAGGCGGGCGACGTCGGCCAGCGGGGGCTCCGGAAGGACTTCCGGCCAGTAGGGGATGCCTTCGGGGCGGGCGAACGTGTCGTGGCGGTGGTAGACGAGGCTGTCGTAATAGCCGGTGCGCATCTGGGTGAAGGCTTCGCGGGCGCGGCGCGCGTCGGGTAGACACAGGCACCGGTAACCGAGCATGACATTGTCGTTGACGTAAAGGCCGATGGGTTCGGCCTTGTCGATGTTGTTTTTGTAAGAGTCGACGGCGGGCGCCATGTTGTAGATGCTGCCGATGAAGAACCCGAGCACACCGATGCCGAGTCGGGCGGCTTTCTCATACGTGGGCGGATTCCCGGCGGCGACCCAGATAGGCGGGTGCGATTTCATGTACGGCTTGGGGACGATATTGCGTTCGGGCATGTCCCAGAATTTGCCGTGGAATTCGTAATTGTCCGAGCTCCAGATCTTCAAGAACTCGGGCATAACCTCGTCCCACATGTCCTTGGTGATCTTGTTGTCCGTGATATTGAACGTCGCCAGCTCATACGAGCCCGCGCCGCGGCCGGTGCCGAACTCGAAACGTCGGTCACTGAGGTGATCGAGCATCGCGACGCGTTCTGCGGTTCGCACCGGGTGGTTGACCGCCGGCAGCGGGTTCATGATCCCCGCGCCCAGGTGAATGGTCTCCGTCTTGGCGGCCAGATAAGCGATCATGATCTCCGGCGCGGACAGGTGCGAATACTCCGCCAAGCCGTGATGTTCCGAGGTCCATGCGTACTTGAACCCGGCCTTCTCGGCCGCGACGCTGAGATCGACGGACTCCATGATTGCGGTGTGCTCGGCCTCGTCGTCGTTATCCCAACGCCATGAGGGCACCGCCGCTTGGGTGAAAATTCCGAACTCCACAAGACCTCCTCTAGTCCTGGTGGCTGCCCAGACGGCCGCGACCACGAAGTGGGCCGTTGAGGGTCATGGAGAACCACATCGTCGCTGCCCTCGGCTCATCGCAAGTGCGCCGGCGCCGGCCATCATTCGTCGAACGATTCACGGATGATTCGAAACGGTATCCGACCAGACGATGCGTGCGCAAGCATTAGGCCGTCACCTCTGGCGGCCCGGCAACGCCTGATGAAGGCTCGTTCTACTTGTCGACGGTCGACCAGTTCTCCAAGAGTCGTCCGACATCGACGGCGGCCTTCGCCGCCATCCCACCATCGCTCGCCAGGGCCACGCCGGTGAGGTAGGACGCCGCCGGCGAGACGACGAACAGCGCCACGTTGGCGTGGTCGATCATGCGCGGCGGATGATCACGCCAGAGCGGCGCGTAGAACTTGGACGGATCCCAGTTCTGCCACTGCGCCGACTCGTCGACCTGCGCCGCGTCGGAACCCAGCAGCATGTTGGCCGACATGCCGCCCGAGGGGCACAAAGTGTTGACCCGAATGTTGTAGCGGCCCAGATCGATGGCCAACGCCCGGCCCATGGCGATCATGCCGCCCTTGGTGGCGCTGTACACCGGGACGCCCGGGTAGGCCACCAGGCCGGCCCCGGACGAGATGTTCAGGATGCTGCCGCCGCCGCGTTCGCGCAGCGCCGGGACGGCGTACTTGCACCCGAAGAAGGCGCCCTTGAGATTGACGTTGTTCACCAAGTCCCATTGGTCCTCAGTGATGTCCTCGATCGGAATACCGGGTGTCAAAGAAATGCCCGCGTTGTTCAGCAGGATGTCGAGGCCTCCGAACGTCCGCACAGCGGTCTCGATCGACTCGCGGACCTGGTCTCCGACCGAAACGTCTGTGACCGTGCCGACGGCCGAGCCGCCGTCAGCGGTGATGAGGTCGACCGCCTCGTTCATCCGGGCTTCGCTTCGCTCGGCGACGACGACCGAGGCACCCGCCGCGGCGAAGAGCTGACTGCACAGCCGCCCGAAGCCGCCGCCTCCGCCGGTGACGACCGCAACCTTGCCGTCAAGGATCTTGCCCATCGGGCTTTCGACGGTCACGACGCGTCCTGCACCTTCATCGCCACTCCCTTGTCACGTCATCCGGACAGAGATCATTCGAGCGCTCATCCACATCGGGTCGCGCCGCTCGGGCCACGTCTACACCTCGACCGTTACACCGGCAGCGTCGTACCCGAGGATTCCCGAACACTAGGACGGCTTCGATGCATGCGCAAGCAAAACATGGCCGCCATACCCATAGCCGTGGCGCGCGAGCCAAGCGAGCAGTCGACACCCGGTCGCCTCGTCTACGGCTGACCGACGGCGCTCGTGCGCGTACCTTGAGGCAATCGCCCGAAGCTGTTTCTAGAGTCCTTGCACCGTCGAACGGCTCTCGATTTCGGGCCGGACCCATGCTTGCGCATGCATCGAGCTGGCTTCTACTGTTGCTGCGATGCCAGGTGAGTTCAGACGACCGCGAATGTAGGTGTCGAGACGATGTCGACTGACTGGAAGACGCTCCTGGTTTCGGTCGACGGGGGCCTGGCTACCATCGCCATGAACCGCCCCGACAACTACAACACGGCGAGCAACGAAATGATCGCCGAGCTGCACGCCTGCCTCACCGAGCTGGCTGGCCGTGACGACCTGCACGTCGTTCAACTGACCGGCACCGGACGTGTGTTCTGTCCAGGCGCCGAGGTGCAGAGCGACCCCGACGGGGACCCCTTCGGGGACACATTCGTCCAAACGGACGGACGCGCCTCGCCGATGTACGGCGTGGCGGCGCAACTGCACGACATGCCGCAGTTGACGGTGGCGACGATCAACGGTGGCTGCGCCGGTGCAGGTTTCGGCTTTGCCTGTGGCTGTGACATCAGAGTGGCGAAGAAGTCGGCGAAGTTCACAACGGCGTTCCTGGCGTTGGGCGTCCCCGGAGACATGTCGGTGCCCTGGTCGCTGCCGCGGATTGTCGGCGCCGGTAACGCCCGCTACCTATCGTTCGTCCCGGACAAGTTCACGGCCGACGAGGCGTACCGGGTGGGCTTGGTCTCGGCGGTCTACCCCGACGACGAGTACGACGAATCCGTACGGGCGCTCGTCGACCGCCTGCGGGAGAGCCGGCCGTTGGGCGTTCGCGCGCTGAAGCGGAACTACCTGCAGGCCGAGCAGATGACCATGGCCGACTACGCGAGTTACGAAGCGGACGCCAACATCGCGATCTTTGCCGAGGCTTTCGGCACCCCCGACCGGGCGGGCGCCAGTTCATGAGCGGCGCCGCGAGGCCGCCCACCCTCTTCGCGGGCCTGCGCGTGCTCGACCTGTCCACGGTCGAGGGATATATCTGTGGCCGCATCCTCGCGGCCATGGGTGCCGACGTCATCAAGGTCGAGCCACCCGGGGGAGATGACGCCCGCGGTGCCCACGAGGTTTCCTCCACGCAGGACGTCCGGTGGTGGGCGGAGAACCTCGGTAAGAAGAGCATCACGCTCAATCTCGAGACGGCGGACGGGCGGGACCTGTTCGACCGACTGCTCGAGACCGTAGACGTCCTCGTGCACTCGTTCACCCGTCCGACCCTCGAACGACTGGGTATCGACCACGCGGACCTGGCCCGTCGCTATCCCCGGCTGATCCAGACCGCGATCACGCCGTTCGGCCTAGACGGTCCGCACAGCGCGTACGAGGCCACCGACCTGACCATTCAGGCGATGGGTGGTCACATGTACGTCACCGGTGACGAAGACCGATCGCCCACCAGGGTGGGTCTGCCGGTCGCCCATCGCCACGGCGGTGCGGAGGCGGCCGCGGCTATCGCGGTGGCGTATTACGAGCGCCAGATGTCGGGCCTGGGACAGGTGATCGACGTATCGATGCAGGAGTGCATCGTTTGGACGATGCTCAACACGACGATGACCTGGGAGCTGACCGGCCGCAACGAAGCCCGTGGTGGCGCCGTTCGCCGGGAGCGCTCCAGCCCCATCTACACGCGGTTGGTGTGGCACTGCAAGGACGGCCTGGTGCACTTCGTACCGGTAGGCGGCGGTGGCGGCCGCTCGCGGGTGAAGTCGTGGAACAAGTTGGTGTCGTGGATGGAGGACGAAGGGTACGGCGCGCCGATCCTGCGGGCCAAAGACTGGAACGGCCAGCATCAACACGACATCAGCCAGGAGGAGTACGACGCGCTGTCCGAGCCCATCCAGGCGTTCCTGATGACGAAGACGGTCGCCGTCCTGTACGACCGCGCGGTGACCGACGGGTTGCTGTTGGCGCCGGTGGCGTCCGTGCCCGACATTCTGGCCAGCCGACAGCTCGAAGACCGCGGTTACTTCCACACGGTCGAGGACGAAGCGCTGCGCCGGCCGGCCATCGTGCCGGGCCCCTTCGCCCGCCTCACGCAGACGCCGCTCGTTCCGCTCACCCGTGCGCCGCACGTGGGCGAACACAATCAGCAGATCTACTCCGAGGGGCTCGGACTGTCGACGGATGATCTGGCCAAGCTCGATGCGGCAGGTGTGATCTGACATGACCCAGGTACTGGATTCGGACATCGTCGCATCCGAGGCCGATGCGACCGAGGACGCGCAGCCGTTCACCGGACTCAAGGTCGCCGACTTCACGTGGTCGGCCGCCGGGCCGATCATCAGCAAGCAGCTGGCGGATCTGGGCGCCACGGTGGTCCGCGTCGAGTCGACGCGTCACCCCGACAGCGTGCGCTTCGGCGGACCGTTCCTGAACGACATCCCCGGCATCAACCGCAGTGGGTTCTTCGCCGACTTCAACTCGTCGAAGAAGAGCCTGGCGCTCAACATGGCGAACCCGGCCTCGCGCGAGGTCGCGCTACGCCTCGTCGACTGGTCGGACCTGGTCATGGAGTGCTTCACGCCGCGGGTGATGGAGAAGTGGGGCCTCAACTACGAGGTCCTGTCGCAGCGCAAGCCGGATCTGGTCATGTTCAGCAGCTGCTTGCAGGGCGCGACGGGCCCCTACCGCGAGTACGCCGGCTACGGGGGTCAGGGAGCCTCCCTCGCCGGAATCCAATACGTCACCGGGTGGCCGGATCGAGAGCCGTGCGGCCCGAAGGGCGCGTACACCGACACGATCACGCCGCGATTCGGGCTGGCGGCCATCGTCGGTGCGCTCGCCTACCGGCGAGAGCACGGCGTCGGTCAACACATCGACCTCAGTCAGATCGAGGCCGCGTTGCAGTTCCTCGCTCCGGAGATCGCCGACTATGCGGTTCACGGGCGGGTGGCCGAGCGGATCGGAAACCGTAACAACACAAGTGCGCCGTGCGGTGCCTTCCGGTGCCGGGGCGACGACCGTTGGGTCGCGGTCGAGGTTCGCGACGACGAGGACTGGACACGCCTGGTCGACCTGATGGGACGTCCGGATTGGGCGGTCGACGACGCGTACGCGTCGACGGCGGGTCGCCTGGAGCACCAGGACGCGATCGAGGAAGGCCTGCAGAGCTGGCTTCTCGACCAGGACGCGCAAGCGGTCATGGAGCTGGGTCAAGCCCACGGACTTCCGGTAGCCATGGTGCAGAAGGCTTCCGACCTGTTCGACGATCCGCAGCTCCTCGCCCGGGAACACTTCGTGCCGCTCGAGCACCCCGAGATGGGTGTCAACCGCTACAACGGACCGAGTTACCGGCTCTCCCGGACGCCGGCGAGATTGCGCTCCGCTGCGCCACTGCTCGGCCAGCACACCGAAGAGGTGGCGCGCATGCTGGGTTACTCGTCAGACGAGATTGCGGAGTTGGTCGCTGCCGATGTCCTCGTCTAGAACCGCGGACGCGCGACTCTGTCCGAGCTGGCTGTCGACCGAAGGGTAGATCTCATGGCGGAAATCGTGTTCGGCGCTGGCACCTCACACAGCCCGTTGCTCGCGGCCGCTCCCGAGCTGTGGGCCGAGCGTGCGGACCAGGACCGCAGAAATCCGGAGCTGTACGACAACACCGGGGTGATCCGCAGCTTCGACGAGCTGGCCCGGGACGCCGATGGGCGCTTCGCGGACCAGCTGTCTCCGGACGTGTGGGAAGAGAGCTGGAAGCGCTGCCAAGGCGCGCTGGACCGGCTGCGCGAAGACTTCCGCAGGGTCGCCCCCGATGCGGTGGTCATCGTCGGCGACGATCAGCGCGAACTGTTCGACGAGACCAATCAGCCGGCAATGTCGATCTCGGCGGCCGCCGAGATGACCACTGGGGTGATCGACCCGCACGACTCCGAGTTCCTCAAAGAGGCCGTGGCCGCCTACCTGATGGACAAGGAGTTCACCTTCGCCGGTCAGGCGGAGCTCGCCGCCGATCTGGTGCGCGGCCTGATGCAGGAAGGCGTCGATATCGGCTGGATGGCCGGCGCCCCGGCCGGCAAGGGCTTCGGTCACGCCTACGGATTCCCGATCTACCGATTCCTGCTGCCGGATCCGGTGCCGGTGATCCCGTTCATGCTCAACACCTACTACCCACCGAACCAGCCGTCGCCGCGCCGATGCTTCCAACTCGGCCAGGCGTTGCGTGCGGCCGCGGCCGCGTCCGACCTCGACCTGCGCGTCGCGGTCCTCGCGTCGGGGGGCCTCTCACACTTCGTCGTCGACGAGGACCTGGACCGCAAGGTCTTCGACGCGATGCAGCGCGGCGACTCCGAAGCGCTGTGCACGTTGCCTGCCGAGCTGCTCAACAGCGGCTCTTCGGAGATCCGCAATTGGATCACCGCTGCGGGCGCGATGGAGGGACGTTCCGTCGCATGGTCGGAGTATGTCCCGATCGTGCGCTCGGAGGCGGGTACCGGCTGCGGGATGGGCTTCCTGGCCTGGCAATGATCGCGGTCACGGCGCGAACGCGTTCGCCACGCTGATCTTCGAGCCGAGAGGACAGTTGATAGATGGCTCGACGATCCATCGAGGTTCCCGGCCTGCACCATAACGGGATACCGATCCCGCAAGCCTGTCTGGTGGGCAACCTTCTGATGTCCAGTGGCATATCGCCCCTGGACCCGGACACCGGCACGGTGCCGCCGGAGGTCGAGAAGCAGGTCGAAGTCGTGTTCGCCAATGTCCGCCGTGTCCTCGACGCCGCGGGCGGTTCGGTCGGTGACATAGCAAAGTGCACCGTCTTCGTTCAGGACAAGGGCATCCGTCCGCTCGTCGACCGGTCCTGGGTCGAGATGTTCCCCGACGAGGCGAGTCGGCCCGCTCGACACACGTTGCGGATCGACCTCGCGGCGCCCATGCAACTGCAACTAGAGATCACTGCAGTCATCGGTGCGGGCTGACGGCATCTCCGGGGCCGGCTCCGGGCCGGCCGCCTCAGGTCGCGAAGTGACGCTCGATCTGCTCGTCTGCGCTCGCCATCGCCTCGACGACGCCGGGACGGCGACGAGCCGCGCGCAGCAGAGACAGGCTGTTGAGAACCGCGTCGGCCGGCTGTGTGGTGAGCCGTTCGATGTACGGCTCGGCGGCGCCGGCCAGCTGGGATGCATCGTCGACCAGCTCGGACACGATCCCGAGATCGAACGCACGTTGTGCGGTCAAGCGCATACCCGCCACGCCAAGGCGGACGAGTTCGGAGAAGCCGATCTCGGTCGTGAGCTGAAGGACGCTGACCGGTGGTCGACCGTAGGACGTTCTCGGCTCGTGGAAGTAGGCCGACCGAGCGGCCAGGACGATGTCGCAGTCGATGGCCAGGTGCATGCCGAGCCCAACCGCGGGGCCATTGATCAGGCCGAGCACGGGCTTTGGAAAGCCGACGCTGACCGAGGTCTGATTGTGGTTGGCACCCGGCTCGAACGGTGTGTCGTTCGCGTGCACAAGGTTGAGGTCCGCACCCGCGCAGAAGTGCCGAGGTCCGTCGCCGGTCAGCACCGCC
>CAXTNQ010000024.1:7832-11138 GCA_964245745.1 uncultured Jatrophihabitantaceae bacterium
GCCAGCCGAACCTGGTCGTCCTCCGCAGCCTTCGTCCAGCACCGAGTGAGTTCTTGGATCATCGGATAGGTCAGCGAGTTCGCCCGGGTCGCGTTCGCGATCGTTATCCGCGCCACCCCGTCGTTGACCGCATACTGAATCTGACCTGTCTGCTCCACGTGGGGCTCCTTTCAGGCCGCGGCTCGCCGGAATCCTATCCGTGCTCGATGCGTGCGCAAGCAAATCAGAGTCGGCCTATGCTCGGCGCTTGAGAGCCTCAGGCACGTAAGAAGTCCCGGTTCCGGCAGAGTCGGTCGCCGACCTAAGGAGAGGTCATCGTCATGGGCAGGCTCAGTGGGCGCAACGCCATCGTCACGGGTGCCAGTCGTGGTTTGGGACGCGCGATCGCGCTCGCGATGGGCGCCGAAGGCGCCGCGGTCGCGGTGGTCGGACGCACCGTCGAGGTTTGGGACGAGCGACTTCCAGGCACGATTGGCGAAACCGTGGCGACGATCGAGGATCGAGGCGGACGAGCAGTACCGGTGCAGGCGGATCTGTTAGTGGCCGAGGACCGACATCGGGTGGTCGACGAAGCCCGAGCCGCGCTCGGTCCCATCACCATCCTGGTCAACAACGCGGCGTTCACCGCGCCCGGGCGGCCCGGCAGTTCGTCCGTACGTGCCCGAACTGCCTCAGACAGCAAGCCTGACCCCAACGCGAAAGCGGATTGGCCGACCTTTACGACGACGCCGCTGCGGGCGTTCCAGCGGCACTTCGAGATGGTCAACGCCGCTTACGAACTCATGCAACTTGTCATACCGGACATGGAGCGTGAGGGAAGCGGCGCGATCGTCAACATCACGTCCGGAGCGTCTCGGATGCCGGGTGAAGGCCCGTACACGGCCGACTCGGACGCCGCCATTCCCGGCTACGGAAGCTCGAAGCTGGCTCTGGAGCACCTGACCCAATGCGTCGCCCACGAACTGCAGGACCGTAGCGTGCCGGTCAACGCGATGGCGCCCTCGAAGCCGATACCGACGCCCGGGCAGAAGTACTTCGCGGCCACGTGGGACGACCTCGGCTCCGATTCCGATTTCGCCGAAGCCGCCGTCCGCCTGTGTCTGGTCTCTAGCGAGGAAGTGACCGGTCGCGTCATGGGCCACGAGGACATCCTCAACGGAAGCTTCCGTTCCTACGAGCACACGATCAAGCCCGCGAACAGGTAGGTCGGGACAACTGCGGTGGTGGGCGCTGGTCCGCTACCGGCGCCGGCGTAGCAACCGTGGTGCACTGTCATCGTGGAGATCCTGAGGACCAGGCTCGATCCGAGCGATGCGGAGTATCGCCACAACCGCGACGTCATGCTCGCCCGGCTGGCTGAGGTCGAGGCGCTGCAGGAGCAGGCCACGCGCGCCGGCGGCGAACGCGCCCTCGCGCGGCATCGGGAGCGCGGCAAACTGACCGTGCGCGAACGCATCGACCTCCTGCTCGATCGGCACGGATACTTCCTCGAACTGAGCCCGTTGGCCGGTTACGGCAGCGACTTCCCGCTCGGCGGCAGCATCGTGACGGGCATCGGCACGGTGTCCGGCGTCGAGTGCGTGATCACCGGGAACGACCCTACGGTCCGGGGCGGGGCGGTCAACCCGCATACGTTCCGCAAATGGCTGCGCGCCTTCGCGATCGCCGCCGAGAACCGGCTGCCGCTCGTCCAACTCACCGAGTCGGGCGGCGGCGATCTGACCACCCAAGCCGATGTCTTCGTGGAGGCCGGCCGCGCGTTCTACGACCTGAGCCGGCTCTCGAAGGCCGGGATACCGACGATCTCCGTCGTCTTCGGCAACGCCACCGCCGGTGGCGCGTACGTGCCCGGCATGTCGGACTACACGGTGCTCATCAGGGGTGCCTCCAAGGTGTTCCTCGGCGGCCCGCCGTTGGTCAAGATGGCCACCGGCGAGGACGCCGACGAGGAGCAACTGGGCGGAGGGGACATGCACGCCACGGTGAGCGGCTTGGCCGACTACCTCGCGTCCGACGAGCCCGACGCGCTGCGGCACGCCCGCGAGATCGTCGCGCACCTGGGCTGGACGAAGCGGGGCGGCGGCCCGACGCGACCGGCCGACCCGCCCGGTTACGACCCGGACGAGCTGCTCGGCGTCCCGTCCGCCGACGACCGTCACCCGTTCGACATTCGCGAGGTTCTCGCCCGGGTCGTGGACGGCTCACGGTTCGAGGAGTTCAAGCCGTTGTACGGCGACTCGCTCGTGACCGGGTGGGCGTCCGTGCACGGTTACCCGGTCGGCGTGGTCGCCAACAACGGCGTGCTGTTCAACGAGGAATCGGATAAGGCCGCGCAATTCGTCATGCTGTGCAACCAGGTATCCGCACCGATCGTCTTCGTGCAGAACACCACGGGCTACATGGTGGGTACGACCTACGAGCGGCGCGGGATCACCAAAGACGGTTCGAAGATGATCCGGGCCGTGTCGGCGTCCGAAGTCCCTCACCTGACGTTGATCGTCGGGGCGAGTTTCGGGGCCGGAAACTACGGCATGTCCGGACGGGCGTACCGGCCGCGGCTGTTGTTCGCGTGGCCGAACCAGCGCGTCGGGATCATGGGTCCGAAGCAGATGGCCGGCGTCCTGTCCATCGTCGCCCGGCGCGCCGCCGAGGCCCGCGGCGTGGGCTTCGACGAGCAGAGCGACGCCGAGCAGCGCCGCCGCGTAGAAGGCCAGCTCGAACACGAATCGAGTGCGCTGTTCGCGACCGGACGCCTGTGGGACGACGGCATCATCGACCCTCGCCAGACCCGTAACGTCCTGGGTGCGAGCCTGTCGGCGGTGCACAGCAACGTCGTGGCCGGCAGCACCGACCTCGGACCGGTGCGGATGTGACCACCCGCCCGCTACGCACGCTGCTCGTCGCCAATCGCGGGGAGATCGCCTGCCGCATCATGCGAACCGCCCGGGCGATGGGCATCGGCACCGTCGCCGTGTACGCCGACCCGGACGTCCGCGCCGCGCACGTGCGCGCCGCCGACCGGTCGGTGCCGTTGCTCGGCCGCACGAGCGTCGAGACCTACCTGGACGCGGACAAGATCGTCGACGCGGCCCGACGCACCGGCGCCGACGCCGTCCATCCTGGCTACGGTTTCCTGGCCGAGAACGCCGCATTCGCCGAGGCCGTGTTGGCGGCCGGCGTCATCTGGGTCGGGCCGCCACCCGCAGCGATCCGGGCGATGGGCGACAAGCTGGCCGCGCTCGCCCGGATGTCCGAGGCCGGCGTCCCGACCCTCGTCATCCAGGGCGAACGCGACGCCTTCGGCAG
>CAXTNQ010000024.1:11148-16920 GCA_964245745.1 uncultured Jatrophihabitantaceae bacterium
GGGACGAGCAGGCCGCGGCGGACCGGATCGGGTATCCGATCATGGTCAAGGCCTCCGCCGGCGGTGGCGGGAAGGGCATGCGCGTTGTCCGGTCGGCCGACCAGCTCCCGGCTGCCGTCGAGGGAGCGAGGCGCGAAGCCGAGGCGGCCTTCGGCGACGACACGCTGTTCCTCGAGCGCTACGTCGACGGAGCGCGACACATCGAGGTACAGGTGTTCGGCGACGCCCAGGGTCACGTGCGTCACCTGTTCGAACGCGAATGCTCGATCCAGCGCCGCCACCAGAAGGTGATCGAGGAAGCTCCCTCGCCGTTCGTCGACGAGGCCCTGCGCGAACAGCTCGGCAAGACCGCGGTGGCGGCGGCGGAGGCCGTGGGTTACGTGGGCGCCGGAACGGTCGAGTTCATCGTCGGCGCGGACCGGCTCTTCTACTTCCTGGAGATGAACACCCGGCTGCAGGTCGAGCATCCGGTCACGGAGCTCGTCACCGGCCTCGATCTCGTGCGTCAGCAACTGCTCGTGGCCCAAGGCCGCGACCCTGAGCTCGACGGGGTCGACCTGTACGGCGCGGCCATCGAGGCGCGGCTGTACGCCGAGGACCCCGACGCAGACTTCCTGCCGCAGTCCGGCCGTCTGGTCGAGTGGGTGACGCCACCGGGCGTTCGGGTGGACGCCGGCGTCGCGGCCGGGGACGACGTCAGCGCCTACTTCGATCCGCTGCTGGCCAAGGTCGTCGGGCGCGGAGCCGATCGCCGCGAGGCGGCCGCCCGACTCGTCCGGGGACTGCGCGACCTTCGGGTACACGGCGTCCGCACCAACCGGGACTTCCTGGTGCAGGTGTTGGAGCACCCGTCGTTCTTGCGCGGCGACACGACCATCGACTTCCTCGAGCGGGTCAATCCGTCACGTCGCCGCACGGTCGGCACGCAGGAGCTGCAACGAGCCGTGGTGGCGGCCGGCCTGGCCGATCGAGCCGCTGCCTCCGCCGAACGGACAGCGCCCGGCGGTCGTCCGGCCCAGCTGCCGGTCGGCCTGCCACCGGGATGGGGCAATCCTCTGGGCGTGACGCGCTACGGCTATCGGTTCGGCGCCGCCGTGCTGACTCTGACCTGCCGCGACCTCGGCAACGAGCGGTTTCTCGCGACGGTCGACGGCACCGAGGTGACCGGTCGCGTCCACGGGTGGTACGCCCCGGATCTCGACCTCGAGCTGGACGGCGTGCGTGAGGCCGTCGCGGTGACCACGGATCCGGACACCGGGCGGGTCTGGATCCAGGGCACCGCCGGCGAGGTCGCGTTGACGGAGCAGCCACGGTTCCCGGTACGCGAACCCGACGTGCCGTCGGGCAGCCTGGTGGCCCCGATGAACGGGTCGGTGGTGGCCGTCGATGTCGCGGTGGGCGACGCGGTCGAGCCCGGGGCGACGGTGCTCGTCCTGGAGGCCATGAAGATGGAGCATCGCGTGGTCGCGCCCGTGGCCGGGGTGGTTCGCGAGCTGCGCGCGACCGTGGGCGAGGCCGTGGCCGCCGATGCGTTGCTCGCCGTGATCGAGACGGCGGAGCCGTCGTCGTGACCGACGCTGAGCTCGTGCGCTACGCGACCGAGGACGGCGTCGCCCGGATCACGCTCGACTCGCCGCACAACCGCAACGCGATGTCGGTCGCCCTGCTCACCCAACTCTCGGCCGGGCTCGCCCGCGCACTCGGGGACCCGGCCGTGCGGGTCATCGTCCTGACGGGCACCGGCTCGGCGTTCTGCGCCGGCGCGGACCTCAAGGAGCAGCGCGCGCACCACGAGCGCGGTGAGACGTCACCGGTCGCGGAGTTGATGGTGGACGCCCTGTCGACGGTCCTGCGTTCGCCCAAGCCGGTGATCGCGCGGATCAACGGTGACGCGCGAGCCGGTGGCCTGGGCCTGATCGGGGCCTGCGACCTCGCGTTGTCCACCGAAACCGCCACCTTCGCGTTCGCCGAGGTGCGGGTGGGCGTCGTGCCCGCGATCATCGCGGTCACCACACTGCCCCGCCTGGTGCCCCGCGCCGCCCTCGAGCTGTTCCTCACCGGCGAGACCTTCGACGGCCGGCGCGCCGCCGAGGTGGGGTTGATCAACCGCGCCGTGCCAGAGGGCACCCTCGACGCGGAGGTCGAGCGCTACCTCGGGCTGCTGCGCCAGGGCGCACCCGAGGCCATCTCCCTCGTCAAGGCCATGATCGCCCAGGTGCGCGCGCTCCCCGTTGACGAGGCGTTCGCGGCGATGGGTCAGGTGTCGGCCGAGCGGTTCGCGTCGGAGGAGGCCCGCGAGGGGATGCGGGCCTTCACCGAGCGGCGTCCTCCGTCCTGGGCGACGGAGTGAGCGTGCGATCTGCATGACGCGGCCGATCCGGATCGCGAACTTCTCGGGTTTCTACGGTGATCGGCTGTCGGCGGCGCAGGAGATGCTGGACGGCGGTCCGATCGACGTCCTGTCCGGTGACTACCTGGCCGAGCTGACCATGACGATCTTGTGGAAGGCACGCCGAAGAGATCGGGAGGCGGGCTACGCGACGACCTTCCTGCACCAGATGGAACAGGTACTCGGTACCGCGGTGCAGCGCGGTGTACGGATCGTCGCCAACGCCGGTGGCCTCAATCCCGCCGGTCTGGCGGCACGCTTACGGGACCTCGCCCAGCGCCTCGGTGTCACCGTTAACGTCGCCCACCTCGAGGGGGACGACCTGCGCGACCGGCTCGGCGAGCTACAGGCCGCTGGGCTGAAGCTTGCACATCTCGACACCGGGCAGCCGTGGTCGGCACTCGGTCTCGAGCCGGTGACCGCCAACGCCTACCTGGGCGGATGGGGGATCGCTGCGGCCTTGAGCCGCGGTGCCGACGTCGTGGTGTGCCCGCGGGTCACGGACGCCGCGCTCACCGTCGGACCGGCCGCGTGGTGGCATGGTTGGCGGCGCACGGACTGGGATCAGCTGGCCGCCGCGGTCGTGGCCGGCCACGCGATCGAGTGCGGCCCACAAGTGACGGGTGGCAATTACCCGTTCTACGACGAGCTCGGCGACATGCGCGCGCCGGGTTTCCCCATCGCCGAGATCGGGGCCGACGGCACGGTGGTGATCACCAAGCACCCGTCCCACGGCGGCGCGGTCACGGTCGGGACGGTGACCGCGCAGCTGCTGTACGAGGTTGACGGGCCGCGGTACGTCAACCCCGATGTCGTCGCCCGCTTCGACACCATCCGCGTCGAGCAGCAGGCCCAGGATCGGGTGCGACTGTCCGGTGTGCGTGGAGAGCCGGCACCGACGCAGACCAAGGTCGGCCTGAACTACGCGGGCGGCTACCGCAACAGCGTGACGTTCGTGATCACCGGCCTCGACGCCGAGCGCAAGGTGGCGATGACGCGCGACGCCTTGTTCGCCAAGCTCGGCGGCCCACCGGCCTTCGCATCCGTGGACGTGCAGTTTGTGCCGAGCGGCGTCGACGACCCGCCGAGCCAGGAGCAGGCGTTCAGCTACCTGCGCGTGACGGTCAAGGACCGCGACGCGGTCAAGTTCGGTCGGCGCTTCTCCAACGCCTGCGTGGAGCTGGCGCTCAGCGGGTACCCGGGCTTGTTCGCCACCGCGCCTCCGCAGTCGGAAACCGAGTACGCCGTCTACTGGCCGACCCTCGTGCCGGCTGACGTCGTGCACGAGGTCGTAGTCACCGAGGACGGCACGCGGGTTCCCGTGCCCTCGGTACGGGGCGGCACGGCCGCCGATGTGCCGGCGCCGTCCGCGGTAACGAGCGAACCCGTGCTCTGCGGTCCGACCGTACGGATCCCGCTCGGTCGGGTGGCCGGGGCGCGCTCCGGCGACAAGGGCGGGAACGCGAACTGTGGCGTGTGGACGCGCAGCCCGACCGGATACGCCTGGCTGCTCGAATTCCTTACCACGCAGCGGATGTACGACCTGCTGCCGGAAACCCGCGGTCTCGACGTGGTGCGGTACGAGTTCCCCAACCTGCGGGCGCTGAACTTCGTGATCGCCGGCTTCCTCGGCGACGGCGTGATGTCGAGCACGAAGTGGGATCCGCAGGCCAAGTCGCTCGGGGAGTATCTGCGCGCCAAGGTCGTCGACGTCCCCGTCCTAGTACTCGAAGCCGACGAGCGTCGATTAGTACAGCGCGAGCTGGGGTATGCCGCGAACGCCGATACGGATCTCGCCCAGCGCACACAGATGGAGAACACGTGACCGACGACAACCTGGTGGTACGGAGCCTGCACGACGTGGGCATGGCGGCCTGGTTCGGCGGCAGCCTGATGGGCGCCGTCGGCCTCAACGGGGCCGCGAACGACATCGCGGACCCGAAGGACCGAGCCCGGATTGCCGCCGACGGATGGGCGCGGTGGGCTCCGGTCAACGCCGCGGCAATCGGTATGCACCTGGTCGGTGGTGCAGCGTTGACGGTCAGCAACCGGTCGCGGGTGATCGCGCACCGCGGTTCGCGATGGAACACGATCGCCAAGACGGCGTTGACCGGCGCCGCGTTGGCGGCTACGGCCTACAGCGGCTGGCAGGGCCGCAAGGTCGGCGAGGCCGGCCGCGTCGAGGCCGAAGGCGGCACCATCCCGAGCGCGCAGACGCCGACCGATGTGGCGGCCGCGCAGCAGAAGCTGCGGGTCGTGCAGTGGGTAATCCCGGCGCTGACCGGTGTCCTGGTGGTTCTCGGGGCGCAGCAGGGCGAGCAGCAGCGGCCGACCAAGCTCGCGGGCGACGTCGTCAACCGAGCGCGTCGCGCGATCAACGTCTGACGGCCGCGGCCGAAGGGTGGGCACGTAGGCTCGCGCGGCTCGGTCATGCTGAGGGCATGGATCTCTTCCTGATCCGGCACGCCGAGTCGGTGCCGAATGTCGAGCCGATCATCGGCGGGATGCGGGGCGACGCCGGCCTGACCGATCGCGGCCGGCGGCAAGCGCAGCGCCTAGAAGAGCGACTGCGCGAGGTGGGGTTCCGGGCCGATCGGCTGTACGCCAGCACGCTGCCGCGGGCGCGGGAGACGGCGCAGTACGTCGCACGCGCCTTGGGCCTGCCGGTCGAGTTCGACGACGGCTTACAGGAATTGCGTCCAGGCGAGGCCGACGGCATGAGCGTCGAGGAGTGGCGGTCCCGGTACGGAAGCTTCGACGGACCGATGTCGGAGTTCGACCCGTTCCGGCCGTTCGCGCCGGGAGGCGAGAGCTGGGCCGGGTTCCTGGTCAGGGCCGGTGCGGCCCTGTCCAGTCTCGCGGTGCGCCACCCGGACGAGACCGTGGTCGCCGTGACGCACGGCGGCGTCTTGGAAGCCTCGTTCTACCTGGCCTTCGGGGCCGGTGGGACGGCCAACCGGATCGGGTTCGTGCCACTCAACACCGGCGTTACCCAGTGGCGCTACGAGGTCCGGCCGGGCGGCCGGACGCGGTGGAGCCTGGTCACCTTCAACGACGCCAGCCATCTCACCGGCACGTCCCTACCTGCCGAGCCCGAAAGAGATGCCGTCCCTACGCCTGTCGACGATCGCTGAGCCGCCGTAACCTGAGGCACATGCCAGATGCGGTCATCGTCGGGGCCGTCCGGACACCGGTCGGCAAGCGCAACGGGGGACTGTCCGGGGTGCACCCGGCCGACCTGTCGGCCCACGTCCTGCGCGCGCTCGTACAGCGCAGCGGCGTGGACGCTGGGCTGATCGACGACGTCATCTGGGGGTGCGTCGGCCAGGTCGGCGCGCCCCAGCCCTTGTCGAGGACGGCGTTGCGGCCGCGGGGCCCGAGCG
>CAXTNQ010000024.1:16930-17501 GCA_964245745.1 uncultured Jatrophihabitantaceae bacterium
GCGTCGGCCAGGTCGGCGAGCAGTCATTCGACATCGGCCGGCCGGCGGCGCTCGCGGCCGGCTTTCCGGAGACGGTCACCGGGGTAACGGTCGACCGGCAGTGTGGCTCGTCCCAGCAGGCGGTGAGTTTCGCCGCCGCCGGAGTGATCGCCGGGCACTACGACCTCGTGGTCGCGGGCGGCGTCGAGAGCATGTCGCGAATCCCGATGGGCCTGCAGCAGAGCGTAGGCGGCAGCCCGATGGACGCCACCGGCTGGGTCGACCGCTACGAGCCCGGCATCCCCACCCAGGGCGTCGGAGCGCAGCTCATCGCCGACCGCTGGGGGTTGAGCCGCACGCAGATGGACGAGTACGCGCTCGCCTCCCACGAGAAGGCGGCGCACGCGCAGGACGCCGGACTGTTCGACGCGCAGCTCACCGCCGTGGGCGACGTGGCCGCGGACGAGGGGGTGCGCCGCGGCGGCAGCATCGAGGCGCTCGCCGCGCTGCGGCCCGCGTTCGGCGAGGACGGGACGATCACCGCGGGCAACGCCAGCCAGATCTCCGACGGTTCGGCCGCACTGCTCGTCAC
>CAXTNQ010000024.1:17511-20604 GCA_964245745.1 uncultured Jatrophihabitantaceae bacterium
GCTGGCGTGAGCGAGGCGCCCGCGCCGCTCCGCACGCTGATCGTGGACGACGAGGCCGCCCTCCTCCAGACCCTCCGGCACCTGTTCCACCGCGCCTATCGCGTCCTGACCGCCGAGTCCGGGGGGTCCGCGCTCGCGCTGCTCGTCACGTCGTCCGAGCGTGCGCACGAATTGGGCCTGAGCCCGCTCGTGCGCGTGCATACGGCCGTCACCGCGGGCGCCGACCCGATCATGATGCTGACCGCTCCCCTCCCCGCGACGCAGCGCGCGTTGGCCAAGAGCGGGCTGACGCTGAGCGACATCGGTGCCTTCGAGGTGAACGAGGCGTTCGCGTCCGTGCCGCTGGCGTGGCTCGCCGACGTCGGAGCGGACGACAAATTGGTGAACCCGAACGGCGGCGCGATCGCCCTCGGACATCCGCTCGGAGGGTCCGGCGCACGCCTGATGACCACGTTGATCTACCACATGCGCGACAACGGCATCCGGTACGGCCTGCAGACGATGTGCGAGGGCGGCGGCCAGGCGAACGCCACGATCCTCGAGCTCGTCTGACGCTTTCCTCGGCGTTTGGCTCGGCCGGCGGGCGCTGGCCTGTCAGCCGCCGCGGTGCAGTTGGTGGTAGGACGCATCGATGACGTGATTGCTGTTCGAGCCGACGAGTCGCGCCCGAACGGCTGCCGGGAGATGATCCAGCCCGTCCATCATCAGGCCGATCGGACCGTGACCATGCAGGGTCACGGACAGTACGACGATGAGCACCGCGACGCCGAGCACGGCGGCCGTCGCGGCGTGTAGGCGAGGTCTGAGCACCGCGCGCGCTTGGGTCGATGTCATCTGTGTTCCCCGTGTCAGCAATCTGGCGGTTGCCGCGCATTCATTGCTCGGTCGTTGTCGCTGACTCGGAGCAGTAACGGACGTCCGCCGATACAGGCAGTTTCGTTGCCGTCACGATGGCGTCGGTGGTCAGGCGGTGGCCGATCCTGACTGAGATGCAACGCCGCGCGAAAGCACAGGTGAGCCGGCAAGCAGGACCGCGACACTCACCACGCCCACCGTTCCGGCGCGCAGTTGCGGCAGCTAGTGCGTTCTGGTCGGGTTCACGGCGGCTTCCTGGCTCGGTGATCGGCACCCTCTAGCGGCCATCGCGTGGTCGGACCAGCTAGCAGCCCGCTGGGACGCATCGGTCGTCTTTGCGCGAGATCTGATCAAGTCCGGCGCGAGTACTGCTGATCAGGCCCGACGCCGGTCGCTGAGACCGGCCGCGGTAGATGTATGGCATGAGCAGTCAGCCGTCCTTCGTGCATCTCGTCCTACACCATCCCGCGCCGGAGCACGCCGCGGACGTCACCAAGTCCATGCAACGGGTCGCCGACGCCGCGTCGGGCTCGCCCGGTCTGCTGCATATCGGTCCCTGGCGGGACGTACGGACCGGACAGCTGTTCGGGTTGTCGGTATGGGAGTCGGAGGACGCGTTCCGGTCCGTGATGCCGCAGGTGTTCGCATCCGTCGACGATCCGGACCCGGACGGAACCTGGGACGCTGCGCCACCTGACGTCTATCACCTGGTGCCGGCGCGGACCGACTGACCCCGCCGCTCGACGTGTCGCTCGCCTGTCCTACCTCAGTCTGCCCCTAACCTTTAGGGTTTGGCGCCACCGGTACCTGGCCGCGGCGACACACGGAGGCGTGGCCCGCACTCAGCGGCGCGGCCACTCGAGGCGGACGCGACGGAGAGTGGTGCCGGGTGCCTGTGCCGGTGGCGGGCAGTCCGCAGCGGTACCTGCCCGGATTGGACGGCCTGCGCGCGTTGGCCGTGATCGCCGTCGTCGCCTACCACCTCAATCTCGGCTGGGCGCCGGGCGGCCTGCTGGTCGTCGGAATCTTCTTCACCCTTAGCGGCTACCTGATCACCGACCTGCTGCTGAGCGAGTGGCGAGCGACCGGCCGGCTCGACCTGCGCCAGTTCTGGCTCCGCCGGGCCCGACGGCTACTGCCGGCGCTGGTCGTCGTGCTGACCACCGTCCTGGCCTGGATGACGATCTTCCATCGCAGCCAACTGGCGGCCGTCCGCGGAGCAGCCGTGGCCGCGCTCGGCTTCGTCAGCAACTGGTGGCTGATCGGGCAGCATGTCTCCTACTTCGACCGCTTCGGGCCGCCCAGCCCGCTCGGACATTTGTGGTCGCTCGCCGTCGAAGAGCAGTTCTACCTGCTGTGGCCGTGGCTGCTACTTGCCGGGCTGTGGTACCTACCGCGGCTGGAGCCCGGGCTGTACCCGCGTCTCGCGGGAATGTGCCTCACCCTGGCCATCGCGTCGGCGGCGACCATGGCCGTGCTGTACGAACCAGGCTTCGACGGGACTCGGGTCTACGACGGAACCGATACCCGCGCCTTCGGTCTGCTCATCGGTGCGGCCGCGGCGCTGATGTGGCCGAGCGGTCAGCTGCGGGCCGGCATCGCTCCTCAGGCGCGCCGGGTGCTCGACGCGGCCGGCACATCGGCGCTGGTCGTGATCGTCGCAATGATCATGTGGACGAACGAGTACTCGACCTGGCTCTATCGCGGCGGCATGCTGCTGCTGTCCGTGGCCACCGCCGTCGTGGTCGGCGTCGTCGCACACCCGGCCAGCCGCCTGGGTACCGTCCTCGGCGTCGCGCCGTTGCGCTGGTTGGGCGTGCGGTCGTACGGCATCTATCTGTGGCACCTGCCCGTCATCGTGTTCAGCGCGGCACCGGCGGCGGCCGGAGTGCAGGCGCCTCGGGTAGTTGCCCAGGTCGCCGTGACGATCGGTCTGGCCGCGCTGTCCTGGCGCTACGTCGAGGAGCCGATCCGCCACGGCGCGCTGCGGCGACTGTGGCGATGGAACTCGATCAGTCGACTGTTCGCTTTTCGCGGCTGGCGGGCGGCTGCGGCGATCGCTGTGGTCGGGGTGCTCGCCACCGCCTGCGTGGGCATGGCCGGCGTGGGCACGACCGGGTCGCTGGCCGTGTCCAGGCTCATCGCGCCGCCGCACCCGTCGGCGGTCGCCGCCCTTCCGTCAGCAGTAGCAAGACCGTCGGCGCCCAGCGCGCCCGGCGCGCTCGTCAAGCCCGCTCC
>CAXTNQ010000024.1:20614-22568 GCA_964245745.1 uncultured Jatrophihabitantaceae bacterium
GCCGCCTCGCGGGGCACGTCGTCGTGCCGAGCCGTCGTGCACATCGGTGATTCCACGTCCGAGGGGTTGGTCTCGGCTGCCTACCTGCCGGACGCCACTCAGCGCATCGACGCCCAGTACGGCCGCATCGGGATCACGAGCCAACACCTCGAGGTCACGGGTGGCACGTCCATCGTGGAAACCGCCACCGCCGGACAGGCCAACGCCGCCGACGTCGCACGCGCCCTCGTCCAGGGCGGCTACCACGGCTGCTGGGTCCTCGCGCTCGGCACTAACGACACCGCCGACGTACAGGTCGGGTCGTCGGTCGGACGCTCCGCACGGATCAACCGCATGCTCGACGTCATCGGTAACCAGCCGGTGATGTGGGTCAACGTGAAGTCGCTGCTGCCTGCGGGCCCGTACGCCGCAAGCGCCATGCAGCAGTGGGACACCGCGCTGGCGAAGGCCTGCGTCAACCATCCGAACATGCGGATCTACGACTGGGCGTCCGCTGTCCGCACGACCTGGTTCGGTGCGGACGGCATCCATTTCACGTCCGAGGGCTACGCCCAGCGCGCCCGGCTGATCGCCGACGCGCTGAGCCACGCGTTCCCCGGCGCCGGCGCGTCGACCGGATGCCTCGTCCGTTGACCGACGGGCCGGCACGTGGGCCGCGTGCTACGGCGCGGGCGGATAGGCGCTGCGGCCCAGCTGTTCGTGAAAGGTCAGGAACGGCCGGCGTGCGGCGAAGCGCCGCTCGTCCAGCTGTCGCAGATCGGCATCGAGGGCCGCCGATATGGGCGAACGCTCGCGCCAGATCCACGGCAGCCCGCGCAGGGTCAGGGCGATGCCGCGTAGCCACGCCCGGTTCTTCGGGGCGTCGGCCAGACTGAACGCCGTCCAGCGCACGGCGCTGCCGAACGGTCGGTGCAGCCAGGCGTTGACGAGCGTGTTGCGCAGCCCGATGTGCCGCAACGAGGTGGCGTTCGCAACGCTCGGGTAGTGGTGCATGACGACCTGCGGGACGTAGCGCAGCTGCCAGCCGCGCCGCACGAGCGGCAACCCGACGGTCTCCTCCTCGCCGCCGATGAAGAACCGCTCGTCGTACCCGCCGACCTCGAGGAAGGCCGACCGGCGAACGATCGCCGCCCCGGCCATGAAACTGACCAGCACGGCGCCCGGGATACCGTGCCGTTCCGGCAGCGGGCTCGCGGCCATCTCCGCGCTGATCACGTCCAGGCGTTCCTCGTCGCGGACCAGGATCCGGGCGTTGACCACGGCCAGCCGGGGATGGGCGTCGAGCAGCGACACGGCATGCACGAGTCCGTCGCGCTCGTACCAGCCGTCGTCGTCGCAGAACGCAACGTAGGGCGTCACCGCCCGCTCGAGGCCGACGTTGCGCGCGGCGGCCCCGATATTGCGTGGTAGCAGTACGGCCTGGACGTCGGGAAACTTCGTCAGGACGTCGCCGATGTCGTCGCGCGACCCGTTGTCGACGACGATCACTGGCACATCGAGCTCGACCAGGTGGTCCAGCGTGGCCGCGACGCGATGCGCGCAGTTGTACGTGAGCAGCACGACCGTCAGCCGTGCCGCAAGCCGGTCAGCTGCGGTCACTCCGGTGCGGTCAGTTCGCGCGCAGGACGGCGGCGGTAACCAGCCCGTAGACCAGGTGCGGGACGGCGTCACTCGCCCAGTCGGTGGGCGACCAGGTGGACGGGTCGGTGACCCCGAGCCGGCTCATCGGCACGTCCGACAACGCCATGGCCGCAGCGCCGAGCAGTACGCCGCTGACCACGACCGGCAGCTTCGCGAGCACCGGTCGGAGCAGGCCGCCGATCGCGCCGACGCCGACGCCCGTCGCGATGCCGAGCAGCGCCCCGGTGCCGGAAACCCGGTTGTTCCGCTGGTCGCCAGTACCCGGCAGCCGTTGGCCGGCTCGTTGCTCGAGCTTCTCGACCGTCTGCTCGGG
>CAXTNQ010000025.1:0-21973 GCA_964245745.1 uncultured Jatrophihabitantaceae bacterium
GCTTCGATGGCGACGGTGACGTGGGAGGCCTCGAGCGGGTCGGTGACGACGATCTGGTCGGCCGTGGACGGTCCGTCGTTGTGGGCGACCAGCCGGAAGTCGAGCGGCTGGCCGACCGTCGCCGGGCCGGTGTGGGTCTTGGTGATGTGCAGCGTGGCGACACGGCCCACGGTGACGGTGCCCTTGGCCGAGGGGCGGTCGCCGGCCGTCGGCGACTGTGCGATGGCCCGGTTGACGTGCACGCCCGATGGCGCGTTGGCGGCCACCTGTACGAGCAGCACGAGGGGGGGCGCGGACGCGCCCACCGATAGCGCCTGCGCGAGGGTGCAGGTCACCGTCTGCTGGGCGCCGGGGGCCGGAATCGGGGGGGCCGCGACGCACGTCCACGGCGCGTCGGACACCACGTAGGACTCGTAGCCCGGCAGCGTGTCGGTGATCGTGACCGGCGCGGCGGCGTCGCTCGGACCGGCATTGGCGACGGACAGCGTCCAGCTCAGCGTGTCACCGGCCACCGCCGTGGGTGTGCTGGGCGTCTTGCTCAGCGTCAGGTCGGCGCGGGCCTGCACCGGGACGTCGACGGGCGGCGGATTGGTCACCGTCCCCGGCGATCCGGTGTCGACCGTCGCCCGGTTGACCAGCGTGGTCGTACTGCCGGGCGGCTCGATCGGCGTGGCCGGGTCGACGTCGGCGGTCAGCGTGATCGGTGCGACGGCTGCGCCGGGCGGAACCGCGGGCAATCGGTCGCGCCGGCAGACCACGTCCTGGCCGGTCGCCGAGCAGGTCCAGCCCGCCCCGCTCGCGCTGACGTAGGAGAGGTGGTGGGGCAGGACGTCCGTGACTGCCACGTCGGTGGCGTCGCTCGGTCCCGCGTTGGACGCCTGCAAGGTGAAGCTGACGCGCGCGCCGGCCAGTACGGGCGTCGGCGTGTCGAGCACCTTGGTCAGGCGGACGTCGGTGCGCACAGTGATCGGCGTAGGCGCCTGCGCCGTGTTGTTGCTCGGGTCGGGGTCGTCCACGCCGCTCACGACGTCCGCGACGTTCGTGATCACCGACGGGCCGGCGTCCGGGTCGACCGTCACGCGCAGCGTGATCGGCGGCGCGGTGCTGCCGGCGTTAAGGCCGGCGGCGAGCACACAGGTCACCAGCCGGGTGGCGGTCACGTAGTCGCACGACCAGCCCGAGCCAGTGGCCGCGTCGTAAGAGAGGCCAGCAGGCAGCGGATCCGTCACGGTCACCGCGCCCGGCACATCGGACGGCCCGCGGTTGACGACGCCCAAGGTGTACGCAAACGGTTCACCGGCCACGGCCGTGCCGGTCGAGGACTTGGTGATCGCGAGGTCCGCCTCGGTGGTCACGTCCGTGCGATCGCTGTCGGTGTTGTTGGTCGGGTCGGGGTCCGGGGTGGTCGAGCCGACCGTCGCCTGGTTGATCACCGGCAGCTGGCCTGCGGACGAGACGAGGACGTTCAGGGTGAAGCTGGTCGTGACGCCCGCAATGATCGGAGTCGAGTGCCGGCAGGTGACAGCTTGACCGACCGCCGAGCAGGTCCAGTCGGCCGTCTCCGACGACGCGAAGGTCAGCCCGGTCGGCAGGGTGTCCGTGACCGTCGCGTTCGACGCGTCGGACGGCCCGTGGTTGATGACCTCGATGGCGTAGGTGGCCGGCCGGCCGGCCACGAACGGGTCGGTGTGCGCCTTGCGGATCTGCAGGTCGGCCGAGACGACGGTCGGGCTGGTGACCGTCGAGCTGTCGTTGGCCGGGTTGGGGTCGGTGGTCGTCGTCGCCGTGATCCGGGCCGTGTTCGCGACGTCCGCTGTCTGGCTCGAGGGGACGGCGACGGTGATGACCAGGTCGGCGGCGACCTCTCCCACGGCGAGGGTTGCGGCGTGCGTGCACGCCACCGTCCCGCCGGCGGGTGCGCAGGCCCAGTCCGGACCCGCGGCGCTGATCAGGGTCGTGCCCGTGGGCAGGGTGTCGGTCACCGTGAACGGCCCCGTCGACACCGACGGCCCGAGATTCGTGACCGCCACGGTGTAGGTGGCGGAGCGCCCGGCGACGACCTCCGGCGAGGACAGCCGTTTGACGACCTGCAGGTCCGCGCTGGTCGTGACCGTCGTCGACGCGTCGTCGGTGTTGTTGGCGGGAACCGGGTCGTAGGTCCGGGCGGTCACCGAAGCGGAGTTGGTGAGCACCCTGCCGTTGGCGACGTCAGGGGCGACCGCGTAGGTGACGGTGATCGGCGGGAAGACCGCGCCCACGGCCAGCGTGTCGGTCGGGACGGTCCGCACGCACGAGATCGGGGCCGCCGCACTGCAGCTCCAGCCCGGGCCGGAGACGGTCACGTTGGTGATTCCGGTCGGCAGCGGATCGGTGAACGGATCGGTGACGGTGAACGGCCCGGTGGCCGGGTCAGGTCCGCGGTTGCTGACCGAGAGCGTCCAGGTACCCGTGCCGCCGGCGTCCGGGGCCTGGCCGACGGCCTTGGCCAGCACGACGTCCGCTGAGGCGATGCGCGCCACCGCGGTGGCGGGCGGTCCGCCGTAGGAGCCACTGGCGTTGCCGCCGGCGCCCGTCGCGTCCTGCGCCGTCGGCGTTACGGCGTTCGGGTGTGGCACGGTCAGCCCGACACCAGGGTCGCCGGCCACGCCGGGCGTGGGCGTAGCCGTGTAGGTGATCGTCGCCGTCGCGCCCGGAGGCAGGGTGCCCAGCGCCGTCCAAGTCAGGGTCTGCACGTCGCCGGTGGTGGTCACGGCGGGCTCGACCGGTGTGGCCGCTGCACCGTTCACGCTGACCCGGGCGCTGCCGGCGTCGTACGTCCAGTTGGGCGGCAGGGTGTCGACTGCGCCGACGGAGGACGCTGTGCCCGCGCCCACGTTGACCAGGCCGAGTTGCCAGGGGAACGGCTCACCGACGTACGCGGTGGTGCCGCCCGGCGTCGCCTTGGTGGCCGTCACGCGGGGGAACACGGGCGTCACCGTGGCGGTCGACGAGGCGGTCGGTGTGTAGTGGCGGCCGCCGCTCGGCAGCGAGTCGTATCCGGTCAGCCGGGCGGTGTTCGTCTGGCCCGCGGCGGTGAGGCCCGCGGACGGGGCGAGGGTGGCCGTGTAGCCGAGCGGCACCGACGCACCGGCGGCGATCGGGCCGGCCAGCGTCCAGCGCAGCGTCCCGCCGGCGCCCGTCCCCGGGTCGGCGCCGGTCAGCGTGCCTCCGTCAGAAATCGTTGTCGGGTCGACCACGACGCCGGTGGGCACGGCGTCGGTGACCGACACGTTGTACGCCGGGCTGACGGTCGTCCCCGCGGCGTTGGTCACCCGCACCGTGTACCGGAACCGTTGCCCGGGTTCGACGGTCGAGTCGTCGACAGACTTGGCGATGGCCAGGCTGGGTTCGAGGACGGTGAGGGGCGCCGTCGCCGCGGTGCTCTTCTGGTCGAAGGTGGCGCCGGCCGAGGTCGGCGGCGTCTTCGGGGTGTTGTTCCAGGCCAATCGCGCGCTGTTGTTGAGGACGGCGCCCGCCTTGGCTGCGGCCACGTCGGCGACCCGCGCGGTGTAGGTGAGCGTGATCGTCCGGGTCTGCGTGCTGGCTGCCGCGTCGCCCAGCAGCCAGCCGATGGTGGTCCCCGAGGCGGTCAGCGCGGTGGCTGTGGCCGGCGTGCACGCCGTCCCGTCGGCGTTGGTGCACGCGACCGTGCCCAGCTGCACGGAGCCGACGGCGATGCCCGTTGGAACGGTGTCGATCAACGTGGTGTTGTAGAACGTGACGTTGGCCGGCAGCGTCTCTCGGACGGTGTACGTGACGGTCTGGCCGACCGTCGCCGCGGTCGGGCTGACGGTCTTGGCGGCGGTACCGCCCGGCACGGTCAGCTTGGCGGACGCGGGCGAGGAGTACGCCCGACCGGCCGGATTACCGGGATCCTGCGGCGAAGTGCGCCCACCGGCGAGTGAGTTCCCGGACAGCGTGGCGTTGTTCGTGTAGGACTGGCCTCCGGTGGCGAGCGGCGTCACCGTGGCTGTGTACTTCAGCGTCGGGCTCGCGCCGGGCGGCACGTCGCCGACGTTCCAAGCCAGCTGGGTCGTCCCGGCGGCGCACGGCGCGCCGGCTCCGGGCACCGCGGGCACGGTCGAGCCCTGACTCGGCGCCGCGTATGCGCCGAAGGTCAATCCGCTCGGCACGCAGTCGACCACCCAGCCGTCGTGCAGCACCGCGGCGCCCACGGCGTTGCCCGCGGTCAGCGTGAAGGTGACCGTCTGTCCGCCGGCGGCAGTGGTCGGCGTGACCGCCTTCTTCAGGGCCAGCTTCGGCTCGACGACGCCTACGCCGGCCGACGCCGTGCTGTCCGCGGGCTTGCTGCCGTTCGGCGGCGCCGCGCTCGTGAATGCGGCCGTGTTCGTCCGGGTGACACCGGCGGTGTTACTCGCGTCCTTCGTCACCTGGGCGACCACGGTTACCGCGAAGCGTTGTCCCGTGTCGGTGGCGTTGACGTACGGCGTGGGGAGCGTGAGGCGCAGCGCCGCCGCGTCGAAGGTCGTCCCCGGCGGCAAGGGCGGGATGGGCGCGACGACGCCCGCGTTCGGTGAGAACGCCGCCGTCGCGGACAGCAGAGCCAGGCCGGCCGGCAACGGATCGGTCAGGACACCGGCGTAGACCGTGGTGCGGGCCGGCACGTCGGCGTAGATCGTGTAGGTGACCTGCTCGCCGATCGTGGCCTGCGTCGACGGCGCGCCGGGTGGTGGCTCCTGGCCGGTGTTGCCGGCTTCCTTGATCGCCGACAGGACGGTTTTGGCCAGCGCGACCGGCGGCAGGAAGATGTCGGACGGGTCGCTGGCCGCCGGCGCGTCCTGCTGGTCGGCGCTCACCGTCGTGTCGACGTTGTCGCGCGGGAAGTACGTCGTACCGGGACCGGGGACGTTGTTGTCGACGTCGAACGATCGCACGGACGCCGTGTCGACGAGGTCCTGCCCCACGCCGGTGCCGGCCGGCACGGCCAACGCGTAGGTGTACGTCACGGACGCGCCCGGCGCGACGACCTCGGACGCCGGGCGGTTCCAGACGATCGCGCTCAGCGTGGCCCGGTCCGCGAACGTCGGCTGGTTGGCGCTGCCCGGGTCGGTGCACACCCCGCCGGCGCTGATCGCGCTGATCTGGGCGCACCGGATGCCCGGCGCCAGCACGTCCCAAACCCGCAGCGTATGGACCCCGAGCGCGGTGCCGGTGGCGGCGCTGCCGTTGTTCGTCACGTCGACCCGGAAGAGGACGGAGTCGCCCTCTTTGACCTGCACGTGGTCCTGGTTGGGCGGATTGCCGCCGGCCGGCACGCCGTTGACGCTCTGGACGCCCTTGGTGATCGCCACCGGTGGAGCGGGCGCGATCGTGAAGTCGGCCTCCGCGCGCAGCGACTGCGCCTGCCCCGAACTGTTCTCCGTGCGCAGCTTCGTGATGTTGCCGGTCTTGTCGGGCGCCGGGCCGGTGGCGGCGTCGGTGACGAGCACGCTGAACCGGGCCTCGAACACCGACCCGGCGGGGACCGCCTTCGACCCGTCCGGCTCAGGAGCGCCGAGCGTCCAGGTCAACGCGCCGGACGCGGCCAGCGACTCGTCGAACGCCACCAGACCGGCGGGCACTGTGTTGCCCGGTCCGAGCACGAACGACCCGGGCTCGTAGGCGGTGTTGTCCGGCAGGAAATCGGTCAACACCGGGTTACGCGTCTGCACCGTCCTCGAAAAGGGCACGGTGATCTCGAAGCAGACCCGGTCGCCCTTGAGGAAAGCGAGCTGCGCAGCGGTCAGTGTGCGCGGATCGGCGTACGTGCCGGCGGCGCAATCCTGCACCGGTGCGCGTGGCTCGATCAGCTTGCTCAGGGTGCCCGCCGTCGACACCTGGGTGGCGCTGGTCGCGTCGCGAACGGTCTGGGTCCCGGACTCGCCGGTTCCTGGCCGCGGGGTCGAGGTGCCCGTTTCCGACGCCCGGTTGGTGAACGTGTCTCCGGCCGCGGTCGGTGCGCCGGCCAGCGCGCCACCGGTGTAGCTCGTGCGCATCCGGGCCTGGTAGGTGATCGTCGCCGTGCCGTTACGCGGGACCGCGACGGGTGCGAATACGACGGTGAACGTGCCGTCGGCGTTCTGCGTCACCGACTGGTAGGCCACCTTGGGCTCGACGGTGCCCGGGGCGCAGTCCGCCGGTGCCCCCGTGACGTAGTTCCTGATCGTGTCGAGCGGGCACACCCCGTTGGGGATGGTGTCGGTAACGACGATGTTCGCGTTGTCGACGTACTCGCTCGACTGGATCGTCAGTGTGTAGGTGGCCAGGCCGCCGGCGGTGAAGTTCTCCGGGCTGACCGACTTGATCACCCGCAGGTCGTTCGCGGTGACGGTGTGGTCCGCGTCGGCGGTGACCGCGGTCGAGCCGCCGGGCGCGACAGTTCCGGTGTACGTCCCGGCCGCGTGTACGTAGTTGGTGACGCCGGCGGCGTCGCCGATCTGGCGGGTGGACGGACCGGTGTTGTTGTCCAGGTTGGCGGTCTGGCCGAGGGACGCGGGGGTCGGCGTGCCGCCCGGGAAGGTCGCGGTGTTCTGGCGCAGCGGGATGCCGGCCGCGTACGGCAGAGCGACCGTCTGGTTCGCAGCCAGGGTGCCCAGGCTCCAGGTGATCTTCGTGTAGACGCCGGGCGGGTAGCCGACCGGGTTGGTCACCGTCTCGACGGCGGCCGGGATACGGCATCCCGGCACTGCGGCCGTGCTGGTCAGTCGTCTGTCGTCATATTCGGTCGCTGCGGAGTTGTCCACGCCGCCGCAGCCCAGGTACTCCAGCGATGCGGGCAGGTAGTCGGTGACGACCACGCCGTTGGTCGCGGACCGTTCGCTGTTGACGACGTTGACCGTGTAGGTGGTCGGGTGGTCGTGCACGCCGCGCAGGAGCTTGGCCTCGGGGCTCGGCTCGGCCTTGGTCACCCGCAGCGCGCTGATCGTGGTGGCCACGCTGCTCGGCGCGGACGGGAACACGACGCCGCTGGTGATAGGGAGGCCGGTCGGGGAGAACCGGGGAACCGTCCGCGGGTTGATGCTGCCGTAGGCGGTCGAGGTGTCGGTGAACGTGCTGGCCACCGGCCACACCGCGTTGTCGACCTGCACGGCGAAGCTGACCGCGTCACTGCCCCCCGGCTGGAGATCGAAGACGTCGGACCAGATCACCGTCTGCACGCCGGTCACCGGATCGGTGATGACGGTCGGCTCGCCGGCGTCCGTCGGCTGGGTGGAGCCGGGCTGGTAGGTCACGCCGGCCGGTAAAACGTCCCGGAAGGACACGTTGTACTGGGGCGCCGCCCCGCCGCCCGATGGGTTCGTCGCCGTCAGCGTGTAGCGCGCAGACGTACCTTCGAGGATCGAGGACGGCCCGGTCTTGGCCAGGCCGACGGGTGGCGGCGCGGCCGCAGCCGGCGGTGCGCTGAGCACCGTCACGCCGGAAATGGCGAGCAGCACCGCCACGGCCAGCGCCGTCGCGCGGCGGGTGATCCGCCGCACCACCCAAGACACGTCAAAAGCGTGCCATACCGCCGCGGTTGTTGGGGAGCGGTGAAGATCAGGCGACGGTGGGGGTGGCCGCGGGCCACGACCCGACCGCGGCCGAAGCGGAGCTCAAGGTCAAGGTGTGGGCGACGAGCTCGCCGACCTGATCGGCCTCGACCAAGAAACCGTCGTGCCCGTGGTCGGACACCACGGTGTACAGCCCGTCCGCCGTCGGCACGGTGTCGGCGAGTTCGCGTTGCAGCGGTGTCGGGTAGAGCCGGTCGCTGCTGATGGTGGCGACGACGGTCGGGACCGTGATCGATCGCAGCGCGGCGACCACGCCGCCACGATCATGTCCCACGTCGTGGCCGTTCATCGCCTCGGTGAGCACGACGTAACTGCCGGCGTCGAAGCGCCGCGCCAGCTTGTCGGCGTGGTGGTCCAGATACGACTGGACGGCGTACCGAGGGCCGTCGTCCTGGAGACGGCGGCCGAAGCGCGTGTCGAGTTCGCGCTCGCTGCGGTAGGTCAGGTGGGCGATCCGGCGGGCGATGCCCAACCCGGCGGTAGGGCCGCGGGCCTCGCCGTAGTAGTCGCCGCCGTGCCAGTGCGGGTCAGCGGTGATCGCCAGTTGCTGGGCGGTCTGCGTCCCGATCTGGTCGGCCGTCGCGGCGGCTCCCGCGGCCAGCACGAGCGCCGACCCGACCCGGTCGGGATACATCAGCGTCCACTCCAGGACCCGCATACCGCCCATGGACCCCCCGAGGACGGCGGCGAAGCGCGCCACGCCGAGGTGGTCGGCCAGCCGCGCCTCGATCTCGACCTGGTCGCGGACGGTGATGTCCGGGAAGCGCGACCCCCACGACCGACCGTCCGGCGCGAGCGAGGACGGTCCGGTCGTGCCCTGGCAGCCGCCCAGGATGTTGCCGGCGACGACGAACCAGCGGTCGGTGTCCAGCGGACGTCCCGGGCCGACGATGGCGTTCCACCAGCCGGCGGTCGGTTGACCCGGTCCCGCCGGCCCGTGGACGTGCGCGTCACCGGTCAGTGCGTGCTCGACGAGGACGGCGTTGGTGATCGCGCCGTGCCCGTCCCGGCGTGCCGTTCCCCACGTCTCGTAGGCAACGCGCACCGCAGGCAGGCGACCGCCGGACTCGGGGGTGAATCCCCCGAGCTCGGCGAACCGCCGGGCGGCGACGGGATCGCCCTCGCGCCACGCTCCAGAGACCGGAAGGTCGTCCTGACTAGTGGGTCTTCGCCGCACGGAATCCGGAGTCCAGATCGGCCAGGATGTCGTTCACGTTCTCCAGACCGACCGCGAGGCGCACGAGTCCGGGCGTGACGCCGGTCGCGGCCTGCTCGTCGACGCTGAGCTGGGAGTGCGTCGTCGACGCCGGGTGGATGACCAGACTGCGCACGTCCCCGATGTTCGCGACGTGGCTGTGCAGCTCGAGTGCCTCGACGAAGCGCCGGCCGGCCTCGACGCCACCGTCGATCTCGAACGCCAGCACTCCGCCGGCGCCGAGCGGCGCGTACTTCTGCTTGCGGTCATGCCATGGGCTGGACGGCAGACCGGCGTAGTTCACCGACAGCACCTCCTCGCGCGTGCTCAACCACTCGGCGACGGCCTGCGCGTTCTGCACGTGCCGCTCGATACGCAGGCTCAACGTCTCGATGCCCTGCGCGAGCAGAAAGGCGTTGAACGGCGAGATCGCCGGGCCGAGGTCGCGCAGCAGCTGCACGCGGGCTTTGAGGATGTACGCGAGGTTTGCGCCGAGCGGCGACCCGACGCCGAGGTCGCGGCCGTAGACGAGTCCGTGGTAGCTGGGGTCGGGCTCGTTGTAGTTCGGGAACTTCTCGGGGGACGCGGCGAAGTCGAAGCGTCCGGAATCGACGATCACACCGGCGATGGCCGTGCCGTGGCCGCCGAGGTACTTGGTAGCCGAGTGCACGACGACGTCGGCACCGTGCTCGAACGGCCGGATCAGGTACGGCGTCGCGATGGTGTTGTCGACGACAAGCGGTACGCCCGCCTCATGGGCGACGCCGGCCACCGCCTCGATGTCGAGGATGTCGATCTGTGGGTTGCTGATCGTCTCGGCGAAGAACGCCTTGGTGTTGGGCCGGACCGCGGCGCGCCACTGCTCGACGTCGTCCGGGTCGTCGACGAAGCTCACCGACACGCCCAGCTTCGGGAACGTGTAGTGGAAGAGGTTGTACGTCCCGCCGTAGAGCCGTGCGCTCGACACGATGTGGTCGCCGGCCTCGGCGATGTTGAGCAGAGCGACGGTCTCCGCGGACTGGCCGCTCGCGGTCAGCAGCGCGCCGACCCCGCCTTCGAGCGAGGCGAGGCGGTCCTCGACGACCGCCTGGGTCGGGTTCATGATCCGCGTGTAGATGTTGCCGAACTCCTTGAGCGCGAACAGGTTCGACGCGTGCTCGGAGCTGTTGAAGGTGTAGGACGTCGTTTGGTAGATCGGAAGGGCGCGGGCGTGGGACTCTCCGTCGGGCGTCTGCCCGGCGTGGATCTGGCGGGTCTCGAATGACCAGTCTGCGGTCACAATGGGCTCCTTACCTCGAGAACTGGCGCCGAGGGCTGTCCAGCGGCGATCGGGTCGACGGCGATGCGCGAGGCGGCATCAGCGGCGCCGCGCGCGTCAATCCACAGCGAGTGGTCAGCGCGGACAACGGGAGCTTGCGGTACGGCCGAGGTCGATCTCTCGGCACTGCACCGCCCAGAACCCCACTCCGGGATCGTATACGCGCGCGTGCGGCGACCGGTTCACCGTGGTGGGCCGCTCAACTGAGCGGCGTGACGCCCCACTGGCCGGTCCAGGACGCCCCCGGCTCGAGCACAACGAGGCCGGCGCCGGAGTTGAATGCGTCCGGCGGGCACGTCATCGGCTCGACGGCCAGGGCGTCCGGCTCCCCGGCGATCTGCCGGGTGAACACCTGTGCGTAGCCGAACGCCGAGTCGAACCACACGGTGGCGCCGCCGTGCGGTGGACGCACCTCGACCAGCGCCAGGCCGTCCATGCGGGTGAAGCCGGAGAACGCCGTGTCCAGTCGCAAGTCGCCCAGCCTCGTCGGCTGGGTCAGGTCGTACGGCGTCGCCGCCACCGCCTCCTCCCCGACCGGCAAGGACGCCGCGTCCATGAGCAGGCGGCGAGCCGCCGGGACGTGCACCGTCACCTGCGCGAAGGCCGCGCCGTGCAGGGCCACGTACGGATGGAAGCCGGCCCCGAACGGCGCCGGTCCCGTCCCAGTGTTGTGCGCGACGCCGGTCACAGTCAGCCCGAGCGCAGCGTCGAGGGCGTACGTGACCTCGACGCGTACCTCGAACGGCCAGCCCTTTTGCGGCACGAGGTCGGTCGCCAGCGTGATCAACGACGGCTCGACGAGCACCGGCGTCCACCGGATCCACCGCGCCAGCCCGTGGATCGCGTTGCCGGTCGCCGGGTCGGAGAGTGCAAGCTGTTGGCTCTGACCTGCGAAGACGTAGTGGCCGCCCCGCAGCCGGTTGGGCCACGGGACGAGCACCGCTCCTGAACAGCTCGGCGCTATCTCGTCCTCGCGGTAGGGCCAGGTGACGTCGGATCCGCCACGCCGGTACACGCGCAGGGACGCGCCGACCTCGGCGATCGTCGCCTCGTCGTCACCCGCGCGGATTGTGTACTGCTGCCCGGAGAGCGCCACGGCGGCAACGCTAGTCGGGGGAGCAGGTGATCGAAGGATCTCCGTCGCCGCTCGTAAATCTCCGACGATCGGCTCGGATGAAAGAGTCACCGAATGACGACTCGAACGGCGGTTCGGCCTCTGGCCGTGCTCGGAAACCCGAACAGCCTGGGCAGCTACGCCGCCGGCCAGGAGCAGGCGCCGAACGCACTGCGCGCGGCTGGCGTGTTCGCCGCGCTGCGGACCGTGCGAGACGTCACCGACATCGGCGACCTGCCGGTGCGGCCGTGGCGGCCGGACCCCGCGCACCGGCTGGCCCAGAACTGGCCGGCCGTCCTCGAGAATCTGCAAGCGCTGCATGGGCGACTCGCGGCCGCACTTCGCGCCGGCCATGACGTCTTGGTGATCGGTGGCAACTGCCTCGGCGCGCTGGCGGCGGTCGCGGCCCTGCGCGACGTCACCGGCGAAGATCCGGGTCTGCTGTATGTCGACCGGCACTTCGACGCCAACACCCCGACCAGCGTTACCGACGGCGCGCTGGACTGGATGGGAATCGCGCACGCCCTTGCCCTTCCTGACACTGTCGATGAACTGCGCGACGCCTTCGGCCCGCGTCCGCTGCTTCGCCCAGATCAGCTCGTGTTCCTCGGCGTCGACGACGAGCGCGCCACTGCATGGGAGCTTGACCAACGGGCCCGACTCAAGCTGCGTACGCATTCGAGCGAGGCGGTCGCTCAGGACCCGATCGGCGCAGCAGTCAGGGCACTCGCCGACCTCCCCGACGCCCCCACCGTCGTCAACGTCGACGTCGATGTTCTCGATTTCACCGACGCACCGCTCGCCGAAGACACCGCTGGCCGCAACACCGGACCAAGCCTGGCCGCGCTCGGCCAGGCGCTCGTCACTGTCTTCGCCGACGCCCGGCCACGGGTGCTGTGCATCAGCGAGCTGAACCCCACGCGCACCACCGACGACGACACGCTTCGTCGCTTCATCGAGACGCTGACCGCGGTCTTTTCCCGACCGTCGTCCCGGTAGGGATTCAGCCTCGAACATCGCTTCGGAGGCACGGTAACGTATGCGTTCTGATGCTCTTCCTCGTGTACCGGAGGCAACGGTGAGGACGACCCTTGTACTGGACGACGCTCTTCTTGCCGAAGCACGAAGCCTCACGGGGGTTACCGAGAAGACGGCGCTGGTGCGGGCTGCACTCCAGGCGTTGATCGAGCGGGAGAGCGCTCGTCGCCTGGCTCGCCTGGCGGGGAGTGAGCCCGACCTTATTGCGCCGCGACGGCGCAGGTCCGGAGCGGCATGATCCTGGCCGATACGTCGATCTGGGTCGAGCACCTCAAGCGAGGTAGCCGGGCCCTGATCAGGCTGCTCGAGGCCGGACGGGTGCTGGCCCACCCTTGGATCATCGGTGAGCTCACGCTCGTCGGCATCAGCGATCAGACCCGCGCATTGGTCGCCGCGCTGCCCAGCGCCGTCACGGCGTCGGACGACGAGGTCCTCGAATTCATCGTCCGCGAGCGGCTGGCGGGCAGCGGTGTCGGGTACGTCGACACCCAATTGCTCGCTGCCTCACGGCTGGTTCCCGACGCCCGGCTGTGGACCGCCGACGTCAAGCTCCGGACGGTCGCCGAACGTCTCAGGTTGGCCTACCGTCCCGTGTGACCGCGCGGCAGGTCAGGCGGCGCGAACGGCGGTGCGGTCGTAGCGCCAGAAGGGACGCACGGCCAGTCCGGCAACGAGGACGACGGCCACGCAGGCGATGCCGCCGCCCACCCAGGAGGCCGTGGCGCCGGTGACCGCCGCGGTCGCGCCCGCGCGCACGTCGCCCAGCCGCGGACCGCCCGCCACGACGGCGATGAACACGCCCTGCATGCGACCGCGCATCTCGTCCGGGGCGTAGGTCTGCAGGATGGTCTGTCGATAGACGGCGCTCACCAGGTCGGCCGCCCCGGCGACGGCGAGCAGGACGACCACCAACCAGAGTTGCCGCACCGCGCCCGACACCGCCACGGCCGTACCCCAGCCCACGATGGCCATCGTCAATGCGACGCCCTGGCGACGGACCCGTCCGATCCAGCCACTCGACAGTCCGGCCAGCACGGCGCCGATCGGAATGGCCGCGTACAGCAGGCCGACCGCACCGGGGAAGCGGTCGGCCGCCACCTCCGGGAACAGCGAGCGCGGCATGGCCAGCACCATGGCGACGATGTCGACCAGGAAGGACATGAACAGCACGGGACGGGCCGCGATGAACACCAGGCCTTCGCCCACCGACCGCAGTCCGGGGCGCCCGAGCGAGACGTCGGGCGGGATGGCGGGCAGCCGCAGCAGCGAGTACAGCGCGACGGTGAAGAGCAGGGCGTCGATGCCGTACGCGTAAGCGAAGCCGTCGGGCAGGCTGACCAGCACCCCGGCGATGAGCGGGCCGAGCACCTGGCCGACGTTGCCGACCGTGAAGTTGAGCGTGTTCGCGCTCGGCACCAGGTCGAGTGGCACGATCCGCGGAATGATCGCTCCGCGAGCCGCGGAGGCGACGGCGAACAGCCCGGACTGCACGAAGACGAGGGCGAGGATCAGCGGCACGCTGCGCAGATGGAGCAGCGTCTGGACGAGCAGGCCCAGGGTCACCGCCCACACGCCGATCGAGCTGATGAGGTAGAGCACCCGCCGGTCGACGGCGTCCGCGATGGCGCCGCCGTAGAGCCCGAACACCACGATCGGAACGAGCCCCGCGAAGCCGACCAGTCCGACCTGCAACGACGACCGCGAGATCGCGAAGACCTCGACCGGCACCGCTACCTGAGTGAGCATCGACCCGATGAACGAGGTCCCCTGACCGATCAGTAGTCGGCGGTACGCGGGGACGGCCAGCGGCCGGGTGTCGACCGCGTGCTGACGCAAGAGGCGGCGCAGCCCCCGGGCCTCCTCAACCGGGTCCTCGACCGGATCGAGTCCCTCGTCGACCTGAGCCGACTCGCTCATGCCGTGTAGCTCATGGTTCGCTCACTGCGTTCGCTCACGGGGCCAGCCGCTCGATCGCCCACTCGTCGCCGTCCGCGCGGAACCGGATGCGGTCGTGCAGCCGATCTGGTCGGCCCTGCCAGAACTCCACGACGTCGGGACGGATCCGGTATCCGCCCCAGTAGGGCGGCGGCGGTACGTCCCCGCCGGCGAAACGCGCTTCCGTGTCGGCCATGGCCGTCTCGAGCACCGTCCGCGACGCGACGACGTCCGATTGCGGGGACGCCCAGGCCCCAAGCTGCGACCCGCGTGGCCGGCCGGCGAAGTACGCCTCGGTCTCGGCCCGGTCGACCCGGCTCACCGACCCGGACACCCGGACCTGGCGTTCGAGCGTGGGCCACACCAGAACCGCCGCGGCGTAGGGGTGCCGAGCCAGATCCCGTCCCTTGGCCGAGTCGTAGTTGGTGTAGAAGACGACGCCTCGCTCGTCGATGCCCTTGACCAGTACGGTCCGGACGGACGGACGCCCCGCGTCGTCCACGGTGGCAACCTGCATCGCGTTCGCCTCGGCGACCGATTCGGTCGCGACCGCCTCGTCGAACCAGGCCCGCAGCTGGGCCAGCCAGGTAGGGGCGACGACCTCGTCCCCGAGATGTCCTCGCCGGTAGCTGCGACGCATGCCCGGGAGGTCCACCACGCGATCGATCCTCCCACTGCAGGCCTGCCGGCCGGCCGTCCCGTCGGGAGAGGGGCCCCGGTGCACAATGACGGCAGCGGGACCGGCGTGAGACGAGGAGGCCGCACATGGCAGGCGACTACAGCCCGGGCCTCGAGGGCGTCATCGCCTTCGAGACCGAGATCGCCGAACCCGATAAGGACGGCGGCGCCTTGCGCTACCGCGGTGTCGACATCGAGGACCTGGTCGGCCAGGTCACGTTCGGCAACGTGTGGGCGTTGCTCGTCGACGGCAAGTTCGGCCCCGGTCTGCCACCGGCGGAGCCTTTCCCGATCCCCGTGCACACCGGCGATGTCCGCGTCGACGTCCAGGCCGCACTGGCCATGCTCTCGCCCATCTGGGGTTACCGTCCGCTGCTCGACATCAGCGACGACGAGGCCCGCGACCAACTGGCACGCGCGTCGGTCATGGCCCTGTCCTACGTGGCCCAGTCGGCCCGCGGAGTGGGCACCCCCGCCGTGCCGCAGGCCCGGATCGACCAGTCCCGCACGATCATCGAGCGGTTCATGACGCGCTGGCGCGGCGAGCCCGATCCGGCCCACATCAAGGCCGTCGACGCCTACTTCGTGTCGGCCGCGGAGCACGGCATGAACGCCTCGACCTTCACCGCGCGGGTCATCGCCTCGACCGGCGCCGACGTCGCGGCCGCCATCTCCGGCGCGGTGGGCGCGATGAGCGGGCCGTTGCACGGCGGGGCGCCGGCCCGGGTGCTGCCCATGATCGAAGAGGTCGAGAAGACCGGGGACGCCCGCAAGGTCGTCACCACGATCCTCGACCGCCACGACCGGCTGATGGGGTTCGGCCACCGGGTGTATCGCGCCGAGGACCCCCGCGCCCGCGTCCTGCGCAGGACCTGCCGCGAGCTGGACGCACCGCGCTATGAGGTAGCGGAAGCGTTGGAGCAGGCGGCGTTGGCGGAGCTGCGCGAGCGCCGTCCGGACCGGCCGATCGAGACCAACGTCGAGTTCTGGGCCGCGGTGATCCTCGACTTCGCCGAGGTGCCGCCGCACATGATGCCGGCCATGTTCACCTGCGCCCGTACCGGTGGTTGGTGCGCGCACATCCTCGAGCAGAAGCGCACGGGACGGCTCGTGCGCCCGTCCGCCCGCTATATCGGCCCGGAGCCCCGCAAGCCGTCCGAGGTCGAGGGCTGGAGCAACATCGCGCACCTGAGCTGAGCCGGCCGCGCCGGGCCGGGCGGGGCCGCCAACGGAAAAGCGATGGCCACCCGCGGGGGGTCGGGTGGCCATCGCGTGCGCTGCACCGTAGTGCGCGCTCCGAACCACTATGACACAGCCCGGTTCGCTTCCGCGTGAAGCGAAAATCCGTCTTCCCGATTCCTCAGCTACCTCGCCCAGCCAGCGACCGAAGGGCCCGCATGACGAAAGTGATGACGATTCCGCCGTCGCTGCGGCCCGCCGACGGCCGGTTCGGATCGGGCCCGTCCAAGGTGCCGGCCGCTGCTCTCGACGCCTTGGCGGCGACCGGTACCTCCCTGGTCGGGACCAGCCACAGGCAGGCTCCGGTACGCGATCTCGTGCGCCGCGTCCGCGCCGGCGTGGCCGACCTGTTCGAGCTCCCGGACGGATACGAAGTCGTCCTCGGCAACGGGGGTTCCACGGCATTCTGGGACGCCGCAGCCATCTGCCTCATCGAGCGGCGCGCGCAACACGTGGTGTGCGGCGAGTTCTCGGCCAAGTTCGCCGCGGTGACCGCCGCCGTCCCGTTCCTCGAAGCGCCCGACCGGCGTGAGGCCGCGCCCGGCGAGGCCACGCTTCCCGTCCGACAGGACGACGTCGACGCCTATGCCTGGCCGCAGAACGAGACCTCGACCGGCGTGGCCCTGCCCGTGCAACGGGTGGCCGGCGATGGCCTCATGCTGGTGGACGCCACCTCGGCCGCCGGCGGCATGCCGATCGACATCGCCCAGGCCGATGCTTACTACTTCGCGCCGCAGAAGTCCTTCGCGGCCGACGGCGGGCTGTGGCTGGCCGTTCTGTCCCCGGCCGCTCTCGAGCGGATGGCCGCGATCGAGGCGAGCGGACGCTGGATCCCGTCCTCGCTCGACCTGTCGATTGCCCGCGACAACAGCGCTCGCGACCAGACCTACAACACACCGGCGATCGGCACGCTGTTCCTGCTCGTCCGCCAGATCGAGCACGTCCTGGCCCAGGGGGGACTCGCGTGGGCCGCGAAGCGCAGCGCGGATTCCGCGGCCCGGCTGTACGGCTGGGCGGAGGCCACGGAGTACACCACGCCCTTCGTGAGGGACCCGGCCCGGCGCAGCCCTGTCGTCGGCACCATCGACTTCGTCGGGGTGGACGCGGCCGCGGTCGCCGCCACCCTGCGCGCCAACGGCGTCGTCGACACCGAGCCGTACCGGGCCCTCGGACGCAACCAGCTGCGCATCGGCATGTATCCGGCCGTCGACCCGGACGACGTCGACGCGCTCACCGCCTGTATCGACTACGTGGTGGCGCGGCTGTAGTCGGCGTGTGCTGCCGGACGATCGCGCCACTCGTCCCTAAGGTCGCCCCATGCGCGAACTTCGCTTCGTCGCTGCCGACGCCGACACCGGGCACCTCATCGTCGTGGACCGCGACAGCGACGAGCAGTTTCGGCTGCTCGTGGACGGTCCCCTGCGGACCGCCACGGTGGCGTCGCCGGCCGAGGCCGTCGCGCCTCCTCCCGACACCGACGCGCTCAGCGTCCGTGAGATCCAGGTCCGCGTCCGGTCGGGCGAGAGCCCGCAGGCGCTGTCGGACGAGTCCGGCTGGCCGCTCGACCGCATCCTGGTCTTCGCCGGGCCGGTGCTCGACGAACGCGAGCGGATCGTGGACGAGGCGCGGCGGGGACGCGCCAACCGGGGGCCGGCCGATCCGCACCTGGTGATCCTCGGCGAGACCGTCGACCGCCGCTTCTCCGCACACGGGGTCGACCCGGGGACCGTCCAGTGGGAGGCGGCCCGGCGGGACGACGGATCCTGGCTGATCTCGGCGACCTGGCGCGCCGGTGATGTGGACCGCACCGCACAGTGGTCGTTCGCCCTGGCCGCCCGGACCAGTTCGGCTGTGGACGACACCGCGAGCGACCTGCTGTCCGACCGGCCGATCCGGCCCCTGGCGGTCGTCGCGGCAGATCCGCCGCTCGGTTCACCGCGTCCGGACGCCGTGCGTCCGCTGCCTCCGGAACCTGAGCAGCAGGCCAGCGCCGACGCCGACACGGGACCACTGCCGGCCGTCCAGCCGGAGTCAGCCGCGACTGCCGCGTCAGAGCCGACCGCGACGGAGGATGCGCTGCCGCTCGCGTTTCCCGCAGGGACGTTGCCCGATCCCGTACCGACAGAGCGGAGTCGACGGCCGACGCCGGCCACGCGGTCGTCCGCGGAGGAGACCGAGGAACAACGGGCCGCCCGAGCCCGGATCCCGTCCTGGGACGACATCATGCTCGGCGTGCGCCGCAAGCGGGACTAGCAAACGAGCTCAGGGGTACCGGACGTCGACCAGGTCGTTGATGATCTCGAAGTCGGCGACGTTGTACGTCAGCAACGGAACACGTTCGGTCTCCGCCGTCGCCATGATCGCCAGATCGATCTGACGACGACGCGGCGTGCCACCCCGTTCGGCTACGGCGGCGGCGAGACGACCCCAGGCGCGGGCGACCTCCGTGGTCACCGGGAGCGGCGCAAAGGTGGCTTCTACCGCCGCCAACCGGTCGGCGCGGCACGCTCGCTCATTGGGCTCGTCCGCAACAAGGACGCCGAAATGCAATTCAGTGATCGATACGACGCTGATCGCAGCCTCGACGTCTCCGGGAGCGTCCTCGGCGATGAGCACCGACGTGTCGAGTACCGCAGTTCTGCTACCTCCACGCGCAACGCGCCAGTCGGACGGCGAGAACCGTCCGATCCGGGTATACCAACCGGCATGACACCATCGGCTGCCGACAACCCACCCGTCAACGAGTCGGCCGAGACCATCTCTCATCCGTCCCTGGGCACCGAGGGCACGCCGAGCGTCCCCGGCGACAGCCTGTCCGGCGGACACGAGCCGGCGGCCGACACGGACAGCGGCGCCGGTGACGACACAGGCGAGGAGCTGCGTCGAGCGACGGCGAGCGGAGGGGCAGCGCAGGACGAGCGTGAGGTCCCGCGACTCGACGAATAGTGCCCCCGCACCGCGGCCAGCGAGCGAGAAATAGGTTCGCAAGCGAGGCGGTCGCGACGTAACGTGAATTAACGTGACGACCCCGGAACATGCGCCGGCGAGCGCACCGGGAACGATCTCCACTCTGCTCCGGTTGCGCCGCTGGACGCGTCCCCACCGCACCGCGATCGTCCTCATGATCGTGACTGCGTCCGGCGCGATGCTGGCGCAGTCCCTGGTTCCGCTGGTGATCGGGCGCGTCGTGGACGGGCCGATCGCGCACGGCGACACCGCGGGTATCTGGCCGCTGGCCGGCCTCGCTCTGCTGCTTGGAGTGGGCGAGGCCGTGCTGTTCTTCGTACGGCGCTGGGCGATGGCCAGTGCCGCCCTGGGCATCGAGACCGACGTGCGGCGCGATCTGTTCGCGCACCTGCAACGGTTACCCGTCGCCTTCCACGACCGCTGGCCATCCGGACAGCTGCTGTCCCGCGCGACTAGTGACCTATCGACGATCCGACGGTTCATCGGGTTCGGCTTCGTGTTTCTCTTCGCGAACTCGGTGGCCGTGCTGGTCGTCCTTACCCTGCTCGTCACCATCCAGCCCTGGCTCGGCTTGTTCGTGGTGCTCGGCATCGCGCCCCTCGCGGTGTTCACGCGGCGCTTCGAGCTGCGTTACAGCCGCGATGCCCGGCGGGCACAGGACCTCACCGGCGATCTCGCCACCTCGGCCGAGGAGTCGGCCCTCGGCATCCGGGTCATCAAGTCCTACGGCCGACGGCCGCAGATGCTCGCTTCGTTCATGGGCGGCGCGCGCGTGCTGCGGGATGCCGAACTGACCAAGGTCGGCACGCTGGCCCGGTTCTGGGCCTTGCTCGAAGGCGTCCCTCAACTCGTCCTGGCCGGCGCCACGCTGGGCGGAGTGATCGCCGTAGCACACGGCGCGCTGAGCATCGGCGAACTCGTCGCCTTCCTCACCCTGTACCTGCGGCTGATCTGGCCGATCATCGCCCTGGGCTGGCTACTCGCACTCACCGAGGAAGCGGCCAGCGCCGCGCGCCGGATCTTCGAGGTGCTCGACGAGCAGCCGTCGATCGTCGATCCTCAACGCCCCCAAGCGATTGACGGTCCGGCGACCATCCGCTTCGAGGACGTGCACTTCCGCTTCGGCGACGCCAGCGAGGACGTCCTGCGCGGGATCGACCTCACGGTCGCCGACGGCGAGACCGTGGCCCTGGTCGGCGCCACCGGCTGCGGCAAGACGACGCTGACCGCCCTCGTCCCGCGGCTGCACGACGTGACCCGAGGGCGCGTCCTGGTCGCGGGACGCGACGTGCGCGACGTGGCGTTGGACGACCTGCGCGGCGTCGTCGCCACGGCGTTCGAAGAGGCCACCCTGTTCTCGGCGAGCGTGCGGGAGAACCTCACGTTGGGCCGGCCCGGCGCCTCTGAGGCGGACGTCGCGCAGGCGCTGGACATCGCCCAGGCCGGCTTCGCCTACGACCTGCCGTACGGGCTGGACACCCGGATCGGCGAACAGGGTCTGTCGCTGTCGGGTGGCCAGCGTCAGCGCCTGGCGCTGGCCCGCGCCGTCCTCGGACGCCCGCGGGTACTGGTCCTGGATGATCCGCTGTCGGCGTTGGACGTGCACACCGAGGCTCAGGTCGAGGCGGCGCTGCGCCGGGTGCTCAGCACGACGACGGCGCTGGTCGTCGCCCACCGACCGTCGACGGTGCTGCTGGCCGACCGGGTCGCGCTGATGGCGGACGGGCGGATCACGACGATCGGCACCCATCAGGAGCTGTTGGCCAGCGTCCCGGCGTACCGGAACCTGCTCGCGCAGAGCTCCGAGCTGGAGGCTGTCCCGTGAGCCAGCCCGAAGTGCTGCCCGTCGAAGAGTCGGCCGAGGGCTGGCGGGGACAGCTGACCGAGGACGTAGCCGCTGCGCAGGCGGCCGACGATCTCGTCGCGTCGGGCCGCGGTGGCCCTCGACTGCATTACGAAGCGCGCCAGTTGTTGCGCGACCTGGCGCGTCCCCACCGGCGGGCGATCGCCTGGGTGTTGGCCGTGGTCGTCGTGCAGACGGCCGCGACGATGGCCGGTCCTTGGCTGATCGGCGTGGCCATCGACAGCGCGCTGCCCGACGCGATCGACGGCGACTACCGCCCCGCCGTCGCGCTGACCGTCGGCCTGGTGATCGCGGCGCTGCTGTCCGGTGGGCTGCGCGCGGTGTTCGTACGGCGCAGCGGGCGCATCGGCCAGGCCGTCCTGCTCGATTTGCGCCACCGCCTGTTCGACCACACCCAGGCGTTGTCGGTGTCCTTCCACGAGCGGTTCACCTCAGGCCGGGTGATCAGCCGCTTGACGTCCGACATCGATGCGCTGAACGAGCTGCTTGACGAGGGGCTGGACGGCCTGCTGACCGCCATGTTCAACATCGCGGCGATCACGTCGTTCGTGGAGACCCTGAACGGCATCCGCGCCGTGCAGGCCTTCCGCCGCGAAGGGCGTAACGACCAGCTGTTCGGCGCGCTCAACCAGTCCTACCGACGGGCCAACGCGGACTCCTTCAAGTTGTTCGCGGTGTTCATGCCCGCGACGACGCTCATCGGCAACGTGGCGGCCGTTGTCGTGCTCGTGGTCGGCGGCTACCGGGTGGCCGACGGCGGTCTCGCGCTCGGCGTGCTCACGTCCTTCCTCCTCTACCTGTGGCAGTTCTACGACCCGATGGAGGACGTGGCGGTCTTCTACAACTCGCTGCAGTCGGCCACCGCCGCCCTGGAGAAGATCGCCGCGGTGCTGCCGTTGCGCACCCGCGCGAAGGCGATCCGCGCGCCGTCCGGGGAGTAGGCGGGGGCGTAGTCCTCGGCGGGGCCGGACGTCAGCCGCCGGGTGCCGGTGCCGTCGGCGTAGAAACCGGTGCCCGGCACGTAGGCCACCCGGGC
>CAXTNQ010000026.1:0-7102 GCA_964245745.1 uncultured Jatrophihabitantaceae bacterium
TCCTGACTGTGGGCGTGGTGCCTGAGGCGCGCCGGCAGGGCATAGGGCAGCGGCTCGTGCGCGCGGTGCTGGACGAGGCGCGCGACCGCGGCGCGACCGTGGTGTTCCTCGAGGTACGGGTGGACAACCCGGCGGCGCTGCGACTGTACGAACAGGAGGGGTTCGTCCGTGCCGGCGTGCGCCGGGGGTACTACGCAGGGGGCCGGGTCGACGCGATCACGATGCGCCGTGAGGTCTAACTACCAGCCGCTGGTCCTGGGCATCGAGACCTCGTGCGACGAGACCGGCGTCGGCATCGTGCGCGGCCAGACACTGCTGGCCGACGCCGTGGCGAGCAGTGTCGACGAGCAGGCGCGCTACGGCGGGGTGGTGCCGGAGGTGGCGAGCCGCGCACACCTCGAGGCCATGGTGCCGACTGTTCACCGCGCCCTCGAGACGGCGGGGGTGCAGGCCGCGGACCTCGACGCTGTCGCCGTCACGGCCGGACCTGGGCTCTCGGGCGCTCTACTGGTCGGCGTGGCGGCGGCCAAGGCGTACGCGCTGGCCCTGGGCAAGCCGCTGTACGGGGTGAACCACCTGGCCGCCCACGTGGCGGTCGATCTGGTCGGTAACGGCCGGCTGGACGAGCCGAGCGTGGCCCTGTTGGTCAGCGGTGGGCATTCGTCGCTGCTGCTCGTACCTCGGGTCGGCGGAGCGGACCTGACCCCGCTCGGCGCAACGCTCGACGACGCGGCCGGTGAGGCGTACGACAAGGTGGCGCGGCTGCTCGGGCTGCCGTTTCCAGGTGGCCCACCGATCGACCGGCTGGCCCGAGAGGGCGACCGGGACGCCATCGCGTTCCCGCGCGGGATGACCGGGCCGCACGACGCTCCCTACGACTTCTCGTTCTCGGGTTTGAAGACCGCGGTCGCACGGTGGGTGGAGACCCGGCAGCGGGCTGGCGAGCCGGTGCCGGTCGCGGACGTCGCTGCGTCCTTCCAGGAGGCGGTGGTCGACGTCCTCACGGCCAAGGCGGTACGCGCCGCCCAGGACGCCGGCGTCGGCCACCTGCTGGTGGGCGGCGGCGTGGCCGCTAACTCCCGGCTCCGGGCGCTGGCCGAGCAGCGGTGCGCGGCGGCCGGGCTACGACTGCGCATCCCGCCGCCGCGGCTGTGCACCGACAACGGCGCCATGGTGGCCGCGCTCGGCTCGGCCCTGGTCGAGGCCGGTGAGCCGCCCTCGGCGCTGGACCTGCCCGCCGACTCGGCGCTACCCGTGACCGAGGTTCTCGTCTAACCGCCGGGGAGCCTGTTCAGTGGCCGAAGCGGCGGCGCGGGCTGCGGCGGTGCCGCAGTTCGGAGCGGAAGGACCGAGCGCGCCGGGACAATTCGGCTTGCTCGAGCAGGTCCTGGCGGTGCAGGTCGGCGAGTTGGCTGGGGATCGTTGAGTACGTCATGGCTCAGACGGTCGTCCTAAGGCGCGGGGGCGCACATCGGCACAATCACCTATCTCTGGCGCTCGACGGTGTCTGATGGTGCCGTGCAGGTACTCATGTGGGAGGCGCGGGCCGCACCTGGCCGCGCCCCGGAGCTCATCGCCCACCTGATCGAACGGTTGGACGGCGCAGCAGCGGTCTACCGCGGGCTGGACGAGGAGCGCGTGGTGGTCATCGACCCCACCGGCCGTCTTCCCGACGTGCCCGCCGAACTCATGGCGCGCAGTCCGCACTCCTGGCGGTTCGAGTCGGTGCAACGGCACACGGCCGACGGCGCGTCCTAGCGGACGCGGAGGCCATGGCTGCGGACGACGCCGTCCCGTCCTCGGTCAGCCGAACAGCTCGATCACTACGGTGTGACCGGTCGTGGCCGTGGACTTCCGGTCGTCGGTGAGCAGAGGCATGTCCAGCGCCTCGGCCAGGGTCACGTAGAAGGCGTCGTAGGCGGTCAGGTCGTGGCGCAGTTCGAGGACGCGACGCTGATGCGGCTGCATGGGGTAGCGCACGACGGGCAGGTCCGCGAAGTCCTCGATCATGCGATGCGCTCGCGCAGTGGCCACCTTGGACGCCAACGTCAGGCCCCGAATCGCCGACGTCACTTCAGCGTCGATCAACGCCGGGGCGTGCAGATACCTGTCTCGAGCGAATCGGTCGCGTAGCTTTTCGTCCCCCCGGCGATTCAGCAGCAGCCGCACCGTGATCGACGCGTCAACGACCGTCACCGTCGGTCGGCATCGATGTAGGCGCGGATTTCATCCGGTTCGGCTTCTACGCGCTGCCGGGTGCTGATCCGCGTCACCACTTCCTCCATCGTCGGACGTGCGACATCGTCGTGGATCAACGCGCGCAGGTACGCCGACAGCGACATGTGGTGGCGGGCGGCTCGCGTTCGTAACGCCGCCACGTCGTCCGCCGGCACGTCCCGAATCTGAATGATCTCGGCCGTCATATGGAGCAGCATACCGCAGCTTCATGAAGTATGCATGAATAGGGCCTGTCCCGAGACTGCGCGGCAATGCGTCCCGCAAGTCGGACCCGGCGTTTGAACGTTGGCACTCTGGGCGTTAGAGTGCCAACAGGTACTCGCTGGCCCCCGCGACGGCAGCCGAGCGCCTCCTTCCATACGACTGCACGGACCCGAGAAGGGGAGAAACGTCTGATGACCGCCACCAAGGTCAGCATCAAGCCGCTGGAGGACCGTCTGGTCGTCCAGGCCAACGAGGCCGAGACCACCACGGCCTCGGGCATCGTTATTCCGGACACGGCGAAGGAGAAGCCCCAGGAGGGCACCGTCATCGCCGTAGGCCCAGGCCGTTTCGACGACAACGGCAAGCGCATCCCGCTCGACGTCAATGTCGGCGACGTGGTGCTCTACAGCAAGTACGGCGGCACCGAGGTGAAGTACTCCGGTGAGGACTACCTGGTCCTGTCCGCCCGCGACGTGCTGGCTGTCGTCGAGCGCTGAACCTGACCATCACCGCATCTGTCTGACAGTGCCCCGCCCCACCCGGGGCCGGGGCACTGTCACGTTCTTGACGCTGTACGTCTTTTGAGAAAGGGACAATCCATGGCGAAGATCCTCAGTTTCGACGAGGACGCCCGGCGCGCGCTCGAGCGTGGCGTCGACAAGTTGGCCGACACGGTCAAGGTGACGCTCGGCCCCCGTGGTCGCAACGTCGTCCTCGACAAGTCATTCGGCCCTCCGATCATCACCAACGACGGTGTGACCATCGCGCGCGAGGTGGAGCTGACCGACCCGTACGAGAACCTCGGCGCCCAGCTGGCCAAATCGGTCGCCACCAAGACCAATGACGTCGCCGGCGACGGGACGACCACGGCCACCGTGCTCGCCCAGGCCCTGGTGAACGTCGGGCTGCGCAATGTGGCCGCAGGTGCCGGACCGGTATCGCTCAAGCGCGGCATCGACGCCGCGGTCGAGGCCGTCAGCGCCGAACTCGACAAGCACGCGACGCCGGTCGACGACGAGCGAGAAATCGCCCATGTCGCAACCATTTCTGCGCAGGACGCGGAGATCGGCCGGCTGATCGGTGAGGCGTTCACCAAGGTCGGCAAGGACGGTGTGATCACCGTCGAAGAGTCGAACACCATGGACACCGAGCTCGAGTTCACCGAGGGTATGCAGTTCGACAAGGGCTACATCTCGCCCTACTTCGTCACCGACCTCGAAGCCGGTGAGACGGTCCTCGACGATCCGTACCTGCTGATCACCACCGAGAAGATCTCCGCCATCGCCGACCTGCTTCCGCTGTTGGAGAAGGTCATCCAGGCCAACAAGCCGCTCGTCGTCATCGCCGAGGACGTGGACGGCGAGGCCCTGTCGACCCTGGTCGTCAACGCCATCCGTAAGACGTTCCCCGCGGTGGCGGTCAAGGCGCCGTTCTTCGGGGATCGCCGCAAGGCGTTCCTGCAGGACCTGGCCGTCGTCACGGGCGGGCAGGTCATCGCCCCCGAGGTCGGGCTCAAGCTCGACCAGATCGACCTCGACCTGCTGGGCCGGGCCGGTCGTGTGGTGGTGGACAAGGACAACACCACGATCACCCACGGTGCAGCCGATCAGTCGGCCATCGACGCCCGCATCGCGCAGGTCCGCCAGGAGATCGAGGACACCGACTCGGACTGGGACCGCGAGAAGCTCCAGGAGCGGCTGGCCAAGCTCGCCGGCGGCGTCGGCGTGATCCGGGTCGGCGCGGCCACCGAGGTCGAGCTCAAGGAGCGCAAGCACCGCATCGAGGACGCGATCTCGGCCACCCGGGCCGCGGTCGAGGAAGGCATCGTCGCAGGCGGCGGAGCCGCGTTGCTGCACGCCGGCGAGGTCCTGGACGGTGACCTCGGTCGTTCCGGGGACGAAGCGACCGGCGTGCGCGTGGTCCGCTCGGCGCTGGCCGAGCCGCTGCGCTGGATCGCCGCCAACTCCGGCCTAGAGGGCTACGTCGTGGTGGCCAAGGTGCGTGACCTGCCGTTCAACAGCGGGTACGACGCGGCTGCCGGTGAGTACGTCGACCTGGTCGCGGCCGGCGTCGTCGACCCGGTCAAGGTGACCAAGGCGGCACTCGCTAATGCGGCCTCGGTTGCCGCGACGGTGCTGTCCACGCAGGGTGCGGTCGTCGACAAGCCGAAGGAGCCGGAGCACGGCGCCGACGGACACGGGCACAGCCACGGCCCCGGCGGCCACGTGCACTGACCCGAACAACGGGCGTGGACGTTTCTGGTGCGCCCCGGAAACGTCCACGCTCGGACGGAGGGAGCCGGTCAGCCGGTGCGCTGACCGAGCAGCGATTCGCGCTCGTCCGCGGACAGACCGCCCCAGACGCCGTGTGGTTCGCGAGTGTCGAGCGCCCAGCTCAGGCACTGCGGGCTGACCGTGCAGCGCCGGCACACCTGCTTGGCCAACGCCTCGCGTCGACGACGGCGCGGGCCACGTTCGTTGTCGGCCGGATAGAAGTCGTCGGTGGCCAGGCCCAGGCAGGCGGCGCTTTCGTACCACCGGCCGTAGCGCCGGCGCGGCGCCCCGTAGCCGACGCCGGCCGCGGTGCTGCACCCCGCGGCGTAGTCGGTGCCGTACGCAACTCGGTATTCGGTGCCGCGGGCACCCCGGTACGCGGTGTCGCTCATGGCTGTCACCCTCCGCTCGAGCACGAAACGACGGACGACAGTGTAAAGACTCAGCGGCGAGAAGGTAACGGTCCGAGGATCACCTACCTGCGGAAGGTGACCGTTTCAGCGCGGACGGATCGGGCGGAGGTACGGCGTCAGCGCCGGTGGCCGGCGGCGTCGACTGCGTCGGTGTAGCCGCGGGCGTAGTCCCAGCTGACGTACGCCTGAGGCGTGGGGGCGAACGCGGGCTCGTGAATGTGTGTGCGGCCCTCACCGAGCAGCGCCCGCAGGTTGGCCGACATCAGATCCCACCCGAAGTAGTGCTGCTCGCCGCAGTCCGCGCACTCGACGGCGATGCCGCGGACACCGTGCGGTTCGAGCGCGGACCGGAACTGCGCAAGCTCCTCGAGGTCGGCCTCGACATCGGCCCGCTCCGCGTCGCTGAGCGGCTCCGCCGGCATCGGGTCGTCGCCGACGTCCAACACCGCGGACGGGTCGAGCGGATCGTCGAGGAAAGGATCGACGGGACCCTCGTCAACGCTCATCCGGATTCGCCGCGGGTGGGCCGCGAAGCGGCTTGTGCGGTCACACCCCCACGGTAAGGCCCCGACCGGGCAAACGCACAACCTCTGTGCGGCGGCCGGGCGTCGTCGTGATCGGGTGTGCGCAATCCTGCCCTCTTGTGCCGGGTCACGGCGCCGTGATCGCGTCGAGCGGACGGGTGCGGGCGGCGCGGGACGCGGGCCACAGGGCCGCGAGGACGCCGACCGCCGCGGCGACCACCACGAAGACGAGCGCCTGCCCCCAGGGGATCGCGATATTCGCCAGGCCGGCGCTGCGCAGAGTGTGGGTGAACAGGGCGCCGAACGTCAGGCCGATGGCGACGCCGAGGACGGCGCCGAACACCGCGATGAGCAGCGACTCCAGGTAGATCGTGCGTCGTAGCTGTCCGCGCAGCAGGCCGATGATCCGCAGCATGCCGATTTCGCGCCGCCGTTCGATCACCGACAGGGCCAACGTGTTAACGATGCCCAGGACGGCGATCACGATGGCCAAGCCCAGCAACCCGTAGAGGATGCCCAGCAAACCGTTGATCTGGGACGCCTGCTGCCCCTTGAACTGCTCGCGGTCCTGCACCTCGACGACGTAGTAGGGATCGACGGCGCGCTGCAGCCCGGTCCGCAGGGCACCGAGGTCGGTGCCGGGGGCGGCGCGCACCAGCGCGGCCTCGAGTTCTTGTCGATTCGCCGGGGTCAACTGCCGGTACACGTCACCCGACACGATCCACGTGCGGAAGAGGGCGTTGTCCGCGTAGATCCCGCCGACCGTGACGGCGACGGACGCGCCGCCCGGCTGACTCAAGGACACCCGGTCACCGAGCCCCCAGTGCCGGTCCTGCGCCTCGCGCTGCGAGACGATCATGTTCGTCCCCGAGACGTCCGGTCGTCCGCTGCGCATGGCGATCGACACGACATCGCCGAACGTGCCGTCGACGGCGTCACCGGAGACGCTGGCTCCGGCCGCCGTCGTGTCGAGTCCGTACAACCGGACGAACGAGCCAACGCCAGACACCTTGCTCGCCGCTTGTCCCGCGGCCAACGGCACCACGGAGTTGTCCGTTCCGGTCAGCACGTAGTCGGCCGTGACGTCGTTGTCGACGATGGTGTCGACGCTCTTCTTGGCCGACGCTCCCACCACGGCGATGGCGCTCACCAGCAGCAGACCGAGGGTGAGCGCGAACGCGGTGGCTGCCGTGCGACGAGGGTTGCGGACAGCGTTGTTGCGCGCCAGCCGGCCGACCGTGCCGAAGGGCCGGGCCACCACCGCGGCCACCCCCCGGATCACGCTGCGGGACAGCACGGGCGAAAGGAGTAACGCGGCCGCGCCGACGCCTAACAGCCCCAGTCCGACCAGGGCGGCACCCGTGCCCGCCGAACGGGCCGTGGTTCCCGCTATCGAGGCAGCGGCGCCCAAGGCGGCCAGGACCACGCCGATGACGGTGCGCCGCTGCCT
>CAXTNQ010000026.1:7112-21661 GCA_964245745.1 uncultured Jatrophihabitantaceae bacterium
GGGAGGCAACAATGACCACGTCGATGGGCCCGACGGTGCGCCGCCGCAGGCTGGTGCCGCGCACTGCGTACTCGGCCCGCATGGCGGCGACCGGTGGCGTCGTCGCCGCGCGCCGGGCCGGCGCGTTGGCCGAGACCAGCGTGACGATCACCCCGAGGACCACGCCGACGAGGACCGTGCGTGGGCGCAGCTCGAGCGTGCCGGACGGCAGGCCGACACCCAGCGCGTCCAGGACCGCACTCAGCAGATAGGCCAGTCCGACGCCGCCGGCGACCCCCAGAGCGCTACCGATGAGTCCGATCACCCCGGCCTCGACGAGCACGGAGCGCCGGATCTGTCCGCGGTCGGCGCCGACGGCGCGCAGCAGGGCCAGCTCGCGTGAACGTTGGGCGACGATCATCGAGAAGGTGTTGTAGATAATGAAGGTCCCGACGAGCAGCGCGACAACCCCGAACGCCAGCAGGAAGTAGTTGATGAACGACAGCGCGGTCTCTATCGAGCTTTTGGTGTCCGCGCGTACCTGGTCGCCGGTCTTGGCTTGCAGGTCAGCGGGGAGGTCGCGCGCGATCTGATCGCGCAGCACCTGCTGGCTCTGCCCGTTCCCCACCAGGTCGACCGCGGTCACGTGTCGCCCGTCGGTGAACAGCCGCAGCGCCTCGTTCCGGGAGAACAGCAGCCCGACGAAGCCACCGGTCTCGGCCTTCGTGTCGTAGACGCCCGAGACGGTGGCGTCTTGGATGCCGACGCTCGGGACGAGCACCTTGACGTGGGAGTCGACGACGGCATGCGCCTTGTCGGCCGCGCCGGAGTTCACGGCCACCGTGCCGGCGCCCGTCGGCGGCCCACCGGACTCGAAGGTCGTCGGCGCGCCGATCTGCTGCTCCGGAGGGGTGTAGATGCTGCCGATACTCGGTGCGCCACCACCGCGCACCGGACGGCCGTCCGGGCCGATGAGGACCACCGGACCCGTGGCCTCGACCTCGACCCGCCGCACTCCGGGCTCGGTACGCAGCCGGTCGGCGAGGTCGAGCGGCACGCCTACACCACGTTCGCTGCGCGCGTCCACCCGCACGTCCACGCCCTGGTAGGCGTCCGCGAAGATCGAGTTGAAGGTGCGTTGCAACGTGTCGGTGAAGACGAACGACCCGGCCACGAAGGCGGTACCCAGCATGACCGAGACGACGGTCAGGATGAGCCGGACCTTGTGCGCGGCCAGGTTGCGCAGCGACACCCGGCGCATCGCGTTCATACGCACACCAGCCCGCGAGGCCGGGTCATCCCTCGAGCTCCTTCATGCGCTCGAGAATGGTAGGCCCGGTCGGCGCCATCAGCTCGTCCACGATGCGGCCGTCCGCGAGGAACACGACGCGGTCGGCGTAGCTCGCCGCACGCGGGTCGTGCGTGACGATCACGACGGTCTGACCGAGTCGGTCGACGCAGTTGCGCAGGATGCCGAGCACCTCGCCGCTCGCGTGCGAGTCGAGATTGCCGGTCGGCTCGTCCCCGAAGATGATCTCCGGCTGGCCGGCCAGGGCGCGCGCGCAGGCCACCCGCTGCTGTTGCCCTCCCGACAGCTCGCTGGGCCGGTGCGTCAGCCGGTCCTCGATCCCGAGGGTGCGCACGATCGAACTCAGCCATTCCCGGTCGGGACGGCGGCCCGCGATGTCGATCGGCAGGGTGATGTTCTCGAGTGCGGTGAGGGTGGGGACGAGGTTGTACGCCTGGAAGACGAAACCGATCCGGTCGCGCCGCAACTGGGTCATCTTGCGGTCGGACAGCCCGGTCAGTTCGACGTCGCCGATGGCCACCGAGCCGGACGTCACGCTGTCCAGACCGGCCAGGCAGTGCATGAGCGTCGACTTACCGGAGCCGGACGGGCCCATGATGGCCGTGAACTGCCGGGCGGGGAACGTCACACTGACGTGATCGAGGGCGAGGACGCCGGTGTCGCCCGCACCGTAGATCTTGACCAGGTCGGTGGCCCTGGCCGCCACTTCGGTCTCGGCGAGCGTCGTGATCGAGGACATGCCGTTCAGCGTGGTGGTTGGGTGCGGGCGCCGCCATTGGGGAAAACCCCGGATCACCCCTGACGTCCGTCACGGGTGCATCGGGGTGTGCCCGCCCGGGTATCGGTGGAGGCCCCGTACGATGAACCATGGACACCCGAGGAGCTTCGTTGCCCAGCGATCACGGTCTGCCCGACGCCTTCGGGCCACTCGCGCTCACCTTCGACGACGTACTCCTGCTGCCCGGGGCGTCTGACGTGATCCCGAGCGAGGCGGACACCACGGCCCGGGTGACCCGCAACATTGCCGTCCGGATTCCCTTGCTCTCCTCGGCGATGGACACCGTGACCGAGGCGCGGATGGCCGTGGCTATGGCCCGCCAGGGTGGGGTCGGCGTCCTGCACCGCAACCTGTCGCCCGAGGAGCAGGCGGCCCAGGTCGACCTGGTGAAGCGCTCCGAGGCCGGCATGGTGTCCAACCCCGTGACCTGCGGCCCGGACGCGACGCTGGCTGACGTCGAGGCGCTCTGTGCGCGCTACCGCATCTCCGGCGCGCCCGTGGTGGACGGTGCCGGGCGGCTCCTCGGGATCGTCACCAACCGCGACATGCGCTTCGAGACCGACCTGTCCCGGCGGGTGCGCGACGTGATGACCCCGATGCCGCTCATCACGGCCCCGGTGGGCGTCGCCAAGGCGGACGCGCTGGCGCTGCTCGCCCGGCACAAGGTCGAGAAGCTGCCCCTTGTCGACGATGACGGCCGGCTCACCGGGTTGATCACGGTCAAGGACTTCACCAAGAGCGAGGCGTTCCCGAACGCCACCAAGGACGCACACGGCCGGCTCGTCGTCGGCGCCGCCGTAGGAGTGGGCGAAGAGTCGTACAAGCGCGCGCTCGGCCTGGTCGAGGCGGGCGTCGACTTCGTCGTGGTCGACACCGCGCACGGCCACTCGACCGCGGTTATCGAGATGGTCGCTCGGCTGAAGCGGGACACCGCGGTCGACGTGGTGGGCGGCAACGTGGCGACCCGCGCCGGCGCGCAGGCGCTGGTCGACGCCGGCGCCGACGGCGTCAAGGTTGGCGTCGGTCCGGGATCGATCTGCACGACGCGGGTGGTGGCCGGGGTCGGCGTGCCGCAGGTGACGGCGATCTACGAGGCGACGATGGCCGCTCGTCCGGCCGGCGTCCCGGTCATCGCCGACGGCGGCCTGCAGTACTCAGGCGACATCCCGAAGGCCATCGTGGCCGGCGCCGACACCGTCATGCTCGGGTCGCTGCTCGCCGGCTGCGAGGAGTCACCCGGTGAGCTGATCTTCATCAACGGCAAGCAATTCAAGTCCTACCGCGGCATGGGCTCGCTCGGGGCCATGCAGTCGCGCGGCGATCAACGGTCGTACTCCAAGGACCGCTACGGGCTGCAGGACGTCGCCGAGGACAGCGACCTCGTGCCGCAGGGCATCGAGGGTCAGGTGCCCTACCGTGGCCCACTCGCCGCCGTCGCCCACCAGCTCGTCGGTGGACTGCAGGCCGGCATGGGGTACGCCGGCGCGTCGACGATCGCCCAGTTGCAGCAGGTCGGGCGGCTCGTCCGTATCACCGCCGCCGGGCTCAAGGAGTCGCACCCGCACGACATCCAGATGACCGTGCAGGCGCCCAACTACGCCGGCTGAGCCTTCCTTACAGCACCTTCGACAGGAACGTCCGCGTCCGCTCGTGCCGGGGGTCGGCCAGGACGGTGCGCGGCGGCCCGGACTCGACGATCACGCCGTCGTCCATGAACACCAGCTGATCGGCCACCTCGCGCGCGAACCCCATTTCGTGCGTCACGACGATCATGGTCATGCCTTCGCCGGCCAGCGTGCGCATCACGTCCAGCACCTCGCCGACCAGTTCGGGATCGAGCGCCGAAGTGGGCTCGTCGAAGAGCATGAGCTTGGGCTCCATGGCCAGGGCGCGGGCGATCGCCACCCGTTGCTGCTGTCCGCCGGACAGCTGCGCCGGGTAGGCCCGCGCCTTGTCGGCGAGGCCGACTTCGGCCAGCAGCTTCTCGCCGGCTGCCACGGCCGCGCGCTTGGACAGCTTGCGCACGCGCACCGGCGCCTCGACCACGTTCTCCAGGGCGGTCATGTGCGGAAACAGGTTGAAGTGTTGGAACACCATGCCGATGTCGCGCCGCTGACGGGCGGCCTCCCGCGGGTGCAGCTCGTGCAGTACGCCGCCCTTCTCGGCGTAGCCGACCAGCGTGCCGTCCACGTAGAGCCGCCCGGCGTTAACGGTCTCCAGGTGGTTGATGCAGCGCAGGAACGTCGACTTGCCCGATCCGGACGGTCCGATGATGCACAGCACGTCGCCGCGCGCCACCTCGAGGGTGATGCCTTTGAGCACGGTGAGCGCGCCGAAGTTCTTGCGAACGCTCTGAGCCCGGACCATGGGCGCCGACGTCGTTGGGGGCGTCGGCGCGGTGGACGTGCTCACCGGCGCTCCGCGCTGAGCTCCGTCTGCGCCGCGGCGGCCGACGCCAAGGCCCGCAACTGTCGTCCGGTGAGCACGCGTGAGGACCCGCGGGCGTAATGCCGTTCGAGGAAGTACTGACCGACCATCAGCACACTGGTGATGGCCAGGTACCACGTCGACGCGACGAGCAAGAGCGGCACGGGCTGGAAGATCGGCACCGCGATGTCCCGGGTGCGCGCGTAGAGGTCGAAGCTGTACGGCACCGCGACCACGAGGGATGTGGTCTTGAGCATGCTGATCAACTCGTTGCCGGTCGGCGGAATGATCACGCGCATGGCTTGGGGAAGCACCACGCGTCGCATGGTCAGCGGCCAGCTCATCCCCAAAGCGGTGGCGGCCTCGGTCTGTCCCTCACCGACCGACGTGATACCCGCCCGGACGATCTCGGCCATGTACGCCGCCTCGTTCAGTCCGAGACCGATCGCGGCCAGCCAGAACAGACCGTTCCAGTTCTGCAGGTCGATGTGCCAGAACTGGTGGACGAACGGGATGCCGAGGTCGAGGTGGTGGTAGATCGCGGTTAGTAGTCCCCAGAAGACCAGTTGGACGTAGACGGGCGTGCCCCGAAAGAACCACAGGTACAGCCAGGCGACGCTCCTGAGCACCGCGTTGCCGGACAGCCGCATGACGGCAAGTCCGACGCCGAGCACGATGCCCATGACCATGGCGATTGCCGTCAGGTCGAGCGTGATGAGCGCGGCCTGCGACACTCGCTTGTCGAACAGGTACTTCCAGTAGATCGACCACTCGTACGCGCTGTTGGTCGCCGCTCCGTAGATGAACAACCCGAGCACGACGACGATCACCGCCGCGCTGATCCACCGGCCGGGGTGGCGCAGCGGCACCGCCTTGATCAGCTCGTCATCACCGCTGCGGCCGCGACGATCGAGCGAGCGCGCCGTCCCGTCGGTACTCTCGGCCGCCGTCATGCGCTGGTCAGCTCGTCGCGCCGTTGATCTTCGACTCGGTGACCGCGCCGGCCGACAACGACCACTTGTTCAGGATCTGGCTGTACGTACCGTCCTGGATCAACGCCTGTACCGCGCCCTGGATCGCGTCCTTGAGCGTGCCCGCGTCCTTGCCGATCGCGTATCCGTAGGGCGCGGCGTCGAAGTTGGTCTTGCCGACCAGGGTCAGCTTGGTACCGGTGGCTTTCACGGCCGCGGCGGTCACCGGGTAGTCCGCAGACATGGCGTCGACCTTGCCGAGGACGACCGCGTTGGTGGCGTCGGTCTGCGCGTCGAACTTCTGGATGGCGATGGCCGGCTTGCCGGCGGTCGCGCAGGCCTGGGTGCGAGTGGCCAGGTCGTCGGCCTCCGTCGTGCCGGTCTGCACGGCCACCCGCAGGCCGCACGCGTTGTCCGGGTCGACGGTCTTGCCGGCGGGCGCCGCCCACTGCTCGCCCGCGTTGTAGTAGGTCACGAAGTCGACCACGGCTTCGCGCTCCTTGTTGTCGGTGAACGACGAGACGCCGACGTCGTACTTGCCGGCCTTGACGCTGGGCACGATCGTGTCGAACGTCGCCCCGGTGTACTGGGTCTTGAGGCCGAGCTTGGCGGCCACCGCGTCGAACAGGTCGATGTCGAACCCGATGATCTTGCCGCTGCTGTCTTTGTACTCGTTGGGTGCGTACGTCGGATCGGTGCCGACGTTGATCGTCCCGGCGCTGGCGATCTTGGACGGGACCTTCGCGGCCAGGGTCGCGTCCTTCTGGACGGTACCGCCGGACGCCGCGGAGGACCCACCACTCGAGGCCGCTGGCTTGCTGGTCGACGACTCCGAGCTGGAGTTGCTTGCGCACCCCGTGACGATCAGTGCGGCGGCACAGGAGACGACCGTGACGCCCACGCGCGGGCGGGTGAGAAGCGAACGGGTCAGCACGGCGAACCTCCGAGGTGTGGACGACCGATGAGAATGTAGTCGTCCGCCTCGCGCGGTGGCGCGAGTTCGCGGCGGAACCCGCGACGGGACGACCGGTCACAGTCTGGGCCACGGGATGCGGAGCGCGTCCGTCGGTAACCCAACCGTTACCGCAGCGGCAGGTCAGCGGTACCGGACGACACGGCCGGTAGAGATTTGGTTACGACCACCGCCCCGATCCGCCGCCAGCGGTGCCATCCCGCTGGGATTGGACTAACCTCCGGCTCCGTAGCCGGGTTCGGAGTATCGGCACGTCCCTCAGAGGAGGCAATTGGTGCGCAAGTCAGTAGTGGTCGCGGCGGTGGCCAGTGGCCTCGTCGCCGCGTTGACGTTGACCGCGTGTTCGAACAGCAAGGGCTCGAGCAACAGCGGGGGCCTCAGCGGCGGCGCGTCGAGCGCCTCCGGTAGCGGCGGACCGAAGCAGAGCTACGCCATCGGTTTCCAAGGCGCGCTCTCGGGCGACAACCAGCAGCTCGGCATCAACATCGTCAACGGCGTCAACCTCGCGGTCGACCAGGCCAACGCCAAGGGCGACCTGCCCTTCAAGCTCACCGTCGTCCAGTCCGACGACGGCGGTACGCCAGACAAGGCGCCGGCCGCCGCAGCCAAGCTGGTCCAGGACCAGACGGTGCTGGGCGTCGTAGGTCCGATCTTCTCCGGCCCGACGAAGGCCACCGGCGCCACGTACGCGCAGGCGGGTCTCGGCCTGATCAGCCCGTCGGCCACCAACGAGACGCTGACGAGCTCGGGCTTCTCGACCTTCCACCGCATCGTGCCCACCGACGGCGTCGAGGGCAAAGCCACCGCGGACTGGTTGGCCAAGAAGTACAAGAAGGTCTACGTCGTCGACGACACCAGCACCTACGGCAAGGGCGTGGCCGACGTCGTCCAGCAGGAGCTGAACGCCAAGGGTGTCACCACCCAGCGCCAGGGCGTTGCCGCCACTACGCAGGACTACGGCGCGATCGCCCAGACCGTGACGTCCTCTGGCTCGGACGCCATGTACTACGGCGGCTACGACGCGCAGGCGGCGCTGCTGACCAAGGCGCTCACCGCGGCGGGCTACAAGGGTTTCCGTATCTCCGGTAATGGCGCGAAGTCCAGCGTGTTCACCAAGGGCGCCGGAGCGGCCGGCGACGGGTACTACTTCGCGTGTGGCTGCCTGGACGCTACGTCGGGTTCGGCCAACCCGGAGGCGAAGGCGTTCGCCACGGCCTACCAGACGAAGTTCAACACCCCGTCCTCGACGTACTCGCCCGAGGGCTACGACGCGACGAACGCCATGATCGCGGCGTACAAGGCGGCGGCCGGATCGGGCACGCCCACGCGAGCCAGCGTCGAGTCGGCGATCAAGAGCCTGGACTACAAGGGCATCACCACCGAGATCAAGTTCGCCGACAACGGCGAGGTGGCCCAGGCGACGGTCAACCTCTACAAGCAGGAGAACGGAACGATTCAGTTGCTCGGCGATATCAAGGACCAGTCCTGATCGCTAGCGACGTGTAAGCAGCCAGAGGGGCGCAGCCAACCCGAGCTCGGGTAGCCGCGCCCCTCTGCTGCCTGTACGTTCCTGTCCGCTTCGCGGCAACGCGCTGGCCGCCCGGGTAGAAAGAGGTTGTCGCCGTGACGGACTTCATGAACTACCTGGTGCTCGGCCTGACGCGCGGATCCATGTACGCACTGATCGCGCTCGGCTACACACTGGTGTACGGCGTCCTGCAGCTGATCAACTTTGCGCACTCCGAAGTGTTCATGTCCGGCGCGTTCGGCAGCTACCTGGTGATCCACGCTGTAGTCGGCGACGGCAAGGGCACCGCCGGCTGGGCGGTGCCCTTCGTCATGGTGCTGGGTGTGCTCTCCGGCGGTCTGACGGCGGCAATCGTGGCGTGGTGCCTGGAGCGGGTGGCGTACCGGCCGTTGCGCAAACGCGGGGCGCCCAAGCTGGCGTTCCTCATCAGCGCGATCGGCGCCTCGTTCTTCCTGTCGCAGTTCGCCGGCAAGTTGTTCAACCGCCTGACGTCCAACGCCTTCCCGTCGTTCTTCGACGTGAACCGGGTGCTGTTCCACGTCTTCGGCGCCCAGGTCAAGGTGCTGCAGGTCGTGATCATCGGGTCCGCCCTGGTGCTCATGTTCTTCCTCGACCGGCTGGTCACGGTCACCAAGCTCGGACGCAGCATCCGGGCCGTGTCCGAAGATGCACCGACCGCGGCGCTGATGGGCATCGACATCGACAAGACGATCTCGCGCACCTTCGTCATCGGCGGATTGCTCGGCGGCGCCGCAGGATTTCTCTTCGGTTTGAACTTCAGCTTCGGCCCGACCATGGGTTTCTTGCCCGGGGTCAAGGCGTTCGCCGCCGCGGTGCTCGGCGGCATCGGCAACATTCGGGGCGCCATGATCGGCGGCTTGCTCCTCGGCGTCATCGAGAACCTCGTTCCCACAGCGCCGTGGACCGGCACGCCGTGGATCGGGGTGCAGTGGACCGACGTCGTGGCGTTCGTGGTCCTCGTCCTCGTCCTCGTCTTGCGGCCGACCGGCATCCTCGGCGAGCGTTTGGGCAGGGCAGCATGATCGCCGCCCTGCGCGGCTTGTCACTCAAACGGCTGCTCGCGTGTCTGGCTGGTTCGCTCGTGTTGGCCATGATGTGGGGCCCCCAGGAGGGCAGCCAGACCGACTACGAGTTCGCCTTCCGCGAGTCCGTCCTGCATCCGCGGGTGTTCGTCTTCCTGGCCATCGGCGTCCTGGTGTTCCTCGCCACGAGTTTCTGGCCGTTGGTCGTGCCGTACCTCGGACGTCCCGGACTGTGGCCGCTCACCGCCGGTGCGATCGCCGTGCTGGCCTCGATGACCCTCATGCACTGGTACGACCCGGTCGGCAAGTTCGGCGCGGTACGCACCGCGGTCGCGGCCACGCCCTCGGTGTCCGGGTTGACCTCCGCGTTCTTCTCGTGGCTGGCCTGGGTGCAGCTCGTCGTGCTGTTTGTCGCCGGCGCCTTGGCGACGATCCTGCGCAGCCGGCCGTTGGCCTGGGCGACGGCGGTGCTGTGCGCCGCGGCGGCGATCGTCACCTACGTGTCGCACCACGATGTCGATCGCGTCGGTGGAGGCATCGATCACTCGCTCGGTGCCGGCGCCGCGGTCGTCGGGTTCGTGGTGATGGCCGCGGCCGCCCTGCTCATCGCCCTTACCGAGGCGCAGGTCGCGAACGGTCAGGTGTTCGTCAACCGCGTCCTCGGCTGGCGTCCCGGCTTGCCGCTGGTCGCCCTCGGCTTCGTGGTCGGACTGGTCGCGTTCCTGAGCGCGACGTGGTTCTCGCCGTCGAACCGCAACGCAACCCTGACCGACACCCGGAATCTCTTCCGGGGCTACGGGCTGGCCTCCATCGCCGTGCAGTACCTGATCTGGCTCGGCTGGCTGCTGTTCGCCGTGACGCTCATCGTCTCGGGGGCAGCGACCTACCTGCGCGTGCGCTGGCTGGCCTGGCTCGGGGCTGCGATCGGCGCCGTCGCGGTCGTGCTCTCTCTGGTCACGCTCTACGACATCAGCGATCTTGGGGCCCAGTTCAAGTTCGACGGTGCCACCGGTCCCTGGCAGAACCTGGGCACGGGCGGCTGGCTGGCCTGCCTGGCGTTCTTCCTGATGGGCGCAGGCGCGCTCGTGTCCGCTACCACGCGCGGGACGGCGCGCCTCCGCAACGCCGCGGCGCTCATATCGTCCGGTGGCGGTGGGTATCTGCGGGCGCCCGGCGCTTCGCGGTCGCTGATGCTCACGGTCATCGCCCTCGCGTTGTTCTTCCCGCCGACGATGACGAGCTTCTGGCAGCAGGTGCTCGTCAGCGAGGTCGGCATCTACGTCCTGCTCGCCATCGGCCTGAACGTCGTGGTCGGTTGGGCCGGCCTGCTCGACCTCGGGTACATCGCCTTCTACGCTATCGGTTCGTACACCACGGCCTATCTCGTCGGCTCGCTACCGGTCAAGCCGCCGTCGTGGCTGCACATGACGCCACTGCTGGCCATTCCCTTCGCGATCGCGGTGTGCCTGATCGCCGGCGTCGCGCTCGGCGCGCCGACGCTGCGCCTGCGCGGGGATTACTTGGCGATCGTCACCCTCGGCTTCGGCGAGATCATCCGCATCGTGGCGGTCAACGCCAGCGGGGTGACCAACGGCAGCCAGGGTCCACCGCGCGCGGTGCCGCATCCGAGGATCAATCTCGGCCCCATTCACATCACGTGGGGGCTCAACCAGCTGCAGTACTGGTACCTGCTGCTCGTCATCATCGTGATCGTGGTCATCCTGTTCAGTCGCCTGGAGAATTCGCGGATCGGCCGGTCGTGGGCCGCCATTCGCGAGGACGAGGTGGCCGCTCAGGCCAGCGGAATCAACACCTTCCGGATCAAACTGTTGGCGTTCGCGATCGGGGCGTCGACGTCCGGCGTGGCCGGCGTGTTCTTCGCCAGCCAGGTCGGCTTCTTCACCCCGGACAACTTCGTTCTGACCAACTCGATCCTGGTCGTCGCGTACGTCGTGTTCGGCGGCATGGGCTCGATCCCGGGCGTGATCGCGGGCGCCGCCCTGTTGACCTGGTTGCCGGAGTTCCTCAAGGACCAGGTACCGGCGCCCGACCGCACGATGTGGATCGGCGCCGTGCTGCTCACCATGATGATCTTCCGCCCCGGCGGCCTGATTCCCGAACGAAGACGGCAGATCGAGCTCGGCGGCCTCGACGACGTCTCTTCGAGCGAGCCCGAGGCGGTGCCCGAGGGTGAGGGACTTGGCGACGTGACTGAAGAACCGGTGCGCGTGCGATGACGGCGGTCGCCTCCCGTCCTGCTGAGGGTCCGGACGTCGTCTTCGACGTCTCCGACGTCACGCTGCGCTTCGGCGGCGTGGTCAGCCTCAACGACGTGTCGTTGCAGCTGCTGCGCGGCGAGATCCTCGCCATCATCGGACCGAACGGTGCCGGGAAGACGTCGCTGTTCAACTCGCTGACCGGCGTATATCGACCGCAGGAGGGTCACATCACGCTGTCCGGTCATCCCGGCGCACCCCCGACGAACGTCCTAGGTGTGAAGGCGCACACGATCAACCACCTGGGTGTCGCCCGGACGTTCCAGAACATCAGGCTGTTTCCCGCCCTGACCGCGCTGGAGAACGTCAAGATCGGAGTGGAGAGCCGGCAACGCGCGGGATCCGTCTCGGCCATGCTCGGACTGCCTCGTCAGCGGCGAGAGGACCGGGTGAGTACCCAGACCTCGCTGGAACTCCTCAACGCGGTCGGGCTCGGTGCCCGCGCTAACAACCTGGCCGGATCACTGGCCTACGGCGAACAACGCCGTCTCGAGATCGCTCGGGCGCTCGGCACCGAGCCCGGCGTGCTGCTGCTGGACGAACCGGCGGCCGGCACGAATCCCGTCGAGAAGCGGGAGCTGGCCGAACTCATCCGCGGCATCAACGTCGACCGGGGGATCACCATCCTGCTCATCGAGCACGACATGAAGCTCGTCATGTCCGTGGCCGACCGGATCATCGTGCTCAACTTCGGCGAGCAGATCGCCGAGGGCACCCCGCAGGCCATCCAGCGCGACCCGGTGGTCATCGCCGCCTACCTGGGGGAGAGCGTCACGGACGAGCCCACCGCTGGACCGCAGTCGTGACCGGCGAGCCGCTGCTCGAGGTCGACGACCTCGAGGTGCGCTACGGCGCGATTCGCGCGATCAAGGGCATCTCGTTCACGGTGGCCGACGGCGAGATCGTGGCCATGCTCGGCGCCAACGGCGCCGGCAAAACCACGACGCAGAAGACGATCTCCGGCATGATGCGGCCCTCCGGCGGCACGATCACCTTCGCCGGACAGCGCATCGACGGGCGTCCCGCGCACGAGCTCATCGGGCTCGGCATCTGCCACGCGCCCGAGGGACGGCACGTGTTCCCTCGCATGACGGTGGCCGAGAACCTCGAGATGGGGGCGTTCCGGTTCAAGCGCGTCGATCCCGCGGCGTTGGACCGGGCCGTGACGTTGTTCCCGGTGCTCAAGGACCGTTACCGGCAGCCGGCCGGCACGCTGTCGGGTGGTGAGCAGCAGATGCTGGCCATCGCTCGGGCGTTGATGGGGGAGCCGCGGCTGTTGCTTCTCGACGAGCCATCGATGGGGTTGGCTCCGCTCATCGTGGCGCAGATCTTCGACATAATCCGGGAGATCAATTCCCAGGGCGTGACGGTGCTGTTGGTGGAGCAGAACGCTGCACAGGCTCTCGCGTTGGCCGACCGTGGGTATGTCCTGGAGACCGGCGAGCTCGTGCTGACGGGCACCGGGCAGGAGCTGCTGGCCGACGACCGGGTGCGTGCGGCCTACCTCGGCGAGGAGATCGCCGTCGCATCCGACCTGGCGCGCTGATCCGACCGTGCCGGAGACCGTGGAGATCGGGCTCGGCCGCGATGCGCGCCGCAGCTATCACCTGGACGAAGTGGCGCTCGTGCCCACGCGGCGTACCCGGGCGTCGGCGCTCGTGTCCACGAGCTGGCAGATCGACGCGCACACCTTCGAGCTGCCACTGGCCGCGGCGCCTTCCGACGCGGTCGTCTCGCCGGACACGGCCGTGCTCATCGAGCGCCTCGGTGGACTGGCCGTGCTCGACGGCGAGGGGCTGTGGACGCGGCACGCGGACGCCGCCAAGCGCCTGGCCACGCTGGGCTCCTCGACCGCCGAGCTGCAGGAGGCATACGCGGCTCCCGTCCAGCCGGAATTGCTGCGGCAGCGGATCGGCGAACTGCGGGAGCGCGAGGTCCGCGTAGCAGTCCGACTTTCGCCGCAGCACACGGTCGAGCTGGCCCCGCACGCCATCGCCGCCGGCGTGGACCTGCTGTTCGTGCAGGGGACGGTGATCTCGGCCGAGCACGTCGCTGCGTCCGCACGCGAGGCCGAGGCGCTCAACCTCAAGACATTCATTGCGGACCTCGACGTCCCCGTCGTCGTCGGCGGATGCGCGAACTATCAGACCGCCTTGCACCTGATGCGCACCGGGGCGGCCGGCGTGATCATCGGTTACGGCGCCCATCGCGGGGCCACGACGTCGGCCGCGTTGGGCATCGACGTCCCGATGGCGACCGCGGTCGTCGATGCCGCCGCTGCCCGACGTGACTATCTGGACGAGACAGGTGGGCGATACGTCCACCTCATCGCCTACGGCGACCTGACGACCGGCGGCGACATCGCCAAAGCACTGGCCTGCGGCGCGGACGCCGTCATGCTCGGCGAGGCACTCGCGGTCGCCGACGAGTCACCGGGTGAGGGTCGCTATTGGGACCCGACAGCGTCGCACCCCCGCGTGCCGCGGTCCACTGTGGTGCCGGCGCGTGACTCGGCTTCTCCGACTCTCGAGGAGCTGCTGGTCGGACCGACGAGCGATCCGAGCGGGCGCCGCAACCTGTTCGGCGAGGTGCGGCGTGCGATGGCCAAGTGCGGCTATTCGTCGGTCAAGGAGTTCCAGAAGGTGGAGCTGATCCTCACCGCCGGTCGCTGAGTCCGGGTCGGCACCCGCGGTCTATTTCGGGGTTTCTCGGGCCGCCTACGGCGCCGGCACTGTCTCGACCGGCACTGTCTCGACGAGACGGAACCAGTGGACGACGACCGGTTCGGCATCGCGGAGCTGCCACGCGGGGTCTCCTGACTCGGCGCGCACCAGATCGATGACGTCGGCCCAGAAGGCCTCATGGTCTTGGCGCCAGGCCGCCGCGTCGGCGAATCCCTCTCCCTCGTCGTGCGCCACGTCATCACCCACGAGATGTAAAGGCATGATCGTCACGCGCGTCGTCTCCACGCTTCCGTGGCTACGGCCGGCGTGGTCCATGAGGGTCAGCCTCTGACCCACTTGGGGCAACGGCTCACCCGAGAGGTATTCGACCGCCAGAGAGGTCGTCGCGGTCTTGTCGCCGCGCAGCACGGCAGCCAGCAGTCGGTCGCCGAGACCGCGGTCACCGTCCCAGCCGAACCTCAATACGCCGGTCACATGGTCCGACTCTGCCAGCGATCGCTGTTAGCTGTGCATCAGCCCCAGCGGCCGACGAACCTTCAGAATGGCGGCGGATCGACGTCGTCGTTCTCTTCGGTGATGAT
>CAXTNQ010000027.1:0-5732 GCA_964245745.1 uncultured Jatrophihabitantaceae bacterium
CTCACGACGAGCCGCTGACCTATAACGAGACGGCGGATCTCGTGGGTGCCGAGCGAGCGGCCGAGCTGCGCCGGCTCACCCTCGACATCTACGGCCGCGCCGCCGAGGTGTGCCAGGACGCCGGCGTGCTGCTGGCCGACACCAAGATCGAATTCGGGCTCGACGGCAGCGGTGCCGAGGACCGGCTCGTCGTGGGCGACGAGCTGCTCACCCCCGACTCGTCGCGCTTCTGGGCCGCTGACCGCTGGGCGCCCGGTGGCCCGCAGCCCAGCTTCGACAAGCAGTACGTCCGGGACTGGCTGACCTCACCCGCGTCCGGTTGGGACCGGGCCGGCGGCGCACCGCCTCCGCCGTTGCCGGACGACGTCGTCGCGGCGACCCGAGAGCGCTACGTGGACGCCTACGAGCAGATCACCGGGCGCCGGTTCACCGACTGGCCAGGCTGAGGACAGGCCTGGGGATCACGGCGCTGGTCGCGGACGCTTGTGCTTCGCAAAGACGGTTTGCGCGTACAGTCGAGTTACCGAGGGTACTTCGTACGCCGGCTTCCACGCTGGCCTCGCCCCTGGCGATCCGTGAGACGGGCTCGGCAACGAGCCTGGATCGGCCTAACACATGAACGTTGACGACCGCAGCGCTGGTAGCACCAGGTTGCCGGGTGTACCGCCCCGACCACTCAGGCTTCTCGGCGGCGCATCCCCTGGTCAGGCCATGGCGAACGCCGCAGCCAGTGGTTCTGCGAATCCGGAGGATGACCTGACCGCGTCACCTGGCGCGCGCGTTGTCCCCGACCGGTCGATCGTACGGGCGGGTGCGGTGCTGGACCAGGCTCAGCACCGGTTCTCGACTCCGATCCACGGCAATGAGTGTGTAAATCCGCTGATGTGGGCGCTGGCAAAACGACGGCAGGCACGGTAGCGCGTCGTGACTGCCTAGCAGCAGCCTGATCGCCACGCGTCCCTCCTCCTCGATGAAAGAGTCACCATGGGCGTTCTGATCACTGTCGCTGTCATTGTCGTGCTACTGGTCCTCGTGGGCTTCGCGTTGTCGGCGAAGATCGTCAAGCAGTACGAGCAGGGTGTGCTGTTCCGGTTGGGCCGAGTCATCGGCAACCGCGCGCCAGGATTTCGGGTGATCATCCCGTTCGTCGATGTACTGCGGCGAGTGTCGCTGCGGATCGTGACGATGCCGATCCAATCACAGGGGATCATCACTCGCGACAACGTGTCGGTGGACGTCTCCGCGGTGGCCTACTTCAAGGTCGTTGATGCGGTGAAGTCGGTCGTGGCCATCGAGAACGTGTACGCGGCGATTGACCAGATCGCGCAGACCACGCTCCGAAAGGTCGTCGGGCAGCACACCCTGGACCAGACGCTGTCGGAAACCGACAAGATCAATCTGGATATTCGGGCGATCCTGGACGTGACTACCGTTGATTGGGGGGTGGAAGTGACCTTAGTGGAGCTGAAGGACATTCAGCTACCAGACAGCATGAAACGTGCGATGGCCCGGCAGGCCGAGGCGGCGCGGGAGAAGCGCGCCAAGATCATCAACGCCGAAGGTGAATCGCTGGCGGCCGCGGCGCTCGGCGAGGCCTCGGACCCATGATGGCCCACCCCCTGGCCCTGCAGCTGCGGAACCTGCAGTCGCTGGTGGAGATCGGCGTGGACAAGAACACGACCGTCGTGTTCCCCGCCCCCCTCATGACCACCATCGCCGAACTCGGCTCCTTCCTGGCCCGGGAGAACGCCGCCGCGGCCCCTGCCACGAGCCGCGATGCGCCGGCGATCGCGCCAGCCTCGGTTCCGGCGGCGACGCCAGCCGCATCCGTCACGGGCGCGGCCACGACTGCGGTCGTTAACGGCGCATCCACGGCAAGCTGAGACGAGATCGGCTCAACCCCGATCGCCGATCCGTTGTGCTCGGCCGGCGCACCCACCCGGCCTCGGCACGGCAGGCAGATTACGCTGTCTTCCGGTACTGTCGCCGGTGGTTGAGCCTTCCAGCCGGCCGGGAATCCACGTAGACCTCGCGGTCCGCATGGCAGAGCTTCCGCTCGAATCCGGCGTTCACGGTGACGTCTCTCATGGTGATCGCCATGGTCATGCGCGTAACCGTCTGCGCCTCCTCGACGCACTCGGTGGTTGGCCGGTCGTCGAGTCAGGCAGTGCCGGCGCTAGGTGGCTTGGTCGCGTCGGCGCAACCCTCGGTGGTATTCAGCAGCTTGGCCGCCCTGTGCGTCCCTGCCATCAGCGATGAGTGCCAGGTGCTCATCGTCGAAGACAACGGCGTTCGGTACTCCATCGCTAGGCCACTAGGCCCTGTGCCCGCTACGGTCGGTCTTCGCTGGACCCCGCCGCGTCCGGGCGAATCGCGACAGGTGCTCAGCGCTACCTGCATTCGCACTCCGATCGCGGCGAGGCCGTTGGGCGGAGAGCCCGGCTATTTCGGCGTGGTGATCCATCGATGGTCCGGTGGTCATCATCCAACGTTCGCTGACGCGGCCGTGGCCCGGGTGGCGATAGCACGGGCGATCGATACCGTTGATCACGAACGCGTACGGGACGAGCGAGGCACGGGCGTGGGCTCCCGGAGAGTGGGCCGCCGAGGTCCCCTCACAAACGCCCGTCATCGCGGTTGCGAAGGTCTCGCAACGACGACCAAGCCGATTGTGGTTCCCGCCGACGGTGCATCCGCTCCGTCGCTGTCAGAAGCACGTGAAGCCCCGAAGGAGAGCGCAATGACGCAGACGGTGAACGGTAGTCAGACGGTCAGCTTCGCTGACCTGGGCAAGGAGATGTGGTCGTATCTGACCGGCCGCGGCGCGGCGATCAATTACGAGTTCGTCGACATGTTCGTCGAGGTGCCCCGCGACACCGGTTCCAATGCGCAACGAGCGACTTGGAAGCTCAACGGCACCTTACGCATTACGACGTCCGAGGACTCCTCCCACGGATGAGTCAGGTTGCCGGTCCGCCGGTGCGGCGGTCCGTGCGCCCAGGACTCCTGGTCAGCGTTGATCTGAGTCTCGAAGTCGATGGCACGGCCGCGCAGTTGACCGGTTCCGGTCAGCAGCTGGTGTTGCACGCCGACTCGCCGGCCACGGCGCTCGCCGCGGTCGGTCACGAGGCGCGACTCGGTGGTCTCGGCCGCTTGGCCGATGGCTTGCGATCCGTCGGCCTTCGGCTGGACATCACCAGCACGCAGGGCACCGTCGCCGTACTCGGAGCCGGCGTCAATTCGCGCATAGGCCAGCTGGCGGTCGGAAGTCGCGCCGTCAGGGTGGGCTCTCCACGGGTGCTACTTCCGCTGGCTCACCGTCGTATCCAGGGTGCCTTGCGTCGGCGAAAGACTTCGGCGAGTACTTCTAGGTCCCTCGGACGTTCGGACTGACCAGCGCTTCGGGGCTGGATAGGGTGAGCCGGTGCCGCGCGTGGTGGTCGACGTCGTGCTCAAGCCCGAGATCCTCGATCCGCAGGGGCAGGCCATCCTCGGCGCCATCCGCCGTCTCGGCGTGGACGGCGTGCAGGCCGTCCGCCAGGGCAAGCACTTCGAGCTCGAAGTGGACGACGGACTCGAGGACGATCAGCTGGCCGGCCTGGCCGATACCTTGCTGTCCAACCCGGTGATCGAGAACTTCACCATTCACCGCGTTTGACGATCTGGGCGTTCGGCCCGTCGAGGGCGAGCCACACGGGCGGGGTAATCGTTCCGCCGAAGTGGGCACGCACCTCGTCCGGGCCGGCCGCCTGTAGCTCGTCCGGTGACCGGCCGTGCAGGGCGAAGGCGTCGACGAATCCGGTCACGCACAGGTCGTCGAGGACCAGCCACGAGTACGCCTGGAACGGCTCCTCCGGCGGATTCTGGAGCACCAGGCCCGAGCCGTTCAACGGCTCATACGGGCCCCGCAGGTCGGCGCCGACGAATCCGTACAGACCAGTCGGTCCGGTGACGCCGGACGCGAACGTGCGACGCTGGGTGGAGAAGAAAAGGTAGTGCGCGCCGTCGTGGACCACGACGTGCGGTCGTTCCAACTCGTTGTTCACACCGTCCGCCGACACGAGCGGATCGAGCACTTCGTCGCCGCAGGCGAGGCCGATGCAGCCGTTGAACGTCGTGCGGGCGTGCGCCAACGAGGCCGTGAATAGCAGGTACTGCCTCCCGTCGGCAGGATCGCGGAACGGGAACGGGTCGCGGAACGCCTTGATGAATCCGGGTTCGCCCAGCGTTTCGTTGGCCGGCTGGTAGATCAGACCGTCGGCGCGCACGACCTCATGGTGGTTCGACCAGTCGCCCACGGACGGCACGCCGTTCGTGCATCGCAACTGTCCGGACGCGCTCATGATGCGTTGCCGGAAGGAGCGGGCGGTCTCGCCGCGAACGCCAGCCGCCGTGTAGTACGCGTCGATCTGGTTCGTCGCCGGGTCGAGAACCGTAGATCCGGCCCACTCGCGGCTGCCCGCAGTCGCGCGGTCGGGGAATAGCGGCCCGAGATCGGTCCAGCGGTCGTCCCCTCGCCCGACGAGTCGGATGCGGGCCGAGTCGTGCCGGTCGCCGGGATGGCCGAACGCCGGCGCCGACAGACCCGCCCACACCGAGTGGCCGCAGACCTCGGCCACCTGACCGTCCGACGTCCGAATCGGCCAGAGGTCCCAGAAGTCGACGTTCGGCAGGATGTGCGGCTCACCGGCGTCCCCGATCAGAGGCAGGGTGTTCTCCGGTCCAGGGTCGAGCCGGGCCAGCTGCTGTGCCGTCCACGGTGTCGTCGGCACGGTCAACGCACCTGCAGCCGGCCGTCGGCCAGCACCTCGACCGGCCGCGGGTCGCTGAGCGCACCGTGGAAAACGCCACCCGGCCCGGTGCGGTGCCAGCTGAGGAACACCAGCTCGCCCTCGGTGGTGCGGTGCAGCTTGCCGGCGTAGGTCGACCCGATCTCGTTCGCCTCCAGCACGCCGTCACCGAGCATGGTGAACGGACCGGTCGGTTCGTCGGCGACGAGATAGTAGGTGCCGGTGCCCGGTCCGTCGGCGGCCCGGAACGGGTCCTGCGTCGGCACGTCGCTGCAGAACAGCAGGTACCACCGGCCGGCGAGGGGAACGAGCTGCGGGACTTCGAGCTGCCCGAAACCCATCGGCACGGTGACCGGCGGATGCACGTCCCAGTGCTGGAGGTCGGGCGACGTGGCGTGGGCGATCACGCCGCGGTCGAACGGCGGGCCGTCCTTGACCCGGGCGGTGCACAGGACGTGATAGGCGCCGTCCTCGTCGGTAAAGAGCCAGGGATCGCGCCACGCCTGGTCGTGCCATGCGCCGTCGCCCAGGGTTTCGTACCAACGGGGATCCGCCTCGAGCACCGGCTCGCGACTGCGGCGCCAGCTCGTCAGGTCGTCCGAGCGCGCCAGTCCGATGCGCTGCACGAGTGCCTGGTCGGCGCGCGACGTGCCCGTGTAGAGCATCACCCAGCCGTCGGCGACCGGCAGGACGCTGCCCGTCCACGTCGTGGCGTCGTCGAAGCTGCCGGGCTCGCCCGGGCGCAGCGCATCGGGAAGCAGCTTCCAGTCGACGAGGTCCCGGGAAACCGCGTGCCCGATGCTGACGTTCCAGTGCCGCAGCTCCGGATCACCGATGGCGTGCGGCGCCTGCAGGAAGAACAGGTGGTGCTCGTCCCCGTCGCGCGCGAGCCAGAAGTCCCAGATCCAGTGGCCCGCGACGGTGAGCGCCATGCCGTAAACG
>CAXTNQ010000027.1:5742-8367 GCA_964245745.1 uncultured Jatrophihabitantaceae bacterium
GTAAACGTTATCGCCTGCGCGAGGGGCCCGGTCCGCCGTTCGGGCGAACGGCAGCCAGGGATCAGGTCAACAGGCCGAGTTCGGGCTGGCCGCTGCCGATCACGGGTCCGGGATCACTACCCAGCACCTTGGTCAACAGCTCGCCATAGACCGAGCGGAAGTCCGTCGTCACCTTGAGGTCGCCGTTGTCCAGATCGGTCAGGGACGGTTGCTCGCCGTAGAAGCCGCCGCGCACCGGGGCACCGGCGACGAACACCGGGCCGGCCGTGCCGTGGTCGGTGCCCTGCGACGCGTTCGCCGCCACTCGCCGCCCGAACTCCGAGTACACGAGGACGACCACGTCCTGACCGCGTGGATCGGTCGCCATCGTCTTCAGGAAGCCGGACACGGCGGTGTCCAGCACCCCGAGCTGCGTCTGCTGGGTGCCCTTCTCGTCGGCGTGGGTGTCGAAGCCGCCCAGGCTGACCGCATACACCCGAGTCGGCACGTTCGCCTTGATGCAGCGCGCCACGACGTCGAACTGGTTCTTCAGCCCCGCTTGACCGCCTGCGGACCCGGCAGCCGACGCCTCGTTGTGGTCGGGCTCGGAGGCGTTGGGATCGAGCACGGGCGCGAACGTCTTGGCGACCGTGCGCTCGTCACGCAACGAGGAGGCGGCCGAAGCCGCCGCGGCGCCGTCCGCGTGGTCCGGCTGACCCAGTCCCGCGAGCGCCGCGGCCAGATCGGCCGCGAGCGGTTTGTCCTGCCCGAGCGGCAGGGCCGCGGCGGCGCACTTCGCGCCGACCGCGAGTGGGGGCAACACTGAGCCGACATTGACCGCCCGCACCGGGTCGTCGCCGTTGGCGTCCAGCCAGCGGCCGATCCAGCCTGTCGTGACTGGACGGTCGGGGGACGCGGTCTGCCAGATGTCCATCGACCGGAAGTGGCTGTGGTCGGGCTTCGGGTAACCGACGCCACGCACGATCGCCAGCTGCTTGGCCTGCCAAAGGGCGTTCAGGCCCTTCAGCGCCGGGTTGAGCCCCAGCCCGTCGGACAGGTGCAGGACGTCGGTCTCCGCGTAGGCGAGCTCCGGACGGGCGCTGTGGTACGCGGCGTCCGCGTACGGAATCACGGTGTTGATCCCGTCGTTGCCGCCGTACAGCGTGACGATCACCAGGACGCGCGACCCCTTGGCCAGTGGCGCGGTCGCCGCGCGATCGTGCAGCTGTGACCAGGTCAGCACTCCCGATCCCGCGGCCAGCGCCGCGCCACCGGTCACGCCGGAGGCGATGAGGAACTTGCGGCGGGTGAGGGTGTCCATGGCCTTTCCCTACGCAGTCAGGTATTCGGGGGTGGTGAGCGCCACGGTGACCAGGCGGCCCGGGTCGGCGGTGTGGCCGGCCAGCACGCCGCGGCTGCGGCCACTCCAGGCACCGATGCCGAGCAGGTATCCCGTGGCGTCCACCCGATCGGAAGGGCCGGCCTGGCGGATCGCGTCCAGGTTGGCGGCCTTGGCCAGCGTGGCCGCGGTCTGCACCCGCGCGTCGGCGGCCGCCGAGGACAGCCAGGCGTGGCCGGACGGCCAGCCGCTGACGTTCGGCGGATAGAACGGGATCTGCCCCAGCGCCCGCAACACGGTGATCAGCTTGCGCGCCGCGGCGTCGTCGGCCACGGGGACGCGCAGCGCGCGCACGGTGCCGATGAGCCAATCGACCGGCCTGAGCACCGAGGTGCCGGCGGCGGCCGCGAACTGGGGGTCGGTGAGCAGCGCCCGGAACAGCGCGGCCAGGTTGCGGTCGGCGCCGTACGCCGCGACCAGCCGGTCGAGGACGGCGGACGGCGGCGCGGTATCCGACGCCAGCTGGCCCCACCACCGGGTGGCGAGGTAACGGGGGCCGGCCGGCGCACCGAGAACGGCATCGCAGAAGCCAGCGGCGTCGAGGTTGCCCGTCCGGCCCAGCACCGTCTTGCTGCCGTTGTCGTGCAGCGGAGCCCGAACCGATGTCGTGCCGTCCGCCGCGATGCGCCATCCCGTCAGCGCACGGGCGCCCTCCCGGACGTCGGTCTCGGTGTAGCCGTCGCCGTGTCCGAGGGTGAACAGCTCCATGAACTCGCGCGACAGGTTCTCGTTCGGCGCCTTCGCGGTGTTCCGCTCGCCGTCGAGCCAGCGCAGCATGGCGGCGTCGGTGAGCATGGCTAGGGCCAGCGAGCGGAAATCGCCGCGGCCGAGCCGCCGCAGCGTCTCGTTCTGGGTCAGGAGCCAGGACGCGGTGCGGACCTTGGTCGCCGCGGTCGCGAAGTGGTTGTGCCAGCCGAAGGTCAGCTTCTCGACGAACGGTTGTTCGGCCGCGATCATGCGACGGATCCACCACGTGGTCAGCTGGGTGAGCTGCGCGCCTTGGGCCTGGTTGCGCTGCTGGCGCTGTTCTTTAGTCGCGCCCTTGGGCGGGGCGGCGATCGCCGCAAAGGTCGGCGCCGGCGTGGCCCGCACTCCGGGATCCGTCGCTGGGTCGGCGCCCAGCATGGCCGCGACGGTCGCGCTTGTGCCGGCCTTGACCGCCTGGTCGACGGCTGAACCGGTCGTCCCGAATCCGGTACGCCGCAACAGGCGGGCGGTGGCGATCCACTCCGCGGACTGGCTCACGA
>CAXTNQ010000027.1:8467-17875 GCA_964245745.1 uncultured Jatrophihabitantaceae bacterium
CCGGTACGCCGCAACAGGCGGGCGGTGGCGATCCACTCCGCGGACTGGCTCACGATCTCAAGCGTGCCCGCGCAATGTTCGAGGTTGGCAAAGACCGGACGAATTGCTGGTCAGTCCCGACGTAGCGGAGGCCGGGGCGCCTCGGGACGGCGCGGGCCGGACGGCTCAGGGACGGTCCCAGCGGTCGGTGCGCGGTCGGACGTAGGTGAGCGGCAGGGTCCGTTGCCGCCGGGCGACGAGAGCCAGGACGGCGACCAGCAACGCGAGGAAGAGGACGAGCAGCCACACCACGATGGCGACGGTCGTCCAGGCGCCTCCGCCGGCGTGCTGTATGGCCGGCCGGTAACCACGGGGCGGATCCGCGATGGCGCCCACCGGAATGGGTGGAGTCGGCGGTGATGCCGAGGGTGACGGCAGCGACGGTGACCGCGGCGGGACGACCGGTGCGGGCCGCGCGGAGCTCGTCGGTGCCGGCGACGCGGCCGACGGCGGAGCGGACGGAGACGCTGCGTTCGGACTCGGCGCGCTTGGCGAGGTCGGTGGCGATGCCGCCTGCGGAGGTGGCGCCGCGCCGTTCCCGGTCGGTGCCGGTGCGGCCCCCTGTCCAGTCGGGGCCGGCCCGCCGTCGGTCGGTGCGACGCCGCCGGGAGGCGCGGCTCCGCCGCCCGTGGGTACGGACCCCTGCGTGGGCGCGCCGCCCGTCGAACGCCTCGGTGCCGCCGTGGTGCGCAATGGGGGCGCCGGTATCGGCTGCGAACCACGGGGCGCCACCGGGGTCCGCGTCGACGTTGGCGTGCTCGCCGTGCTCGTGGACGGCACTGCCCGCTCGGCCGACGACGTCGTCGAATCTCGGATGCAACTGACGAACAACGCCAAGATCACGGCGACGATCAACAGGATCACAAAGATCCGGGTGTTGCTGGTGCCGCCCTGCGCCATGCGCAAACGGTAGGCCCGATGATCAGCTGGGCCAAGCACACTGCGTGACCGGCGTGTGGCCAACGCCCGGGTAAAGTGCCGGTGTGCCGGCACGGGTGGGTGTGGTGACGTTCCCGGGCAGCCTGGACGACCGCGACGCTGCCCGCGCGGTCCGGCTTGCCGGCGCCGCGGCCGCGCCGCTGCGGCACGCCGACCCGGCCCTCCCCGGGGTCGACGCGGTGAGCTTGCCGGGCGGTTGCTCCTACGGCGACTACCTACGGTGCGGAGCCATCGCGCGCTTCGCACCGGTGATGGCCACCGTGGTCGAGCAGGCGCGCGGCGGATTGCCCGTCCTGGGCATCTGCAACGGGTTTCAGGTGCTGTGCGAGGCGCACTTGTTGCCCGGCGCGCTCGTCCGCAACGTCCACCGCCGGTTCCTGTGTCGCGATCAACGGCTGAGCCTGGAGAACGTCACGACGCGCTGGACCTCGGCGTACCGCGCCGGCGATGAGATCGTGGTGCCGATCAAGAACGGCGAAGGCGCCTACGTCGCGGACGACCACGTGCTGGATGAGCTGGAGGCGACCGGCCGCGTGGTCGCCCGCTACGTCGACGGCAACCCCAACGGCTCCTACCGCGACATCGCCGGGATCGCCAACGAGGCCGGCAACGTCGTCGGCCTGATGCCGCATCCCGAGCACGCCGTCGACATGTTGACCGGTCCGAGCACCGACGGGCTGGGCTTCTTCACCTCGCTCATCAACGCGCCTGCGGCCGCGTCATGACCGTCGACACGGTCAAGAACGCGAAGAAGACGGCCAAGCAGCCGCAGCCGTACGGCGAGCTGGGGCTCAAGGACGACGAGTACGCGCGGATCCGCGAGGTGCTCGGGCGGCGCCCGACGAGCGCCGAACTGGCGATCTACTCGGTCATGTGGAGCGAGCACTGCTCGTACAAGTCGAGCAAGGTGCACCTGCGGCAGTTCGCCGCCAAGGCGCCGAAGACGGACGCGCTGCTCGTCGGCATGGGCGAGAACGCCGGGGTGGTGGACGTCGGGGACGGCTGGGCGGTCACCTTCAAGATCGAGTCGCACAACCACCCGTCCTACGTGGAACCGCACCAGGGTGCGGCCACCGGGGTCGGCGGCATCGTCCGCGACATCCTGACCATGGGCGCGCGCCCGGTCGCCGTCCTCGACTCGCTGCGCTTCGGGCCGGCCGACGCCGCCGACACCGCCCGTGTCCTTCCGGGCGTCGTGGCCGGGATCGGCGGCTACGGCAACTGCCTGGGCCTGCCGAACATCGGCGGGGAGCTGGCGTTCGACGCGTCCTACGCCGGCAATCCTTTGGTCAACGCGCTGTGCGTCGGGGTCCTGCGCCGGGACGCGATCAAGCTGGCCAAGGCCGACGGCAAGGGCAACCGGGTGGTGTTGTTCGGCGCGCGCACCGGGGGTGACGGCATCGGTGGCGCGTCGGTACTGGCCAGCGCGAGCTTCGATGCCGGGGACGCCGTCAAGCGGCCGAGCGTCCAGGTCGGTGACCCGTTCGCCGAGAAGGTGCTGATCGAGTGCTGTCTGGCGATCTTCGCCGAGGACCTCGTGGTCGGCATTCAGGACCTCGGCGCGGCGGGGCTCTCGTGTGCGACCACCGAGCTCGCGGCGGCCGGCACCGGCGGTATGGACGTCCGACTCGACACCGTTCCGCTGCGCGACCCGACGCTCGCTCCCGAGGAGATCCTCATGAGCGAGTCGCAGGAACGCATGATGGCCGTCGTCGAGCCGGCGAAGCTCGACCGCTTTCTGGAAATCTGCCGGACGTGGGACGTGACCGCCACGGTGGTGGGCACCGTGACGACCTCCGGTCGGCTGCGGATGACCTGGCACGGCGACCTCATCGTGGACCTGCCGCCACGCACCGCCGCCCAGGAGGGGCCGGTCTACGACCGACCGCTCGAGCGGCCCTACGACCAGGACGCGCTGGTCGACCACGACGGCCATGCGCTGCCTCGGCCGCGCAACGGCGCGGACCTGCGGGCGACGATGCTGCGCCTCGCGGCCACTCCCAATCTGGCCGACCCGTCGTGGGTGACCGACCAGTACGACCGCTACGTCATGGGCCAGACCGTGCTGGCCGCGCCGGAGAACGCCGGGCTCGTCCGTCTCGACGACACGACGACGCGCGGCGTCGCGCTGGCCGTCGACGGCAACGCCCGCTACACCCGCCTCGACCCCTACACCGGCGCACAGCTCGCGCTGGCCGAGGCCCATCGCAACGTGGCCGCGACCGGCGCCCGGCCGCTCGCCGTCACCAACTGCCTCAATTTCGGATCGCCCGAGGACCCGGGGGTGATGTGGCAGTTCAGCGAAGCGGTGCGCGGACTGGCCGACGGCTGCCGCGAGCTCGGCGTGCCCGTCACCGGAGGCAACGTGAGTTTCTACAACCAGACCGGAAGCACGGCGATCCTGCCCACGCCGGTCGTCGGCGTACTCGGCGTCATCGACGACGTGGCGGCTCGCACGCCGCTGGGGTTCGCCGGCGACGGTGGCCAGATCTACCTGCTCGGCGACACGCACGAGGAGTTCGGCGGCTCGGCGTGGATGGACGAGGTGCACGGCTTTCTCGGCGGGCGGCCCCCCGCGGTCGATCTCGACAGGGAGCGGCGATTAGCCGACGTCCTGATTCATGGCGCGCACGACGCGGTGATCGACTCGGCGCGCGACCTGTCCGAAGGTGGCCTTGCCCAATCACTGGTCGAGGCCTGCACCAGGCACGGCATCGGCGCGCGGGTGACCCTGCCTGAGGGCATCGACCCGTTCGTCGCGCTGTTCTCCGAATCGTCGGGACGCGCGCTGGTCACGGTCTCGCGCGGCGCCGAGGAGCGGTTCACCGACCTGTGCACCGAGCACGGCGTGCCCTACCTCCACCTCGGGGTCGTCGACGTGCTGTCGTCGGAGCTGGAGATCGGGGGACAGTTCACCGTCCCGGTGGCGCAGCTGCGCGACGCGCGGGAACGGACGTTGCCGGCGCTGTTCGGGTGACGGGGACGGCCACCCGCGGGCTGGCGCCGCTGGCCGCGGCTTACCACAGCCAGATGAGCCGGGTGATCGAGTGGCTCGCCCGGTTGCCGGCGGACGCCTGGCCGCAACCCACTGTGTTGCCGGAGTGGGACGTCCGGTTGCTGGTCGGGCATCTGCTGCTCGTCCACCGCGGGCTGGTCGAGCAGCTGGGCACCCGCGCCGATCCTCCGGCCACTCCGCTGGCCGAGTTCGTCACCCGCTACCGGCGCGACGTCGACGACATCGCGGCCCGCACCCGCCAGTACACCGGCGACCAGACGCCGGCCGAGTTGGTCGACGCTTTGTGGGGTGTCCCGGACGTCCGCGACCGTGTCGCGACCCTGGCGCCAGGCACCGTGGTTCGCGCCGCACGCGGGCCGATCACCGCCTCGGACTGGCTGGCCACCCGGCTCGTCGAGGTCGTCGTCCACGCCGACGATCTCTCCCGGTCCCGGCCCGAGCGGGCGCCGGTCGAGCTGGAGCGCCCCCCACTGTCGACCGTGGTTCGGGTGCTGGCGGAGATCCTCGCTGCCCAGCAGCCCGGACGATCGGTCGAACTTCGCGTCCCGCCGTTCGTGGCCGTCCAGGCCATCGCAGGCCCCCGCCACACGCGCGGGACGCCACCGAACGTCGTGGAGGCCGATCCGCTGAGCTGGCTGCGGTTGGCCACCGGCCGGGTCACGTGGTCGGCGGCCCTGGCCGAGCACGCCGTGACCGCGAGCGGATCGCGAGCCGATCTGACGGGCGTCCTGCCGCTGCTGTCCTAAGTGAGTCCGAGAACCTCCGGACGGCCGGTAGGTCCTATGCCGTCGAGGATGCGGAATCGGCCGACGACGGTGGTGCGGTAGCCCACGTGGTGGGCGTCGAGGACGGCGACGATGTGCCGATCCCATTCCTGGCTCGGGTCGATGACGTACACCGGGTCCGGCCGCGTCCGCGGTACCGGGAACCGCTGCGGGCCGACGCAGGTCAGCACGGTCAGCTGTCCGTCGGCCACGTAGTCCAGGGGGACCGCCGTCCAATAGCCCGAGTAGACGACCCGCTCGTCGGCGCCGACCAGCTCGGCGGTCACGGCCCGCAACGCCGCGTCGCGCGCCGCGATGGATTCGGGCGGTCGGCTGGTGGCGAAGTACTGCGCGGTCAACGTGGCGACCACCGCGACGGCGAGCGCCGCGGCCAGCCGACGGCCGGCCGGCGTCGGTACGGCGGACACCAGCGCGGCAAGGCCCACCGCCCACACCGGATAGGCCACGAACAGGTAGCGCGGCGTCCCGATGTACCAGGTGCTCGGCGCAGCCAGGTACAGCGCGACCGTGACCGGCACGGCGAGCAGCAGGATGTCGGCGCCGTTGCGGCCGGTGACGCCGCCCCGTACCAGGGCGGCCAGACCGTGCCGGCGCTGCCAGGCGGCGCCCACGAAGGTCGCCGTGGCGAGCAGGACGATCGGGGTGGCCAGCCACGCGGTACTGGCCGGCGGCGGATCGCCCGCGTGGTAGGCGACCCCGACGAATTCGCGATAGACCGGGTCGACGAGGCGCTGCCACCGTCCCGCCGTCCTGATCACCGCCTCGGGCTGGCCGATCGGCAGCCGGCCGTGCCGGAGCGTCCACAGCAGGACAGGGACGAGACCCAGCAGCAGACCCGCGGCGGCCGGGCGCAGGAGGAAGCGCCGGCGCACCAGCACGGGCAACAGCCACAGGGCCGCGGGAAGCAGCAGATACAGCGTGAAGGCCCCCGTCCATACCCCGAGGCCGAAGCACACCCCGAACGCGGCAGCCCAAACCCTGCGGCCCGGATCGTGGTTGAGACGCAGCGCGCAGTAGATGCCGGCGGTCGCGAGGAACTGCGCGGTGACGTAGAACCCGAACGACGTCACGCCGCCCACGACGTTGAACCACGGACCGAGCGCATAGGCGAACGCCGCCACCGGGCCGGCCGCCGGCCACGTCAGGATCTCGCGGGCGATCAGGTAGATCAGCGCGCACGTCCCCATGTCGACCGCGACCAGGGGCAGGCGCAGGGTGAACGCGTTGTGCGGCAGCGGAACGACCGCATAGGTGAGGGCTTGGACGTACTGCTCGAGCGTCCCGCCGTAGGTCTGTCCGGGATAGAACAGTCGGAAGTGGCCGGCCAGGATGTCTCGGACGACCAGCCCGGTCGTTGCCTCGTCCGCGTTGAACGTGCTGCGATCACTGGCGAGGACGGCGATCCGCACGGCCGCGGTCAGGACGATCGCGGCCGCCGCCCACGAGGTCGGGACGGACACCGCTGACCGCCAGCGGGCCATCGGACGGACCGGCGTACTCGCCAGGTCAACCGCCCGGGCGTGCACGCCTCGATGGTAGGGACCCCGCCGGCCCCCACCTGCGAGCATCACCGCCATGACCCTGCCGCTCGGCCCCGACGAACTGCTGACCACGACGCGGTCCGTCCGCAAACGCCTCGACCTGACCCGACCCGTTCCGTTGGACCTCGTGCGGGACTGCCTGCGCATCGCGTTGCAGGCGCCGTCCGGTTCCAACCGGCAGACCTGGCAGTGGCTGGTGATCGTCGACGCCGAACAGCGCGCGGCCGTGGGGGACTTCTACCGCCGAGCGTGCGAGAGCTACCTGGACTCGCCGGGTGCTGCCGGCCGGCTGTTCGGCGACGACCCGGCGCGCGCTCCCGTGCAACAACGGGTGGGCGACAGCGTGGCCTTCTTGGCCGACCGGATGGGCGACGTGCCCGTGCTCGTCATTCCTTGTCTGCGCGTCGGCCGGTTGCCGAGCGGCAACCAGGCGGGTCTGTGGGGGTCAGTGCTGCCGGCGGCCTGGAGCTACATGCTCGCCGCGCGCGCTCGAGGTCTCGGCACGGCGTGGACGACATTGCATCTGACGTACGAGGCCGAAGTCGCGGCGCTGCTCGGCCTACCCGCTGACGTTCGGCAGGGTGCGCTCATCCCGACTGCCTTCTACACGGGCGACACGTTTCGCCCGGCGCCCCGGCAACCGCTGGACGAGGTGCTGCATGTCGACCGGTGGTAGCCGTGCCGCTCGATAGACTGACCGGGTGGCGGTGCGCGGTGATGGCAGGCTGACCCACGATCTGCATCCCGGCGAACGGCCACCGCAGGACGCGTGCGGCGTGTTCGGCGTGTGGGCCGGCGGCGAGGAAGTCGCCAAGCTCGCCTACTTCGCGCTCTACGCCCTGCAGCACCGCGGGCAGGAGGCAGCCGGTATCGCGGTGAGCGACGGCTCGTCGGTGCTGGTCTACAAAGACCTCGGCCTGGTGTCGCAGGTGTTCGACGAGGCCACGTTGAACACCCTGCAGGGCCACATCGCGGTTGGTCACACCCGCTACTCGACCACCGGCAGCACGACCTGGGAGAACGCCCAGCCGACCTTCCGCACTACCCAGGCCGGCACGGGTCTGGCGCTCGCCCACAACGGCAACCTGGTGAACACCGCCGAGTTGGCCGGCGAGGCGCGGCGGCTCGGCCTCGGCAACGAGCTCGGCTCGACCACCGACTCCGACCTCATGACCGCGCTGCTGGCCGCCCGTCCCGACGTGTCGATCGAGCAGGCGGCCATGGACGTCCTGCCGACACTGCGCGGCGCCTTCTCCCTGGTGTTCATGGACGAGCACACGCTCTACGCCGCTCGCGATCCGCAGGGCGTCCGCCCGCTCGTGCTCGGCCGCCTGCAACGGGGCTGGGTGGTCACGTCCGAGACCGCGGCGCTCGACATCGTCGGGGCGAGCTTCGTCCGTGAGATCGAGCCGGGCGAATTGATCGCCGTGGACGAGGACGGCCTGCGTTCGCAGCACTTCGCCAACGCCGACCCCAAGGGTTGCCTGTTCGAGTACACCTACCTCGCTCGGCCCGACACCACGATCGCCGGACGCAATGTGCATTCCGCCCGGGTCGAGATCGGCCGGCGGCTGGCCAAGGAGCATCCGGTCGAGGCCGACCTGGTCATCCCCACGCCGGAGTCCGGGACGCCCGGGGCGATCGGCTACGCCGAGGCGTCCGGCATCCCGTACGGCACGGGTCTGGTCAAGAACGCCTACGTCGGGCGGACGTTCATCCAGCCGTCGCAGACGATTCGCCAGCTCGGCATCCGCCTCAAGCTCAACCCGTTGCGCGACGTCATCCGCGGCAAACGGCTCATCGTGGTCGACGATTCGATCGTGCGCGGCAACACCCAGCGCGCACTGGTGCGCATGCTCCGCGAAGCGGGAGCGGTCGAAGTGCACGTGCGGATCGCGTCCCCGCCGGTCAAGTGGCCGTGCTTCTACGGCATCGACTTCGCGTCGAAGGCCGAGCTGATCGCGAACGGGTTGGACACCGAAGGGATCCGTCGCTCGATCGGCGCGGACTCCCTCGGCTACCTGTCGTTGGACGGGCTGATCGCTGCCAGCGAGCAACCCAAGTCGCGGTTGTGCCGTGCCTGCTACGACGGCGAGTACCCCATCCCGTTGCCCGACATCGTCGGCAAGCACGTGCTCGAGGGCATCGAACGGACCGCGAACCGGCTGCCCGAGCCGGCCGGCTACGCCGCCGAGGACGCGCTCGTCCGACCATGAGCACGCGACCACATCGGTACACGATGGGTCGGGGACCTCGATGAGCTCCTACGCCGAAGCCGGCGTCGACATCGACGCGGGGGAGCGCGCGGTCGAGCTGATGTCCGCCTCGGTCAAGCGCACCGGTCGCCCAGAGGTGTTGGGCAGCCTGGGCGGCTTCGCGGGGCTGTTCCGGCTCGATCTGACGCGGTACCCGCAGCCCGTCCTCGCCACCTCGACCGACGGGGTGGGCACGAAGCTGGCCATCGCCCGCGCCGCTGACCGGCACGACACCATCGGAATCGACCTGGTGGCGATGGTGGTCGACGACCTCGTAGTCGTCGGCGCCGAACCGCTGTGTCTCACCGACTACATCGCGACCGGACGGGTGGTGCCCGAACGCGTCGCGGCGATCGTCGCCGGCATTGCCGAGGGCTGCGTGCAGGCCGGTTGCGCGCTGATCGGTGGCGAGACCGCGGAGCACCCCGGCGTCATGCCCGCCGACGACTACGACGTTTCCGGGTCCGCCGTCGGTGTGGTGAACGCGGACGCCGTCCTCGGACCCGATCGTGTCCGGCCCGGTGACGTCCTGATCGGGCTGGGGTCGAGTGGCCTGCACAGCAACGGGTACTCCCTGGTGCGCCAGGTCCTGCGCAACGTCCCGCTCGACGCCACTCCGCCGGAGTTGGCCGGAAGGGTGCTCGTCGACGAGCTGCTGACGCCGACGCGGATCTACGCGCGCGACTGCCTGGCTCTCGCCGCCGGCTGCGAGGTGCACGCCTTCGCGCACGTCACGGGCGGCGGACTTGCGGGCAACCTCGCGCGTGTCCTGTCGCCGGGCGTCGACGCACGCGTGGAGCGCGACGCCTGGCGGCCGCCGGGGATCTTCGCCC
>CAXTNQ010000027.1:17885-20511 GCA_964245745.1 uncultured Jatrophihabitantaceae bacterium
GTCGCGCGCCGAGTTGGAGCGAACGTTCAACCTGGGCGTCGGGATGGTCGCTGTCGTCGCGCAAGACGCTGTCACGTCGGCGCTCGACCTCCTGAGAGCGCGCGACGTCGCCGCCTGGCGGATCGGTGAAGTGGTGACGGGGACGGGCCAGGTCCACGTGCGCGGCGACTACCAGGGACCCGCGGCGAGCTGGCGGTAACGCCCAGCGGGTCATCGGTCGGCTCAGCGTGACGCCGGCCCGATCCGCGCTCAGCGCGAGGCGCTGGCCCAGTCGTCCAGGTCGTCCTCGTCCTCGTCGTGTCCGGGGGACGAGTCCGAGTCCGGTGGGACACCGAGCTCGCGCTGCAAGGCGTCGAGATCGGTCGGATGGGAGCTGTACTTCAGTTCCCGGGCCACCTTGGTCTGCTTGGCTTTCGCACGGCCGCGCCCCATGGCTCGACCCCCTCGCTCACACGGTCGTCCGGACCGCGGCTGACGGCGCAGCGGCGGGTGCCGGGAAAGTTGTCATCTCGTGCATCGAGCGTACCTCGGCGTCGCAGGCGCCGGCATGGCGTGTCGTACTGCCCCGCCCCTGAGAAACCTCATGGCCGGCAGACCCGGTTTTCGCTGGGACAGGAGGCACGGCACGTGCATACTGACCTTGTACCGCGGATCAGGACCCGGGGTACATAATGCCCAGAAGGGGGGCGCCACGATGACGAACTCACGTCACCGTCCGGAATCAGAGTCGCTACTCACGCCGTCCGAAGTCGCCACGCTATTCCGGGTCGACCCGAAGACCGTGACGCGGTGGGCCAAGGCCGGCAAACTGACTTCGTTGCGGACGTTGGGCGGCCACCGCCGCTACCGCGAGTCGGAGGTGCGCTCGCTGCTCGAGGGCAACACGAGCAACCCGATCAACGCCTGACCGTAGCTGCGGGCCGGCCGACGTGGCCGGTCCGCGCAAAGCTCGGTAGTACAGACCAGCAGTCACTCGGTTGCACGGCGGCGTGCCCCGGTGGAATAGTTGCATCAGTCAAGTAATTGCGTCCTCGACTGCTGGGTGGATGCTTCGTGGCCAGTGCAGTGCTCGCGGCGGATCACGTCGCGGAACTGAGCGACAACCTGTCGGCGCTCCTACGCACTTTGAAACGGACCCATACGCGCTTGGTCGGCGGTCGCGACGACCAGGTCGAGATCTCGGCATACCCGCTCATTGCCTGGGCCGTCAAGGACGGTCCGCTGCGCATCAGTGCGCTCGCCGAGCGTGTGCAGTCCGACGTATCGACGGTCAGTCGGCAGGTGGCCGTCCTCGTCACGGGCGGCCTGCTGGAGCGGCAAGCCGACCCGGTTGACCGGCGCGCGAGCCTCGTTGTCGCCACCGATCGCGCGCGTGAGCTGCACGAGGAACACGTGCGACGACGCCACGAACTGGTCGCGCGGGTCCTTGCTGACTGGACCCCCGACGAGTGTCAGACATTCTCGGCCGCCGTGGCACGGTTTACCGCTGACTTCACGCACCGTTCCTTCGTCGCGTCAGATGGCTCCGCCGTCCTGGGATGCGCCGCCCACGCCGAAACCGAGGAGCCCTGATGTCCACCGTGGCCGCCACCCCGTCGACCGATGCCGGCGGCCTGAGCCACCGCCAGATCCTGGTCATCCTGTCCGGTCTCATCCTCGGCATGTTCCTGGCCGCCCTGGACCAGACCATCGTGGCCACCGCCATCCGCACGATCGGCGACGACCTGCACGGCCTGTCGGTGCAGGCGTGGGTAACCACGGCGTTCCTGGTGACGTCGACGATCACCACGCCGCTCTACGGCAAGCTCTCCGATATCTACGGCCGCAAGCCGCTGTTCCTGTTCGCGATCGCAGTCTTCATCCTCGGCTCAGCACTGTGCGGGCTGTCGACGTCGATGTACATGCTGGCGGCGTTCCGGGCCTTCCAGGGCATCGGCGCGGGCGGCCTGTTCACCTTGGCGCTGGCGATCGTCGGCGACATCGTCTCGCCCCGCGAGCGGGCGCGTTATCAGGGTTACTTCCTCGCCGTCTTCGCCACGTCCAGCGTGCTCGGTCCGGTCGTCGGTGGGTTCTTCGCCGGGCAGGACCACATCTTCGGCATCACGGGTTGGCGCTACATCTTCTACATCAACGTGCCGATCGGCCTGCTGGCGTTGTTCGTCGTCAACCGCGTACTGCAAGTCGGCCATGAGAAGCACGGCCACGCGATCGACTGGCAGGGCGCGCTGGCCCTGATCGTGTGGATCGTGCCGCTGCTGATCGTCGCTGAACAGGGACGCGACTGGGGTTGGGGTTCGGCCGCCGCGCTCGTGAGTTACGCGCTCGGTGCCGTCGGCCTGGCTCTGTTGATCTGGGTGGAGTCGCGACAGGGTGAGGACGCGCTGATTCCGTTGCGACTGTTCCGCGTCCGCAACTTCGCGGTGGGGAGCAGCCAAGCTTTCGTCGTCGGTATCGGAATGTTCGGCGGGATCGCGTCCATTCCGCTGTACCTGCAGATCGTCAAGGGTGCCTCGCCGACCAAGGCGGGGCTGCTCATTCTGCCGCTGGTGCTCGGCATCATGGTCGCGTCGCTGGCTTCCGGCCTGGTCACGTCCCGGACTGGGCACTACAAGGTGTTCCCGATCGT
>CAXTNQ010000027.1:20521-21469 GCA_964245745.1 uncultured Jatrophihabitantaceae bacterium
CATGCTGGTGTTCGGCCTCGGTCTCGGCCTGAACATGCAGACGATCATCCTGGCCATGCAGAACGCCGTGCCGGTGCGGGACATGGGCGTCGCGACGTCGTCGGCGACGTTCTTCCGGCAGGTCGGTGGCACGCTGGGCACCGCGGTGTTCCTGTCCATTCTGTTCTCGTCCGCGCCCGGTCGGATCGAATCCGCCTTCCGGGCGGCGCAGCAGGACCCGGCGTTCCAAGCGGCGGCGCGGGCGAACCCGAATCAGATCAAGCAGGTAACCGGCGGCGCGGTCAACATCAACGACACGTCGTTTCTCAACCGGATCGATCCTGCGTTGGCGCACCCGTTCAAGGTCGGGTTCGCGCAGGCCATGAGCATTGTCGGGATTGGACGCCGAGCGGGCCGAAGCAGCGCTTGAGGCCGCCGGAAGTCAGCCCAGCTCGTCGGCGCCCACGGCCGTGCCGGCGCACGCCGATGGCGTGGCCGGTTCAGCGCCGAGCTCGGACGGTCACGTGTCGGCCGGTGCTGACGGCCGGTCGGCGGCCGAGCAGACGACGGGCGGTCCGTAGCCGCGGGGACCGGTACCGCCCGCCCTCGGCGCTCGCCGTGATCGCCAGACGTGCTTATCGTCGAGCTGGCTGCTGCGCGAGTCCACGACGAACCCGGCAGTGAGGGGCGATGACCGAACGCGTTACGCCGGAGACGTTCATCCGGGCCGAGACCGACCGCTACTTCGCCGTAAGCGTCGCCCTTAACGACGGCCTCAATGGGTTGTTCCACTACCGCCTTCTCGTCCCACTCGACCAGCAGACAGTGGTGCGGATGAACCGGGACACCCTGTACTCGATCGGCTCGTCGACACCGCGCAGGGCGCCACGATCACGGTGCCGGCGGTACCGGACGGCCGCCGCTCGGCGCTACGTAGCCGCCTTCGGCGGCGTCGACCGGGCGGTCGAG
>CAXTNQ010000028.1:0-10578 GCA_964245745.1 uncultured Jatrophihabitantaceae bacterium
TGGCCGGGCTGCTCGAGACCGCTGCGGACGGACGGCTCCCGACCGGGTGCACCGTGGTGTGCACGGTGACCGGACACGGGCTCAAGGATCCCGAGTGGGCGATCTCGGGGGCGCCCGCCCCAGTGACGGTGCCGGTCGACGCGCACGCCGCCGCGGCCGCGCTCGGCCTGGCCGGATGACGACGCACGTCGGAACAGCGTCCGCGACGGCGGCTACCGGCTTCCGGGCCGGCCCTGTCCGCGTTCGCGTGCCGGCCACCAGCGCCAACCTGGGCCCCGGCTTCGACAGCCTCGCTGTCGCCCTGGAGATCTACGACGAGGTCACGGTGGGTGTCGTGCCGGAGGGCCTGATCGTCGAAGTTCGTGGCGAGGCCGCGGACGACGTGCCCCGCGACGCCTCCCACCTGGTGGTACGGGCGATGCGGGCCGCCTTCGCACGGGTGGGCGCCCCCCCGTCCGGACTGACCGTGTCCTGCGTAAACCGCATTCCGCACGGGCGCGGTCTCGGTTCCTCCGCTGCGGCGATCGTTGCCGGCGTACTGGCCGCGCGTGCGCTGGCCGCGGACGGACAGACGCAGTTGTCCGAAGCCAACGCTCTCGCGCTGGCCGCCGAGTTGGAAGGACACCCGGACAACGTCGCAGCCTGCCTGCTCGGTGGCGTGACCGTCGCCTGGACCGACGCCGCTCGGGCCCGGGCGGTCGGGTTGCCGTTCGACCCGCGGGTGCGCCCGGTGGCGTTCGTCCCGCCGTTCACCTCCGCCACAGCGGTCGCCCGCGCGACGCTGCCCGACACCGTGCCGCACGAGGACGCCGCCTTCACCGCCGGACGGGCGGCCCTGCTCGTCGCCGCTCTGACCGCCGACCACCTCGACCTGCTCCCGGTCGCCACCCAGGACCGGCTGCACCAGCCGTACCGGCTGCCCGTGGTCCCCGAGACGGAGCAGCTGCTCGCCGCGCTGCACGCGGCCGGTGTACCGGCCATGTTGTCCGGGGCGGGCCCGGCCGTCCTCGCGCTGACCCGTTCCACGGATGAGGAGGCCCGCGCCGTCGCGCTCGCCCCAGACGGGTGGAGGGCGCGGCCGGCCTCCGTCGACCCGTCCGGCGCGCGGATCACCGTGGACGTCGACGGCACCGACGCGGCTGGTTAGCAGCTGAGAACGGGAACACGCCCACCGCCCGTCGTGTTGCTACGATGAGACCGAGCGCCTAGGCTCAGGACCGTCAGTCTCGGCGCCAGCAGTCGCCAGGTCGATCCGCCTCCCGCGAGAATCCCGCCGTACGCAGGTGGCGGCCCGCAGACTGAACTCTCACATCAGGCTGGACGTCCGGACGCCTGAAGCAGCCGGCGTGCACCACATCGTGGCGCCGACGCGCTCTGCGTCGGTCGCCCTCGGAAGGATCCGATATCACCGTGACCGAAACCCAGGAGCCCACCCTGCCCGGGGTCGACAGACCATCGCAGGGGACCGAAGCGCCCACCACCTCGAGTACCGGCCGACCGGCCGGGCGGCGCAAGGATGGCTCCCTGTCTTCGATGCTGCTGCCCGAGCTGCAGACACTGGCCGGCAGTCTCGGCATCGATACCGCCAGGCTCCGCAAGAGCGACCTCATCTCCGCCATCCAGGACCGCCGCGCCGGAGCGGGCGCAGCCGCGGACGGGGCCCCCACCACCAATGGCCGGCCGACCACCGAGACGTCCGCGCGCGAGCGGCGGGTCGCGACGCGTCCGGCCGGGACGCGTCCGGCCGGGACGCCGTTCGAGTCGTCCCCCGATCGGGCGGCCGGCACCCCTCAGCTCGACGGCGCACCATCCACCGCGAACGGCGCGCACGGCGCGTCCAACGACGCTTCGAGCGCGGCCTCGGTCGAGAGCGGCTCCCGGCCGGCGGATACCGCCGAGGCGACTTCATCGACCAACGGTGTCGTCCAGCGGCCTAATTCAGCCGGGCCATCCGGCTCCTCCGGGCCCGCTGACCGGCCCCGCCGCACCGGGTGTCGAAGCCGAGCCCACGGTCGCGGAGGACGACGTCGTGGTGCCCGTCGCCGGCATCGTCGACGCCGTCGAGGAGAAGAACACCTGGTTCATCCGTACGAGCGGCTACTTCGCCGGTCCGGACGACGTCTACGTCGCCAACAGCTACGTGCGTCGCTATGGGCTGCGGCGCGGCGACGCCGTGACGGGCGCGATCCGCCAGCAGCGTGACGGCGAGCGGCGCGAGAAGTACAGCCCGCTGGTACGGCTCGACACGGTGAACGGCCTGGATCCTGAGGCGGTCCGCAACCGGGTCGAGTTCACCAAGCTCACTCCGCTGTACCCACAGGAGCGGTTGCGGCTCGAGACCGAGCCACACATCTTTACGACCCGGGTGATCGACCTGGTCATGCCGATCGGCAAGGGTCAGCGCGCGCTCATCGTCTCGCCGCCGAAGGCCGGCAAGACGATGATCATGCAGGCCATTGCCAATGCCATCGCCACGAACAACCCCGAAGTGCACCTCATGGTCGTGCTCGTCGACGAGCGACCCGAAGAGGTCACCGACATGCAGCGCTCGGTGAAGGGCGAGGTCATCGCCTCGACGTTCGACCGCCGCCCGCAGGATCACACGATGGTCGCCGAACTCTCGATCGAACGCGCGAAGCGCCTGGTCGAGATGGGTCACGATGTCGTCGTCCTGCTGGACTCGATCACCCGGCTCGGCCGCGCGTACAACCTCGGCGCGCCGGCCAGTGGCCGCATCCTGTCCGGTGGTGTCGACTCGACCGCGCTCTACCAGCCGAAGCGCTTCCTCGGTGCGGCTCGCAACATCGAGAACGGCGGCTCCTTGACGATCATCGCCAGCGCACTGGTGGAAACCGGCTCGGCCGGCGACACGGTGTTCTTCGAGGAGTACAAGGGCACCGGCAACGCCGAGCTGCGCCTGGACCGCAAGATCGCTGACAAACGCGTGTTCCCTGCGGTGGACGTCGACCAGTCGTCGACCCGTAAGGAAGAAATCCTCCTCAGCCCGGACGAGTTGGCGGTAACGATCAAGCTGCGCCGGGTGCTGCACGCCCTCGATCCGCAGCAGGCGATCGACCTGCTGATCGACCGGCTGAAGAAGACTCGTACGAACATCGAGTTCCTCATGCAGATTGCGAAGACCACCCCCGGCCAGGATTAGTCGCCGCCCTCGCGCGCGAGCGCGAGTTCGCGGCGAGAGCCGCGACCGGGCGACCGAGGAGGTACGGATTAGTCGCACTGTCGCGCGCGAGCGCGAGGTCCCGGCGAGAAAGCGACGTATTATCGCGGCGCGACGTCCGACGACCGAGGACGGGAGGCGGCCGTGGCCGACATCGTCCTGGACCACGTCACCAAGCGGTTCCCGGACGGCACGGTCGGTGTCGACGATCTCTCCCTATCGGTCAAGCACGGCGAGTTTATGGTCCTGCTCGGTCCGTCCGGCTGCGGCAAGTCGACCACGCTCAACCTGATCGCCGGTCTCGACACGATCTCCGACGGCGAACTGCGCATCGGCGGCACGGTGATGAACGACAAGCCACCGCAGCAGCGGGACGTCGCGATGGTCTTCCAGAGCTACGCGCTGTACCCCCACCTGTCGGTGCGCGACAACATCGGATTCGCGCTCAAGCTGGCCAAGACGCCGCGTTCGGTGATCCGGCGCAAGGTCGAGGACGTCGCGCGGACGCTCGACCTCACCCCGCTGCTGGACGAGAAGCCACAACATCTGTCCGGCGGTCAGCGCCAACGCGTGGCCATGGGCCGAGCCATCGTGCGCGACCCGTCCGCGTTCCTGCTCGACGAGCCCCTGTCGAACCTCGACGTCGAGCTGCGGGCCCAGATGCGCACCGAGCTGTCCGCGCTGCAGCGGCGGCTCGGCGCCACCATGGTCTACGTAACGCACGACCAGATCGAGGCCATGACCTTGGGCGATCGGGTGGCGGTGTTGCGAGACGGCGCATTGCAGCAGCTGGGTACGCCACGCGAGCTCTACGAGCGTCCGGCCAATCTGTTCGTGGCCGGATTCTTCGGCGCACCCAGCATGAACCTCATGCCGGCGCGGTTGGAACGGGACCGGCTGCGCACGAAGCTCGGTGACCTGCCGGTGCGCGACGACCTGCGCCGGACCCTCGAACGGTCCTCGGGCGGCCGTGACGTGTTGGTCGGCCTGCGTCCGGAAAGCGTGGCTGACGTCGACGTCGTGGCCGTCGAGGAACAGGTGCACGGCGTCGTGTTCACGGGCAACGTGGACGTGCTCGAGGCCATGGGCTCGGACGTGTACGTGTATCTCGACGTCGCCGACGACGGCATGCGGGCTCCATGGCCGGCCGGCGCCGGGCTCGCCGCCGAACGCATCGTGGCGCGCCTACCCCCCGGCACCCGCATCCACGAAGGACAGAACGCACGGTTGTGGGCCGACGCGCGCCGGGTGCAGGTGTTCGATCCGGTGTCCGGAGCCAACCTCGGCCCGGCAGTGGAGGACAGCGCCGGCTCTCGGCGGGAAGCTTAAGTCGCGACGGCGGCGCGTACGTCGAGGCCACGCTCGCGCAGTGCCGACTCCACGCGGAAGATCTCCGCTCGATGCATCCCGCGCCCGCGGTGGATGGCCGGCGGAGTGACATCGAGTTGTCGGCAGGCCTGGAGTAGTACGTCAAGGTAGGCAGCACGAAGCGCCTGCACCCGGGTGTACTTGGCTGGGCGGCGAACCTGATTCTCTTCGCGGGCCAAGGCGGCGTGTAGGCGCGCGAGGTCGGCGCTCAGCCGCTCGATGGGGACCAATGCGGGCGTTGCGCGTGCGACTCGGCGCCGGTACCCGACGGTCGAGCGCATCGACGAGCGCCACGAGGAGCGCAACGCCCATCCGGTCGCACTGAATAGAGCGATCAGAGCGAGCGCGACAGCGGCGGCGAGCACGCCGTCCAGTGTGCGGTCAGAGGCCGTCCCGGCTCAAGGCACGGCGGCCGGATCGAGTGCGCCTAGGTAACGGTTATGTATCGCTCCGCGGTCGAAGTACCGCATACCGAAACTCTTCTGCAATCGTGCTCGATGTAAGCGGTACCGGCCGCTCACCCGTGGAGGAAGGCATCTCTATGCATTACCGCAAGATCGCCGTGATCGGCACGGCAGCTGCGCTCGTCGCCGGATTGGCGGCGTGCTCGAGCAGCAGCAAGAGCAGTAGTAGCGGTGGCGGCGGTAGTGGCGGCGGCGGCACGGGCCCCATTACCTACGTGCAGGGCAAGGACAACAACGGCGTCCTGCCCGGACTGATCTCGCGTTGGAACGCTGCCCACCCGGACCAGAAGGTCACCGTCAAGCAGCAGTCTGACTCCGCTGACGACCAACTCCAGGACCTCACCCAGCACTTCCAGTCGAAGGACTCCAGCTACGACGTCGTAAGCGTCGACGTGGTGTGGACCGCCCAGTTCGCGGCCAACCAGTGGATCGTCCCGCTCAAGGGCGACTACGCACTCGACACCAGCGCCCTGCTGCCGCCGACGGTGAAGGCCGCGACGTACAACGGCACGCTGTACGCGGGGCCGGCCTCCTCTGACGGTGGCCTGCTGTACTACCGCAAGGACCTGGTTCCGACCGCACCCAAGACGTGGGACGAACTGATCGCCGACTGCCCGAAGAAGGGCAGCGCGTCCGGCTGCTACGCCGGCCAGTACGCGAACTACGAGGGCCTGACCGTGAACGTGGCCGAGGCGATCAACTCGGCCGGCGGCCAGATCGTCAAGGACGACGGCAAGACGCCCAACGTCAACACGCCGGAAGCCGCCAAGGGCCTCGACTTCCTGGTCAACGGCTTCAAGCAGGGCTACATCCCGAAGGACGCCATCGGCTTCAAGGAGACCGAGAGCCTCAACGCGTTCGCGGGCGGCAACCTGCTGTTCCTGCGCAACTGGCCATACGCCTATGCCGTGCTCAACGGCGCGAACTCCAAGGTCGTCGGTAAGTTCGACATCGCGCCGCTGCCCGGCCCGACCGGCCAGGGCGCGTCGAGCCTGGGTGGTCACAGCCTGGCCATCAGCCAGTACTCGAAGAACAAGAAGACCGCGCTCGAGTTCATCAAGTTCTACGAGTCGGCCGACCTGCAGAAGTACTTCCTCGACACCGGCGCCCAGGCGCCCGTGCTGGCCGCGACCTATACCGACCCCACGCTGGTGCAGAAGTACGCGTACCTGCCGACCCTGTTGAAGAGCATCCAGACCGCGGTCCCGCGGCCGGTGTCGCCCTTCTACTCGGCAGTGACGAAGGCGATCGAGACGAACTCCTACGCCGCGCTGCAGGGTCAGAAGTCCACGCAACAGGCCCTGAGCGATATGCAAGCCGCCATCGCCACGGCGGGTGGTTGACGTAGCGCTCGCGGGGGGTGAGCCTGGTCACGGGCTCACCCCCCGCTGCTGCTCAAACCGCACGCCAGCCGTCGGGAGGACAGTGCTCGCCTTGGAGGAGGCTTCATGGCCGTAACCGCACCTGAGGTGCCGGCGGCAACCGGGGGACCGGACACCTCGGCACCACGTAACAAGAAGATCAGCACGGGCGAGGGTCGCCTCGCGGTGTTCCTCATCGCCCCGACAGTCGCTCTGCTCGCGGTGATCGTCGGTTACCCGATCATCAAGGCCATCATCTCGTCGTTCCAGACCGACAAGGGCCTGAACAAGGCGACGGGCTTCTTCGATCCCGGCGGTGCCTTTGCCGGCGTCGACAACTACAAGACCTGGTTGCTGCAGCAGTGCCAGTCGCCGAGCGGCGGCTGGTCGTCGTGCCCGCCGGGCACTTTGCAGCACGAGTTCTGGCCGTCGGTGTGGGTAACGCTGGGCTTCACAGTGGTCTCGGTTGTCCTCGAGACGATCATCGGCATGATCATGGCGCTGATGATGAACCGAGCGTTTCGCGGCCGGGCCATCATCCGCGCGGCGATCCTGGTGCCGTGGGCTATTCCCACCGCCGTCTCAGCCAAGCTCTGGACGATCATCTACCTGCCGGACGGCATCTTCAACAAGATCCTGGGCACGCACTTCCAGTGGACTTCTGAGAAGTGGCCGGCTAGATCCGCGGTCATCATTACCGACGTCTGGAAGACCACGCCGTTCATCGCGTTGCTCATCCTCGCCGGCCTGCAGAACATCTCCGGCGACATCTACGAGTCGGCGCGTGTCGACGGCGCGACTGCGTGGCAGCGCTTCTGGCGGATCACGCTGCCCCTGGTCAAGCCCGCCCTCGTCGTCGCGGTCATCTTCCGTACGCTCGACGTACTGCGGATCTTCGACCTGCCCTACATCCTCACGGGTGGCGCGAACGGTACGAGCACGTTGTCGATCCTGGTCGTCAGGCAGATCCAGTCCTCGGCCGGCCTCAACTCGGCCTCGGCACTGTCGACGATCACCTTCCTGATCATCTTCGCGTGCGCGTTCCTGCTCGTGAGGGTGCTCGGCGCGAACATTCTCGGCCAACGCACGGAAGGGGTGGCCCGATGACCGCCTCGGTTTCGACCACCGGCGCCACGCGCGTCCGGACCGCAGAGGCCGCGGAGGTCCGCGTCAGGCGGCCGTTCCCGTGGAGCCAAATCGGCACCTTCGTCGCCATCGCGTTGATCATCATCTGGTGTTTGGCACCGTTCTACTGGATGCTCGTGCTGTCGTTCCGGCCGCTCGCGTATCAGTTCGACTCGACGCCGTGGTTCAACCACGTCACGTTCGACAACTACAAGTACGCGTTCAACACCACGAACAACCACTTCGGCCGCGCCCTGGTCAACGGCGTGATCATCGGTGGTTGTGTCACCGCGTTGGCCATGATCATCGGCGTTTTCGCGGGTTACGCCATGGCTCGCCTGCACTTCCGTGGCAAGTTCCTGCTGCTCGGGGCCATCCTCGGTGCGTCGATGTTTCCGGGCGTCGCCCTGCTCACCCCGCTGTTCCAGCTGTTCTCGAACTGGGGCTGGCTCGGCACCTACCAGGCGTTGATCCTGCCGCAGATCTCGTTCTCCCTGCCGCTCGCGGTGTTCACCCTGACGAGCTTCTTCACGGACATGCCGTGGGAACTCGAGCAGGCCGCTCGGGTCGACGGGGCTACACCCGGACAGGCGTTCCGGCTGGTCATCTTCCCGCTGGCCGCGCCGGCATTGTTCACGACAGCCATCCTGGTGTTCCTCTCGTCATGGAACGAGTTCCTGCTGTCCAATGTGCTCTACAACAACAACGACAACGTCGCTCCGCCGACGGTCGCGTTGGCCAAGTTCACCGCTGGCCCGCACATCGATCCGTACGTGCAGACCATGGCGGCCGGCATCATCATCATCGTGCCGCTCGTGATCGTGGTGCTGTTCTTCCAGCGGCGGATCGTCAGCGGCCTCACCGCAGGTGGCGTCAAGGGCTGATCGGTACTTGGTGCCTGCTGAGCCCGCGGGGAATTCCCGCGGGCTCAGCGGCGTTACGCCGCTGTTTTGGTCGGTCGGCGCCTCGCTGGCAGCCTGGGACGCGATCACATCCCGGCTCCGGTTCACGTCACGCGAGTGGCGACCCGGCGCCACCAAGCAGCCACTGCGCAGATCCTGCGCAGGTCGCGAAGGGACCTTGAAAGATGAAGTCCGGCATCCACCCCGACTACGGGGTCACCCAGGTGACCTGTTCCTGCGGGAACAGCTTCACCACCCGCAGCACGGCCAAGTCCGGCCAGTTGCACGCGGACGTCTGCTCGGCCTGCCACCCGTTCTACACGGGCAAGCAGAAGATCATGGACGTCGGCGGCCGCGTCGACAAGTTCGAGCGCCGCTTCGGCAAGCGCGTCCGCAACTCCTAGCTGTCTCGACGGCGCTCGCCGTCCGCGCCATCGGCGCGGCGGCGGGCGCCGTTGTCGTTCCGCCCCGCCGGGGTGCCAGCCCAGTCGCCCGGTGTGTCCTGAGGAGCCTCCACGATGACCGACGGCACAAGCCGGTTGGACGCCCTGCGCAGCGAGTACGCGCAGGTCGAGCGCGCACTGGCCGACCCGGCCGTGCACGCCGATCAGGCGCAGGCGCGGACGCTCGGCCGGCGTTTCGCACAGCTGGCCCCGGTCGCCGCGGCGGCCGACGAACTCGACACTGCCCGCGCGGACCGGGACACCGCTCTGGAGTTGGCGGCCGATGACCTGTCCTTCGCGGCCGAGGCGGACGTCCTGCAGGAGCGCATCGATGGCCTGGAGAACACGTTGCGCGAGCTGCTCCTGCCCAAGGACCCCAACGACAGCAAGGACGTCATCCTCGAAGTGAAGGCCGGCGAGGGCGGCGACGAGTCCGCGTTGTTCGCGGCCGATCTGCTGCGCATGTACGAGCGTTACGCCGAGCGGCAGGGTTGGACGACCGAAACCCTGGACGAGGAGCCGACCGATCTTGGTGGGCTCAAGTCGGCGACGGTGGCCTTCCGGGCCCGGCGGGCCGATCAGGCGGTGTGGTCGCACCTGAAGTTCGAGGGCGGCGTGCACCGGGTGCAGCGGGTGCCGGTCACCGAGTCGCAGGGACGCATTCATACCTCCGCGGCCGGAGTTCTCGTGCTGCCCGAGGCTGAGGACGTCGACGTCCGGATCGACCCCAACGACCTGCGCATCGATGTGTTCCGGTCGTCCGGCCCGGGCGGGCAGAGCGTCAACACGACGGACTCGGCCGTCCGCATCACCCACCTGCCGACGGGCACCGTGGTGTCGATGCAGAACGAGAAGAGCCAGCTGCAGAACCGTGAGGCGGCACTGCGTGTGCTGCGCGCCCGGTTGCTGGCCGCGGCGCAGGAGCAGGCCGACGCCGCGGCCGCCGACGCTCGCCGGTCGCAGGTCCGCACCGTCGACCGGTCGGAACGGGTTCGCACGTACAACTTTCCGGAGAACCGGATCAGTGACCACCGGGTGGGTTTCAAGGCCTACAACCTCGATCAGGTCCTGGACGGCGCCCTCGACGACGTGATCGACGCGCTACGCCGAGCCGACACGGAGGCTCTGCTGGCCGCTTCGGCGACGTGAGCCGCACGGGCGTCGTGAGCGCAGCCGCCGACCTGAGCGTGGACGCCGCGTTGCGCGGCGCCACGCAGCAGTTGGCCGTCGCGGGCGTCGCTTCGCCTCGCGCCGACGCCGAGTGGCTGCTTACCTACGTCGTGGGTCAGCCGCGGACCCGGCGGCACACCGTCCGCCGACTTACGGCCGAGCAGGCCGACGCCTACGCCACGCTGGTCGGCCGCCGGACCGCGCGCGAACCGCTGCAACACATCCTCGGCACGGCGCCGTTTCGCTATCTCGAGCTCGCGGTCGGCCCCGGGGTGTTCGTGCCCCGTCCCGAGACCGAGCTCCTCGTCGACGCCGTGCTGCCCGTCCTACACAGCCGGCCACGGCCGGTGGTCGTCGACCTGTGCGCGGGATCGGGCGCGCTCGCCCTCGCGGTGGCGCACGAGGTCCCGACCGCGCGGGTGTACGCGGTCGAGCGGGCGCCCGAAGCGCTGGTCTGGTTGCGCGGCAACGCCGACCAGCGAGCCGCGGACGGTGACTCGCCGGTCACGGTGGTCGCCGCGGACGTCGCAGCGCCCGATCTGCTGCGCACACTGCACGCCACGGTGG
>CAXTNQ010000028.1:10588-14491 GCA_964245745.1 uncultured Jatrophihabitantaceae bacterium
CTCGACCTGGAACGGCTCGACGCCGCCCTGCGCGAGCGGCCCATCACCGACGCCGCGTCGTTCCTCAAGGCCGACGAACTCGCCGCCGAACTCCGCCTCAAGCATCCGCTCGTCGCCGACCAGTCGGTGGACGTGGTCGTGAGCAACCCGCCCTACGTCCCCACGGGTACGCCGGTCGACGCCGAGGTCGCTGCGGACCCCCCGGATGCGGTCTTCGCCGGCCCCGAAGGTCTGGATCTCATGCCGGCCGTCGTCGGACGCGCCGCCGATCTGCTGCGCCCGGGTGGCCTCGTGGCCATCGAGCACGACGAGGGTCAGCACGAGGCGCTGCCCGAGCTGCTCGCCCGTCACGGGGATTTCGACGAGGTGTGCGATCACCTCGATCTGGCCGGCCGTCCGCGCTACGTGACCGCTCTCCGTCGCCGCAAGTAAGCAGGTACGGCAGGATGCCGGCGTGGCGCTGTTCTACGACTGCTCCGACCTCGACATCCGGGACGCGGCCATCGGCGCGGCGGCGCGCAGCGTGCAAGCCGGCCAGCTCGTCGTGCTGCCGACCGACACGGTCTACGGCATCGGCGCGGACGCCTTCGACGCTGGGGCGGTCGCCGACCTGTTGGCGGCAAAGGGCCGGGGCCGGGACATGCCGCCGCCGGTGCTGGTCGGCTCCTGGGAGACGCTCGACGGGCTGGTCAGCTACGTCCCTCCGCAGACCCGCGCCCTTATCGAGGCGTTCTGGCCCGGCGGCCTGACCCTGCTCGTCGAGCACGCGCCGTCCCTGTCGTGGGATCTGGGGGACGCGCAGGGCACCGTCGCGCTGCGCATGCCGCTTCATCCGGTGGCCCTGGAGCTGTTGGCGAAGACCGGGCCGATGGCGGTGTCGAGCGCCAACCGGTCCGGGCTGGCCGCCGCCCTCACCGCCGCCGAGGCGCGTGACCAGCTCGGCGACGCCGTGGAGGTCTACCTCGACGGCGGCCCGGTCCGGATCGGCGTGGCGTCCACGATCCTCGACGTCACGTCGGACACGCCGCGCGTCCTACGCAGCGGCGCCGTGCCGCTCGAAGCGCTGCGCGAGATCGTGCCGACGGTGGTGGATTAGCGGAGGACCTCAGGCCGATCGGCCGTCGACCGGCGTCGAGCCGTTGTCGGTGATCGTCCGATGTGGCCCCCGCGCGGGGTAACCGTCGCGGGCGAGGTCCAGCGTGTGTGCGGTTCGGCGCACCTTGGCGGCCAGATACCGCGCGTTGGCGGTGGACAGGTGCACCCGGGTCGCGATCTGCTCGGTGACGGTGACGCCGAGGCGGGTCAGCTGGGCCGTCTTGTCGGGGTTGTTGGTCAGCAGCGCCACGCGAGGGACACCGAGCGCGAACAGCATCTGCGCGGCCACCGTGTAGTCGCGCTCGTCCTCGGCGTGGCCGAGGGCGACGTTGGCCTCGTAGGTATCGAGGCCTGCGTCCTGCAACGCGTAGGCGTCGACCTTGGCGTACAGCCCGATACCTCGTCCTTCCTGCCGCAGATACAGCAGGTAGCCGCCCTCCGCGCAGATCCGTTCCACCGACTCCCGCAGCTGTGCGCCACAGTCGCACCGCTCGCTGCCGAAGACGTCTCCGGTCAGGCATTCGCTGTGGGGTCGTACGAGCGGCACGATGCCCGCCAGGGACGGCGATTCATCCAACGGCAGTCCGAGTCCGAAGGCGACGTGCTCGCGGCCGTCCACGAGACCGTCGAACGTGAACAAGCGCGCGGAGGCTCGATAGCCGTCGGAGAACCGGAGAGGCACGGTGACCTGTTGGCGAATCGTCGCGACGGGCACCGCATCTGCCATGCCAGCTCCTCGATCGATCGGCGCGCTCATCGGCCGCTGAATCGTGGTGAGAGCGAATAGCGCAGGAGCACGACGTCCTCGATCTGCTGAACCTGCGCCAACGTCGCCCGCCGGTCGGCGTGCCAGGGAAAGTGCCCGTCGCCGACGAAACGAGCGGCCCGTGAGTCGCCGACGAAGAACGGGGCGACGACGAGGTGCAGCTCGTCGACCAGGTCGCCGGTCAGGAACTGCGTGTGCACCGAGCCGCCGCCCTCGACCATGAGCCGGCGTACCCCGCGGCGGTACAGGTCCTCGCTCACCGTGCGCATGTCGACGGGTTCACCACCATCCACAACGGTGGCCACGGCCTGCAGCCGGTCCCGAGCGTCGCCGACCGCAGAGCTCGCGCAGTAGACGACCTTTTCGGCCTCGCCGGTGGTAAAGAACTCCGCGGCGGGATCGAGGTATCCGCGGTCGGTGACGGTGACCTTGGTCGGGGACGGTGCCTGTCCTCGAGCTCGGCGCTCCGCGCGGCGGTCGGCGGACCGGACGAGCAGGCGGGGGTTGTCGTTGCGGATGGTCGCCGCGCCGACCAGGATCGCGTCCGATCGGGCTCGTTCCTCGTCGACGCGGTCGAAGTCGGCGTCGTTGGACAGACGCAAGCGCTTGACTTCGGCGCTGTCGAGGTAGCCATCGATCGACATGCAGCAACTGAGCAGTGTGTACGGCCGTTCGACGGCCAACAGCGGACGGCAGTCGGTGGTCTGGGTGGCGGTCATGACGACCCTCCTCGTCCGTCGCGGCGGCGGCGATGCCACACGAGCAGATCCTGGTGCCCGACCTCGGCGCGCAACCGTCCCGCGTCTAGCTCGGCCTCTCGGCGTCGCGCGAAGGCCGTGGCCGCGGCGGTCAGGTCGTCCTGCTGCTCGACGGCCGCTCCGACCCACCCACCGAGCCACGCGCGCAGGAGGGCCGTCTGCTCCGGGCCGAGCCGCCAGGAGCTGGGTCGGACGATGACGGCAGCGCCGCCGCGGCTGAACCCCTCGACGGCCTCGCGCCAGGCCTGCGGTCCGAGGAGCTGTCCACGGTCGGTTGCCCGCTGCTGGTGGGCGTTGAACGCCGCCGCGAGGCCTGTGTCGAGCGGGTCGCCGGGCGTCAACGTGACGACTCCGGCGACGGACAAGGTGAGCAGGGCCGGGTGGCCGGCGGTCAGGCAGAAACGGACGATCCGGTCGAGCTCCGCCGCGGTGAGTACGTCCAGCAGGGCCGAGGCCGTGACCAGCGACGCGTCCGCGAGATCCGCGGCGGTCAGCCGGCTGACATCGCCGCATCGGGTCTCGACCGTCACCGGCGAGCCGTCGGCTCCGATGACCGGCGGAGCGCTCTTCGCCTCGGCGAGCAGCTCGGCGTCGAGGTCGTGCAGTACCCAGTGCTGCGGTCCGTCGAGCTGTGGCGCCAGCCACCGAAACATCGAGCCGGTGCCGCTGCCCAGATCGTGCACGACCGTTGGACGCCCCGCAGGTAGCTCCACGGCCACCGCGGCCACGAGGTCGTGGGCACGCGCGGCGGCGTCGACCGGTTCGCGCAGCGCGAGCCACTCCGCGCTCACGCCGGTTGCGGCCGGCTTCACGTGGCGACCCCGGTCAGCACCGCGGCCAGGGAGCGTGCGGTGTCCGGCCACCTCGGCAGCGCCGTGCGTCGGTTGAGGGCCGCGTCCCGCAGCTGTTCGCGCAGCTGGTGGTCGCCGAGCCACCGCCGTAACGCCGTGGCCAGCGCATCGGGATCGTCGGGCGGTACCAGCAGGCCAGGTCGCTCACCATCGGCCGTCGCCCCCAGCGCCTCGGGCACGCCGCCGGCCGAGGTGGCGATGACCGGCAGGCCGCGCGCCAGCGCTTCCGTGACGACCATGCCGTACGGCTCGGCTCGCGAGGGCAGCACCAGCACGTCGGCAGCGTCGTACCGGCGCTCGAGGTCGGCTCCGGCACGCGGACCGTCGAAGCACACGACGTGGTTGAGGTCGTGCTCGGTAACGAACCGACGCAGCTGCTCGACGTAGGCCGGTTCCACGTCGAGCGCGCCGACGCAGACACAGCGGGCGGACC
>CAXTNQ010000028.1:14573-20989 GCA_964245745.1 uncultured Jatrophihabitantaceae bacterium
ACGCAGAGCAGGGCGGTGCCGGTCCCACTGCCGCGCGACACGCCGCCGATGTCGACCCCGGGTTCGGCCACGCACACGGGACGGTCATGCAGGTCGTAGCGCTCGAGCAGGTGGTGGCGCGTCCAGGCGCTGGTCGTGACGACGGCTCGAGCCGCTGCGAGCGCGGCGTGCTCGCGCGGCGCGGCTTCCGACGGTTCACGGCCGAGGGCGCCGTCACCCAACGGCAGGTGGACGAGGACGACGAGCCGTAGCCGCCACGCCTCGGCGGCGAGAACGGCGGGGACGCTGGACGCGATCAGGCCGTCGACGACCACGACCGCGTCGTCGTCCAGGCCGGCCAGCGTGTGCGCCAGCGCCGTCTCGTCCGCGGCGTCGGGCCAGGGCCACGCACCGGCCACTTCGTGCTCGCGGACGGGCCAGCCGACCGCGGGTAGTTCGTCGATCACTCGGCGGTCGTAGGTATTGCCTCCGCTCGGCCGGCGCGGATCACGGATGCCCGCCGGCACCACGAAGTCCATCGACGGGGCGCTCGCGCTGCGATGCTCGGTCATAGCGGGCGCTCGTATCCGGCCCAGGCGACGTGGGACTCGTGCAGCACGACGGCGATCTCGGCCAGTCCGCGGGCCCCGTCCCCGAGAGCGCCGTCCTGGATCCGTTCGGCCAGGCGGTCGGCCACGAAGCGGGCGAGCAGCTCGGTCGACGTGTTGCGGCCGGCGAACGCCGGCTCGTCGTCGAGATTGCGGTAGTTCAGCTGGTCTAGCACGGCCCGCAGCTCGTCGGTGGCCCGTCCGATGTCGACGACGAGGCCGTCGGCGTCGAGCGCCGCGCGACGGAAGGTGGCGTCGACGACGTAGGTCGCGCCGTGCAGACGCTGAGCCGGCCCGAAGATCTCGCCCCGAAAGCTGTGCGCGATCATCATGTGGTCGCGGACGGTCAGACTGAACATGCCGATCACCCTCCGTCGTAGGTGATGACGTGGCACAGCGCGGGAAGTTCGCCACGCGCCAGGCGGGGCATGACGTCCGGCAGCTGGTTGAACGGGGTGGCGCCGGTCAACAAGGCATCGAAGGCATCGTCGCGCAGCAGTTCCAAGGCGAGCGTCAGCCGGTCCCGGTGCGAGCGGCGGTTTCGCCGCCGCGGTGCGATCTGACCGACCTGGCTGGCGCGCACGCCGAGCCGCCTCGCGTGGAAAGCGCCGCCCAGTGTGAGGGTGATTGCGCGGTCGCCGTACCAGCTCAGCTCGAGGACCTCGCCTTCGTCCGTCAGCAGTTCGAGCGCGCGCTGCAGGCCGGACGCCGTCGCACTGGCGTGTACGACGAGGTCACACTCACCCGGAGCGTCGTCGGGCGAAGCGAAGTCGACGCCGAGCGTGGCGGCCACCTCGGCCCGCTGTGGGTCGACGTCGACCAGCGTCACCTGCGTGCCCGGCACTCGGGTCAGCAGCCGGGCGACGCAGCAGCCCACCATGCCGGCGCCGACGACGGCGATCCGGTCGCCGACGAGCGGGGGAGCGTCCCACAAGACGTTCACCGCGGTCTCCACCGTGCCCGCAAGCACCGCGCGGTCGCGCGGAACGTCCTCGGGCACGAGGACGACGGCACCGGCCGGCACCACGAACGCCGTCTGGTGCGGGTACAGGCAGAAGACCAGCCGATCCCGCAAGTGAGCGGCGCCGGCCTCGACGATCCCCACGTTGAGGTACCCGTACTTGACCGGACCCGGGAAGTCCCCGTCCTGAAAAGGCGCCCGCATGGACTCGTACTGGCTCGGCGGGACATCGCCCCGGAAGACGAGCGTCTCTGTCCCGCGGCTGATGCCGGTGCGGACGGTGCGCACCAGGACGTCGTCGGGACCGGGTGCGGCGAGCGAGACCGGACGGATCTCGCCGACGCCTGGTTCGCACACCCAGAACGCGCGCACACCAGAGCGGGGCGACTGCTTCGCCATCCGCCTTACAGTAATGAGTAGCCAGCAGTTCGTCCGAGTTCCCGGGTTACCGTCGCCGCCCACCCGCGGGCGGTAGCCTGAGTCGCCCGTTTCGCCGACCCATACTCGAGGAGCTGTCGCCGCCCGGTGCATCCGAGTCTCGAGTACGCGCTCGTCTGCTGCCTCGCCGCGGCCGGCAGCTTTCTGCTGACCCCGCTCGTGCGGTGGACGGCGGTGCGCTGGGGCGCGGTGGCGAAACCCCGCGACCGGGACGTGCATGCCGTGGCGATTCCCCGCATGGGCGGCGTGGCCATGTTCGGTGGCCTGGCCCTGGCCATGATCGTGGCGCGGCAGATGCCGACCCTGCGCAGCACGTTCACCACGGGGCCGGATTTTCGGTGGGTGATGATCGCGGCCGCGCTGATCTGCCTGATCGGAGCTCTGGACGACCGCTACGAACTCGACTTCCTGACCAAGTTGGCCGGCCAGGTGTTGGCCACTGGTGTCATGGTCACGTTGGGCGGCGTCCAACTCACCGCGGTCTACGTCCCGTGGGGTGACACGGGCACCCTCACCCTGGGGCGGGACCTCGGCATTCCCGCGACCATCGCACTTACCGTGGTGACGATCAACGCGGTCAACTTCGTCGACGGCCTGGACGGTCTGGCGGCCGGCGTGGCCGCGATCGCGTCCATCGCCTTCTTCGGTTTCTGCTATCACCTCGCGGTGTCCGGCTACGTAGAGGTGTGGGCCGCCCCCACCCTGCTCACGGCCGCGATCGGCGGCGCGTGCCTGGGCTTCCTGCCCCACAACTTCTGGCCGGCGCGCATCTTCATGGGCGACTCCGGGTCGATGCTGATCGGGTTGCTGCTGTCGGCGGCGGCGGTCACCGCGACGACCTACACGGACCCGCAGGCCTACGCCGGCAGCTTCGGCTCGTTGCCGATCTGGTTGCCGCTGCTCATTCCGTTGGCTGTGCTCGCCATCCCGTTCGTTGACCTGCTGCTGGCCGTCGTGCGCCGGGTCAGCCGCGGCCGGGCGCCGTGGGCGCCGGACAAGCAGCACCTGCACCATCGCCTTCTGCAGATCGGGCACACCCATCGCCGGGCCGTCCTGCTGCTGTACTTCTGGTCGGCGCTGCTCGCGTTCGGCGGGGTGGCCTTCTCGATCACGCCAGGACCGTGGACGGTCATGTACGTCATGGTGTCGCTCGCGGTGATCGGTCTCGTGCTGTCCGTGGTACCGCGCTTTCGTCGACGCCGGCCACTCACTCCCGTGGTGGCTTCGCCCGGCCCGCGGCCAGGGCTGCACCGTGCACCCGCGACCGATCTCACCGCGTCGCGCGGAGCGCACGCCTCCCGGTCGCCGGTGGGCAGCGGGTCCGGTATCGACCGTCCCTGACGCGTGATGTACCGCTGGCCGTGGGTCGTCCTGGGTGTGCTCGCCGCGACCGGGGCAGTCGTGTACCTCGCCGTCTCGGGACCGCGCGCCGCGGTGTGTTACACGGCCGGAGTGCTGCTCGCCGGCGGCGTGTTCACGTTCGGGCTCTCCGCCGTTCGCTGGGCCGATCGGCTGGGTCCGGCCACGTCGATGATGATGGCGCTGCTGACGTACGCCACCCTGGTCGTCGTGCTGGCGGCCGTCCTCCAGATCGCGGATCCGCGCTTGGTCGACACGGCGGCCGTCGCCGCGGGACTCGTGGCGGCGTCCCTGGGATGGGTCGTCGTCCAACTGCGAATGACTCGGCCGAGCGCCGAAGTGGAAGCGGCGGACTGTTACAGTTTGCCGGGCGATGAGCGCCGAGAGATCTGAACGATCCGGTCGTCGAGCCGGAGGCGACCCTTGGGCTGCTTTCGGATACCTTGTAGCCGGTGTCGGGTTCTACGGTCTGCTCGGCTGGGTACTCGGGAGATGGCTGCACGCCAGCTACTTGACCCCGCTGGGAATCGTCCTCGGCGCTGCGTTCGCGATGTACTTGACCTACCGGCAGTACGCCCTGGTATCAGCTCCATCGAACACCGCTGTACCGGACCGCTCGACGTCCGACCGCTCGACCCGCACGACAGCGTTCCCCGACACCGGCAGCGCCGCAGGCCCGGACACCACTGTCCGTCCCGTGGCCGACGATCGATGACCGAGGAGAAGACGGCGTGATGTACGGCCTGACCCACGTGGCAACCGTCGCCGGTGGGGCCGTGCTGGCCGCCCCCAATCCCGGATACCAGCCGCCGAGCCCCAACGACTTCGTCTTTCCCGACCCGTTCGGTGACGACCACCTGTGGCTGAACAAGCCGGCTCTGCTGCTTGTGCTGGCCGCCGTGATCGTCGTGGCGTTCTACGTGATCACCATCCGCAAACGCGCGCTCGTGCCGAGCCGGGCCCAGTACCTCGGCGAGCAGGCGTACAGCTTCGTCCGTAACGGCATCGCGCAGGACAGCATCGGCCCGCACGACTATCTGAAGTTCGTACCGTTGCTGCTCACGCTGTTCTCGTTCATCCTGATCAACAACCTGTTCAGTCTCATCCCGTTCCTGCAGTTCGCGCCGTTCGCCCGCGCCAGCTTCGCGTACGCGCTGGCCGCAATGGTGTGGCTGATCTACAACGGCGTCGGCATCGGCCGGCACGGGTTCTTCGGCTATCTCAAGCTGCAGACGATCCCGGCCGGCGTCACCAAGTTCATCTGGCCGTTGCTCATCCCGCTGGAGTTCCTGTCCAACATCCTGATCCGGCCGGTCACCCTGTCGTTGCGGTTGTTCGCCAACATGTTCGCCGGCCACCTGCTGATCCTGCTGTTCGCCACCGGCGGGGAGTATCTGCTCGTCCACGCCACCGGCTCGATTCTGGTCAAGCCGGTGGGTGTGCTGTCGTTCGTGCTCGGCGTCTTCGTCGGGCTGCTGGAGGTCATCGTGGCCGTGCTGCAGGCCTACGTGTTCACGCTGCTGACCGCGCAGTACATCGGCGGCGCGCTCGCCGAGGAGCACTGAGGCGCACCACCGTCGTGCCTAACCACATCGGTCACGGGGACCGAGACAACGAGAGGAAGCAACGATGCTAGACATCCTGGCGGCCACCAAGGGCGGCACGTTCAACATGATCGGGTACGGCCTGGCCGCGATCGGCCCCGGCGTCGGTATCGGCCTGATCTTCGCCGCGTACATCAACGGGACCGCGCGGCAGCCGGAGATGCAGAGCCGGTTGCAGCCGATCGCCATCCTCGGCTTCGCCCTGGCCGAGGCGCTCGCGATCATCGGTATCGCCCTCGCCTTCGTTCTCTAGCGCGACGTCCTCGTCCCCTCCGACTGTCGAGGTCACGCCATGACACTGCATAATTTCGCGGCCGATGACGTCAATCCGCTGCTGCCGCACTGGTCCGAGGTCATCCTCGTACTGATCATCTTCGGGTTGCTGTACTTCATGGTGGCGCGCTTCGTCGTGCCGAACTTCGAGAAGACCTACGCGGCACGGCGGGACGCGATCGAGGGCGGCATGGCGCGTGCGGAGGCCGCGCAGGCGGAGGCGCAGGAGGCCCTGCAGCAGTACCAGCGGCAGCTGGCCGGCGCCCGCGGCGACGCGGCGCGCATCCGCGAGAACGCGCGCGCCGAGGCGCAACGCATCGTCGAGGACCTGCGCATCCAGGGGCAGGAGGAGTCGGCGCGCATCGTGGCGCGCGGTGAGGCCCAGCTCCAGACGCAACGCAGCCAGATCGTGCGCGAACTGCGTGGCGAGATCGGTGTGTTGGCCGTCGATCTGTCGGAGAAGGTGGTCGGCCAGCGGCTGTCCGACGACGCGTCCGTACGTTCGACCGTCGACTCGTTCGTGTCCGGTCTCGAGTCTTCCGACACGGCCAGCACCGCTGCGAGCGGTGACCGCGCATGATCACCGGCGCCAGTCGGGCTTCGTTGGCGGTCCTCCGTCAGCGCCTGGACGAGCTGTCCGACCGAGGACCGCGGGTGCGCGAGCGCCTGGGCACCCTGTTCGGCGGGTCGTCGGTGTCCGATCGGCGCACCGAGCTTGCCGACGAGCTGTATCAGATCTCGGCGTTGCTCGGCGGACAGCCGCAGGTGCGCCGTGCCCTGGGTGACCCGGCCAGCTCGTCCTCCGCACGCAGTGGTCTGATCCGGCAGTTGTTGTCCGGCAAGGTGAGCGACGACGCCCTTGACCTGGCGACGACCGCAGTGGAGCAGCGCTGGGCGTCACCGTGGGACATCGGTGACGCACTCGAGCAGGTGGCCGACGACGCCCTGCTCGCGGCGGCCGAGGCGGATGGGACGCTCGGCGACGTAGAGGACGAGTTGTTCCGCCTGGAACGCATCCTCGGCAACGAGTCGCAGCTGACGACGCTGCTCGATCAGGCCGATGTGCCGGGACAGCGCCGGGTCACGCTCATCCGGGACCTGCTCGCGGGGAAGGCCTCGCCGATCACGCAGGCCCTGGTCCAGCACGCGGTGGGGAGTTCGCGCAAGCGTGGCCTAGAGCACGCGATTGAGGGC
>CAXTNQ010000029.1:0-15106 GCA_964245745.1 uncultured Jatrophihabitantaceae bacterium
GATGTGGTCACCGTGGGGACCGGGCGGGATATCCGGGTCGCCGGGGACGGCATTGCCGAGCATCTACAGCCAATACTGGAGATCCTGCCGCTCCAACAGCTGGCCTGGCGGCTCGCCCTGGACCGCGGCGGCGATCCCGACCGGCCGCGCGGGCTGACGAAGGTGACGGAGACCTGGTGACGACGACGCAGCAGCTCGAGCTCGACGAGCTGACGACTCCCGACGTGGTGGCCCGGCTGCTCGATGCGCAGGAGCGCGTCGTTCCGGCGGTCCGCGCGACCGCCCCGTCGATCGCCGACGCGGCGACGTTGATCGCCGACGCGCTGCGCGCAGGCGGCCGGCTCGTCCTTGCCGGCGCCGGGACGTCCGGGCGGCTGGCCGTCCTGCAGGCCGCCGAGCTGCCGGGAACGTTCGGCCTGCGGCCGGGTGTCGTACGCGTCCGGGTGGCCGGCGGTGGCCGGCACGTTCTGGACGGCACCGACGCGGACGAAGACGACGTCGACGCCGGACGGTCCGCGGCGGCAGACCTCACGTCCGTGGACGTCGTCGTGGCCGTGGCCGCCAGCGGTCGCACGCCGTACACCTGCGCGCTCGCCGGCGCGGCGCGCGAGCGCGGCTCCCGGGTGGTGGCCGTGGTCAACCAGCCCGGTTCGCTGCTCGCCGGCCTGGCCTGCGTGGTCGTGCAGACGGGAATCGGCGAGGAGGTGCTGCGTGGATCGACCCGGCTCGGCGCCGGCACGGCGGCCAAGGTGGCCCTCGACGCACTGACGACGGCCGCCATGGTTCGGCTCGGCCGCGTCCATGGTGATCAGATGGTCGACGTGGTGGCGGCCAACGCGAAGCTGCGCGACCGGGTGGTCGGAATCGTGGCGTCGATCACCGGCGGCACGGCCGACCGGGCCCGGTCCGATCTCGTCCGGTGCGACTGGAACGCGCGAGCCGCGGTGCTGACGGCGATCGCCGGATTGGCCCCGTCGGACGCCGTCGCCCTGGCCGCTCGCCACGCGACCCTGCGCGCGGCGGTCGCCGCCGCCGTGACACCCTGAGGGCGGTGTCCGCCCTTTCCGATCTGCTGGCCGCGCGCACGTCTTTCGACGACGCGCAGGTCGCCGGTGTGCAGCGCCTGGTCTCGGAATGGCAGTTACTGGCCGACCTGTCCTTCGCCGACCTGCTGCTGTGGGTGCCGACGGGCGAGGGGTTCCTGTGCGCCGCCCAGTGCCGTCCGACCACGGGCCCGACGGCCTACGTGCACGACCAGGTGGGAACGTCGATCTCGGGGGGCCGCGCACTGTCGTTGCGCATCGCGTTTGACGAGGGACGGATCTTCCGGGAAGGCGAGCCGGACTGGGACGGTGACCTGCCGATCCGGCGTGAGGTGATCCCGGTGCGCATCGCCGACACGGTCGTGGCCGTCCTCGGACGCGACTCCAACCTGGCCAGCGTGCGCAGTCCCAGCCACCTGGAGCTGGTGTATCTGCAGAGCGCCGCCGACCTCGCGGCCATGGTCGCCGAGGGCAGCTTTCCCGGCGAGGCGGCGACCCCCGAACAGGTCGAGGGACCACGCGTGGGCGACGGCATGCTCCGCGTCGAAGAGGACGGGACGATCCTCTACGCCAGCCCCAACGCCCTGTCGGCCTTCCGCCGCCTTGGCGTGGCCGGCAACGTGCTGGGCGAGCCGGTCGCCACCCTGACCAGCACCGTCGCCGACGACCCGTTCGACGCCCGCGATCTGGCCACGGCTGTCGACACCGCGATCGCCGGCGGTCACACCCTGAGTCTTGAGGTCGACGGAGGGGGGGCCACCGTCCTGTTCCGGGCCATCCAGCTGCGCCCGCGCGGCGAGCCGCTCGGCGCGCTCGTGCTCATGCAGGACATCACCGAGCTTCGACGGCGCGATCGCGCCCTGCTCAGCAAGGACGCGACGATCCGCGAGATCCACCATCGAGTGAAGAACAACCTGCAGACGGTGGCTGCGCTCCTGCGTCTGCAGGCCCGGCGGGTCGTGCAGCCGGAGGCGCGCGCGGCGCTCGAGGAGTCCATGCGGCGCATCACGTCGATCGCTCTCGTGCACGAGACGCTGTCGGTGTCGGTGGACGAGGAAGTCGCCTTCGACGAAGTCGTCGACCGGGTGCTCGGCATGCTGTCTGACGTCACCGGGTCCGCCGACCGCGTTGTCCTGAAGCGGACGGGCAGCTTCGGCGAGATTGCGGCCGAGACGGCCACCGCACTCGTGCTCGTCCTCACCGAACTCGTGCAGAACGCTGTCGAGCATGCCTTCCCGCCCGGTACATCCGGCCGAGTCGAGGTCGACGCGCGTCGGCAGCGAGGCCGATTGCACGTGACGGTCGCCGACGACGGTGTCGGCTTGCCGCCCGGCTTCGATCCGGACGCGAGCGACCGGCTCGGGCTGTCCATCGTGCGCACCCTGGTGGGCGCGGAACTCGGGGGAGGGCTGGACCTACGTCCCGGCCCGGACCGAGGCACGCTGGCCGCCGTCTACCTTCCGGTCAGCGGCCGCCACGCCAGCGGCGCGGCCTGAGCAGCACGAGACCTCGGGTCAGGCCATCCGGGCGCGGGCCCGAGCGTTGCGGCGCTTGAGCGCGCGACGTTCGTCCTCGGACAAGCCGCCCCATACGCCGGCGTCCTGGCCGGTTTCCAGCGCCCAGGCCAGGCACTCCTGGCTCACCGGGCAACGCCGGCAAACGGACTTGGCCTGCTCGATCTGCAGGAGCGCAGGACCGGTGTTCCCAATCGGGAAGAACAACTCCGGGTCCTCGTCACGGCAAATCGCGCGGTGCCGCCAATCCATGTAACTGCCTCTCCCTCATCGGTATTGCGCGCGGCCACGGCGGACCGCCAGCGAACGGCTGCGCTTGTGAATTCTTTCACGAGCTGGTGCGCTCGGCAAGCATTCGCGCGCGAAATTCCGGGGCGGACACGGTCATCGCGATCGGCGCTGATTCGCGAACACCCCTGAATACGTCTATCGAGCAGTAAGCGTTGCCGAATCTCGCCGATCCGGCAAGGTGCAGCTGGTTAACACTAAGTTGCAGGGTGCACTTTCTGTTCTAAAGGGGGCATACTGCCGGGTCCAGCGATCACCAGAGGACGTTGAGCGCGCCGGCGAAGGACTCGAACCGCATCGTGGCGCGCGGTCCGAGCAGGTCCCCGTCCACCTGCACGAGTACAGGTGGGTCCGCCTGCAGGACGAACGAGCGCAGGTCGTGGTATACGACTGCTCCGCGACCGGGCGAAGCGGGCTTACGCCGAGCCATCCGGGCGAGGCCGGTCGCGGCACTGAGCAGGCCCATCCGCCGCCGGGCGTAAACGTCGAGTCCGGACTGGAAGCTGACCTCGGGCGTCGGCCGCAGGGGCCGCCGCCCGAGGTAGGTCCACGGGTCAGCGTTGGCCGCGATGACGTAGAACACACCGTCCACCGTCTCGCCGCCCGGGAGCTCGATCCGTAACGACGGATGCCGGCGGTCCATCGCCCAGAATTCGCGCAACCCCACCCGCACGTAGAGCGCGTTCGACGACCGGCGGCCGCGCCGGCGGGCCCGCTCGACGCCGGCCACGATGGCGGCGTCCAGTCCGACGCCGGCGGCGAAGGTGAACCAGCGATCGTCCATCCGCCCCACGCTGATCGGGCGATGACGGCCCGCCCGCAGCGCGTCGAGCAGCACACCCGTGGCCTCCGTCGCGTCGTTGGGCAGCCCCAACGCACGAGCGAACACGTTGGTCGACCCGGCGGGCACGACCCCGAACCAGGGGACGTCGGGGTGCACGCCGTCGGTGAGCAGGCCGTTGACGACCTCGTTGACCGTGCCGTCCCCACCAAGCGCGACGCCGACGTCGGTGTGGTTGCGCATCGCGCGGCAGGCCAGGGCGGCCGCGTGTCCCCGGTTGGCGGTTTCTTCCACCTGCAGCTCGACGCCGGCTCCGCCGAGCGCGTGCTCGAGCACTCTTCGCTGCCGTTCGGTGATCGCCGTCGCCCTCGGGTTCGCGACGACGACCACACGCACGCCGGGACTGTACCCAGCCGCGTCGAGCTCTACAGTCGATCGCGTGCCGCAGCTGCCCGGTCCGCTGCGGGCGGCCGTCGTGATCGTCCTGCTGGAGGCCTTGGCGCTGGTCGGCGCCGCGACAGTGCTGGTCGTCAAGACGGTCACGGGCCATCCGGACAGCCTGGGTCGCGCCCTGCTGGGCGCCGGGTTCGCCCTGGTCGGGGCGCTCGTACTCGTCCTCGGTGCGCGCGGCCTGCGACTGTGCAGCCCCGCCGCACGCACTCCGGTGGTCGTCCTACAGCTGCTCGCGGTACCGGTCGGATACAGCCTGGCGTTTCAGGCCGGGCTGGTGGTGTTCGGCGGCCCGATCCTGTTGGCCGCCCTCACGGTGATCTACCTGGTGTTCACGCCGCCCGCCCGTGCGGCGCTCAATCGTCTGGACGGGCCTTGACCGAGGTGAGCTCGGTGCGCAGCGTCGCCAGGCTGCGGGCGACCAGCCGGGAGACCTGCATCTGCGACACTCCGACGATCTTGGCGATCTCCGTCTGCGACTTGCCTTCGACGAAGCGCAGCAGCAAGATCCGGCGTTCGCGCGGCTCCAGCTTCTCGATAGCCGGCCGCAGAAGCTCCCGCGACTCGACCCGGTCGAGGCGCTCGTCGATCTCGCTGAGGATGGGGTTGCTGTCGCCGCCGTCCTCCGGCGTCAGCGCATCGAGCGGGACCCCCGAGTAGGCGCGGCCGACGTCCAGCGCCTCCACGACCTCCTCCTGGCTTACGCCGGCCCGATCCGCCAGCTCGGCCACGGTGGGGGAGCGCTGCAGCTCCTGGCTGAGCTCGGCTCGGGCGTTGCCCAGGGTGCTCTGCAGCTCCTGAGCGCGCCGAGGCACGTGGATCAGCCAGCCCGCGTCCCGGAAGTGCCGCTTGATCTCGCCCAGGATGGTCGGAGTGGCGTAGGTGGAGAACTCCAGTCCTCGGCCGGGGTCGAAGCGGTCGATCGACTTGATCAGGCCGATGGCTCCGACCTGCACGAGATCGTTCATCGGCTCGTTGCGCCCGGCGAACCGCCGCGCCAGGTACTCGACGAGCGGCAGGTGCATCTCGACCAGGCGCGCGCGCAGCTGTTGACGCTGGGGGCTGTCCTCGGGCAGCTCGTGCAGCTCCCGCAACCAGGCGAGCGCCTGCGCCCGTCCGACACCGGTGTGCGATCGGCTCATTCGCGTCGCTTGCCGAGGCCGATGGCCAGCACGCCGTCGCCTCGATCCACCCGCACCTCCTCGACGACGGCGTGCAGGACGGTCCAGGCAAAGCCGTCCTCGTCGGGCTCGGCGCCGGGCCGGGCCGCTATCTGGATGCGGACGTCCAGCCGACCGGCGTCCACCACGAACCGCGCATCGACCTGGCCGCCCGGTGCTGCGGCCGGCAGCAGCAGCGTGCACGCCTCGTCGACCGCGATCCCGAGGTCCTCGATCTGGTCGACGGTCAGGTCGCATCGGGCGGCCAGCGACATGCTCAGCGTGCGCAGCATGGGCACGTACGCCGCGTCCGGCGGGATCCGGAGCTCGACGGTATCCCCGTCCTCGGCCGTGACGTCCACTGCTTCAGTCTCCTCGTTCGACGGCCGGGTTCGGCAGGTTCCAGAACTTCATCAGGGCGATGCCGTGCTGGGCCCCGAGTTGCGAGGGGGCCGCGGTGCCGAGCGCGAACCGGGCGCCGTCCGCCACGGCCAGGCCGATCCAGCGCGCACCCAACACCCGACTGATATGCCCATGGGAGAACAACACGACGGGCCCGTCGGCCACGGTCCGCGCCGCTCGGTCGAGTACGCGGTCGGCGCGGTCCCCGACCTGAGCCGCGGTCTCGCCGCCCGGGCTCGGCCGCGTGAACACCGTCCAGTCCGGCACGTCGGCCCGGATCTGTTGGGTGGTCAGTCCCTCGTACTCGCCGTAGTCCCACTCCGCGAGGTCGGGGTCGATCTCGTCCACCGGCATCTCGGCCAACTCGGCGGTACGTACGGCCCGTTGTCGTGGGCTGCTCAGGACCAGGGTGGGGTGCACGTCGCGCAGCAAATCGCGCAGGGCCACGGCTTCCTGCTCACCCTGCTTCGTCAGCGGGAGATCAGTCCGCGACGTGTGCTGGCCGTCCCGGCTCCATTCCGTTTCACCGTGGCGGATCAGCCAGATCGCGGCGTCGTCGCGTAGGGCCACCGGCGCCACGAACGCCGCCGCGGAGCCGGTCGGGTCAGCCACGACGGGTGCACCAGCGGCCGACACGCCGGCGGCGATGAGCCAGCACGCCCGCGACCCTACCCATGGGCGGCCGGCGCGCCGGAGGAGCGGCGCAGTTCACGTACCGGCCGCCCCGGTCGCCGTGTCAGACTCGAAGCCCGGGTGATCCCCGACCATTGGACCGCGCCGCGCCGAAACCCGTCGCGATGGGAAGTGTCTACCCCTCTCGACGAGTGACGACAGGACGTGCGATGCCCACTTCGCCGTCGGGCTTCAGTGCCGACACCCCGGTTTTCCGTGCTCATCGCGGCGGCAAGTTGACCGTCCGCAGCACACTGCCCCTGACCGATCGGGACTCGCTGTCCATCGCCTACACCCCGGGCGTCGCCGATGTCTGCCGCGCGATCGCCGCCGACGAGTCGCTTGCCCGGGACTACACCTGGCGCAGTCGGCTGGTGGCGGTGGTGAGTGACGGCACGGCCGTCCTCGGGCTCGGGGATATCGGGCCGGCGGCGGCGCTGCCCGTGATGGAGGGCAAGGCGGCGCTGTTTCGCGAGTTCGGCGGGGTCGACGCCGTCCCGATCGTGCTCGACACCACTGACCCGGACGAGATCATCGAGACCGTCACTCACCTGGCACCGTCCTTCGGCGGCATCAACCTCGAGGACATCTCGGCACCACGGTGCTTCGCCATTGAGGAGCGGCTGCGCGAGAGCTTGTCGATTCCGGTTTTCCACGATGACCAGCACGGAACGGCCGTGGTCGTGTTGGCGGCACTGCGCAACGCCGCGACGGTGACCGGCCGCTCGCTGGGGGACCTGCGCGTCGTCGTGTCCGGAGCGGGCGCGGCCGGGGTGGCCTGTACGACGATCCTGCTCGCGGCGGGCGTGGGCGACATCGCCGTCGCCGACTCGCGGGGCATCGTCCACGCCGGTCGGGCCGGCCTGACCTCGGTCAAGGAAAAGCTCGCGGCGATGACCAACCGCGCCGGCCTGACCGGATCGCTGACCGACGCCCTCGACGGGGCCGATGTGTTCCTCGGGGTGAGCGCGGGCGAGGTGAGCGCCGAGGCCGTCGGCCGCATGGCACCTGACGCGATCGTGTTCGCCCTCGCCAATCCGCGTCCGGAGATCGATCCGCAGGTCGCTCGACGGCACGCCGCCGTGGTAGCGACCGGCCGCAGTGACCTGCCGAATCAGATCAACAACGTGCTGGCCTTTCCTGGCATCTTCGCGGGCGCGTTCGACGCGCACGCCCGCCAGATCACCGAGGGAATGAAGCTCGCCGCGGCCGACGCCCTCGGCGCCGTCGCGGCGGACGAGCTGCGGCCGGACTACATCCTGCCGACGCCCTTCGACAGCCGGGTCGTCCCGGCGGTGGCGACGGCCGTGGCCGCTCGGGCGCGGACGGACGGCGTCGCGCCCACCTAACCCGAGTTTCGCCAGTCGTCCGCCTCGCGCGCGAGCGCGAGTTCGCGGCGAGAGCCGCGACCGGACGACCTGCGAAACGGCTAGCGCTGCTCGTCGGCGACCGCGGACAGGACGTCGAGGTCCAGGACGCGGACGTGCATCGTGGTGCGCTGCTGGAGGGCCGCGCGCAAGGCGCGGTGCAGGCCGTCCTCGAGGTAGACCTCGCCGCGCCACTGCACGGCGTGCGGGAACAGGTCGCCGTAGAAGGTGGAGTCCTCGGTGAGAAGCTGGTCGAGGGCCAGCTCCTTCTTGGTCGTGATCAGGTCGTCGAGACGGATGGCACGCGGCGCGACGGTGGCCCAGTCACGCGAGGACAGCTGGTGATCGGGGTACGGGCGTCCCTCGCGTACGGCCTTGAAAATCAGAGGATCACCACGCCCTTCTAGTGCTCCTGCGTCGTTCCGTCTCCTCGGCGCAGCAGCGTACCCCGCGCCCGGCCAACTAGGCTGAACGCCGAAAGAGGGTGAGCTCGCATGGCCGTGGACCGCAAGCTCGAAGTGCTGCGGGCGATCATCGAGGACTTCATCGCCACGAACGAGCCGGTGGGCAGTAAGGCCCTGACCGAACGGCACAACCTCGGCGTCTCACCGGCCACCATCCGCAACGACATGGCCGCGCTGGAGGAGGAGGGCCTGATCGCCCAGCCGCACACCAGTGCCGGCCGGGTGCCGACGGACGCCGGGTACCGGCTGTTCGTCGACCAGCTCACCTCGCTCAAGCCGCTCTCCGGAGCGGAGCGGCGGGCCATCGAGACCTTCCTCGACAGCGCCGTCGACCTCGACGACGTCCTGCATCGGGCGGTGCGCACGCTCGCGCAGCTCACCCGCAACGTCGCCGTCATGCAGTATCCGTCGCTGTCGCGCAGCAGAGTCCGGCACATCGAGGTCGTCGCCCTGACCAGCACCCGTCTGATGCTGGTATTGATCACGGACACCGGACGGGTCGAGCAGCGCATCGTCGAACTGCCGTCCGAGGTCAGTGAAGAAGCCGTCGCCGAACTGCGGACGCTGCTCAACGCGCGTCTGCGCGACCGGCTGCTGACCGAGACTCCGGAGATCGTCGGCGAACTGCCGCTGACCGCGAACGCGCCGATGCGTGCGCTGATGACGATGCTGACGTCGGCCCTGCTCGAGACCTTGGTCGAGCCGCACAGCGACCGTGTGGTGCTGGGAGGCACCGCGAACCTGACGCAGCACGCGCTGGACTTTCCGGCCATCCGGCCCGTCCTCGAGGCCCTCGAGGAACAGGTCGTGCTCCTGCGGTTGTTGGACCAGTCCGTGTCACCGAGTCGCGTGGTCGTCCGCATCGGCAACGAGAACCTGCACGAAGGCCTCGCGACGGCCTCGGTGGTGACCACGGGATACGGCGTGCACGGCGCCGCACTCGGCGGCGTCGGGGTGCTGGGTCCGCGCCGCATGGACTACGCCATCACGATGGCTCGGGTGGCAGCCGTCGCGCGTTACGTCGGCGACCTGCTGGCCGAGCGCTGATCCGTACACTGGGCTTGGCACTCATGGTTGACGAGTGCCAACCGCTGATCGTGGCAAGGGAGCACAGCACGCCGTGGCCGACACTCCGCGCGACTATTACGCGCTGCTCGGCGTGCGGCGCGACGCCACGGGCGAGGAGATCAAGCGCGCGTACCGCAAGCTCGCGCGCGAGCTGCATCCCGACGTCAACCCCGATCCGGGTGCCCAGGAGCGCTTCAAGGCGGTAACCGCCGCGTACGAGGTGCTCAACGACCCGGAGAAGCGGCGCATCGTCGACCTGGGCGGTGACCCCCTCTCGTCGGCGGGCGCGGGCGGCCCCGGCAGCCCCTTCGCCGGGTTCGGCGGCTTCGGCGACGTCTTCGAGGCGTTCTTCGGCGCCGGCACCGGTGGCGGACGTGGGCCGCGCAGCCGGGTCCGTCCCGGGGCCGATGCCCTGCTGCGTATCGACCTCTCGTTGTCCGAAGCCGCTTTCGGGGTACGCCGCGAGGTCGGCGTCGAGACGGCGGTGCTGTGCCAGACCTGCGCGGGTACGGGCTGCCGGCCCGGGACGTCGCCACGCACCTGCCAGACGTGCGGTGGATCCGGCGAGATCCAGTCCGTCCAGCGCTCCTTCCTGGGCCAGGTGATGACCACGCGGCCGTGCACTGCATGCGCCGGTACTGGCCAGCAGATCCCGTCTCCGTGTCCGACGTGCGGTGCCGAAGGGCGGGTGCGCGCCCGACGCACGATCACCGTCGACGTGCCGGCGGGCATCGAGGACGGCATGCGGATCCGACTGTCCGGGCAGGGCGAGGTCGGTCCGGGCGGAGGACCGGCCGGTGACCTGTACGTCGAGGTGTCCGAACGCCCGGACGAGACGTTCACCCGGGACGGCTCCGACCTGCACTGCACGGTCGTGCTTCCGATGACGGCCGCCGCGCTCGGCACCGATCTGGTCCTCACCACGCTGGACGGCGAAGAGAAGGTCGACGTACGCGCGGGCACCCAGAACGGGTCGGTGATCACGTTGCGCGGCAGAGGGGTGCCGCGCCTGCGCAGCACCGCGCGGGGCGACCTCATGGTGCACGTCGAGGTGCGCACACCGACACGGCTGGACGACGCCCAGGAGCGGCTGCTGCGCGAATTGGCCGCCCTGCGCAACGAGGACGTTTCGTTGAACGGCGGCCGGCCCGGGCTGTTCGGCAAGATGCGCGACGCCTTCGGCGGCCGGTGACCCTCGGCCTGTTCCTGGTCGATCACCTGCCGGACGGCGACCAGCTACGTCTGTCCGGTGACGAGGGACGGCACGCCGCGCGCGTGCGACGGATGCGGGTGGGCGAGCAGATCCTGCTCGGGGACGGCCGGGGGACGGTCGTCACCGGCGAGATCCTGTCCGTTGCCGGTGACGGGCTGGACGTCGCGGTCCGAGATCGATGTGCGCAACCGCAGCCTGATCCGCGGATCACCGTCGTGCAGGCACTGGCCAAGGGTGACCGGGCGGAACTGGCGGTCGAGTTGCTCACCGAGCTCGGAGGGGACGAGATCGTCCCGTGGCAGGCGGACCGCTGCGTCGTGCGCTGGGACGTGGAACAGGCCGAACGTGGCGTCGAACGATGGCGGCGGATCGCACGGGAAGCGACGAAGCAGAGCCGGCGCGCCTGGCTGCCCGAGGTAAACGAGCTGGCCCTGACGGCTGATGTCTCCAAGCGGGTCGCCGCTTCGGCGGGCGCCCTCGTCCTGCACGAATCGGCCGGTGATCCACTGACCACGGCACCCTTGCCGGTCGGTGGCGAACTTGTCGTGGTCGTCGGGCCCGAGGGCGGCGTCACGGCGGAGGAGCTAGCGACGTTGACCGCGGCCGGAGCGCAGCCCGTACGGCTCGGCCGTCCCGTGCTGCGCACGTCGACCGCCGGAGCGGCGGCGCTTGCGGCCCTGTCCGTCCACCTCGGCCGCTGGAGCTGACGCGCCAAAGCCAGCCTGCGGGCCCCTGCTCCCGGTACACTGGGAAGCACACCCTCCTCGGCCAGGAAGCACATCTTGTCGGACCCCAACAGCACCCCACCTCGGGTGTCCACCACCCTTGTCGTGCCCGGCGAGCAGGCCATGGTCGCCCTCCTCGGCTCCCGTGACGAACTCCTCCGGGTCATCGAGCGGCAGCTCGACAGCGACGTGCATGTTCGCGGTAACGAGATCACCATCTCCGGCGCGCCGGCGGACAACGCCATCGCCGTGCGCCTGTTCGAGGAGCTGCTCGAGCTGATCAAAGCCGGCCAGAACCTGACCCCGGACTCGGTGGTGCGCGCGTTCGGCATCCTGACCGCCGATTCCAGTGAGCGGCCGGCCGAGGTACTGAGCCTGAACATCCTGTCCCGCCGGGGCAAGAACATCCGCCCGAAGACGCTGAACCAGAAGCGTTACGTCGAGGCGATCGACAAGCACACGATCGTCTTCGGCATCGGGCCGGCCGGCACCGGCAAGACCTATTTGGCGGTGGCCAAGGCGGTGCAGGCCCTGCAGGCCAAGCAGGTCACCCGGATCATTCTGACCCGTCCCGCGGTCGAGGCGGGCGAGCGGCTCGGCTTCCTGCCCGGCACGCTCTACGACAAGATCGACCCGTATCTGCGACCGCTACTGGACGCCCTGCACGACATGGTGGATCCCGAGTCGATCCCGCGGCTGACCCAGGCAGGGACGATCGAGATCGCGCCGCTGGCTTACATGCGTGGGCGGACGCTGAACGACGCGTTCATCATTCTCGACGAGGCGCAAAACACGACGCCCGAGCAGATGAAGATGTTCCTTACGCGGCTGGGCTTCGGTTCCAAGATCGTCGTCACCGGCGACATCACGCAGATCGACCTCCCGGGCGACACCCGCAGCGGCCTGAAGGTGGTCCGGGACATCCTGGGCGACATCGACGATGTGCACTTCACGAACCTGACGAGCGTGGACGTGGTCCGGCATCGTCTCGTCGGTGAAATCGTCGACGCCTACGAGCGCCACGATGCGCGGGCCGGCGTGTCCTCGACGCAGCGCGCTACCCCGCGGCGCTAGCCACCGACCTGCCGAAGGCCACCCGGTGACCATCGAGATCAACAACGAGTCGTCGTCGACCGTGGACGACGTCGCCCTGATGCAGCTGGCCCGACACGTGCTCGACGCGTTAGGCATCAACCCGCTGGCCGAGCTGTCGGTCGTGCTGCTGGACAGCGACGCCATGGCGGCGTTGCACGAGCAGTGGATGGAGGTGCCCGGGCCGACCGACGTCATGGCCTTCCCGATGGACGGAGCGGACCTGGTCGACGCGCGAGCCCGGCATGACGTGTCGCCGTCGTCGGGCGCGAGCGCGACACCGGGCGACGCGCTGCTCGGTGACGTCGTGCTGTGCCCCGAGGTGGCGGCCAAGCAGGCAGCGCAGGCCGGTCACTCCGTCGAAGCCGAACTTCATCTGCTGTGTACGCACGGGATTCTTCACCTGCTCGGCTACGACCACGGCGAGCCGGAGGAGGAGCGGGTGATGTTCGATCTGCAGGCTCGCCTGCTGACCGAGTGGACGCGCCGTACCGGGCGGCCGCCGATAAGGGCCCCGCTGGCGGGCACCGCGGGCGAGGGGCGGGGCTAGGTCGTGACCGCCGCCGACGTGGCCCTGCTCGTCGTCGCCATCTGCCTGATACCGCTGGGCGGCCTCTTCGCGTGCGTGGACTCGGCGCTGAGCCGGGTGTCGGTCGCCGGCGTCGAGGAGCTGGTGCGCGAAGGCCGGCGCGGCTCGCGAGCGCTGGCGACCATCGTCGCCGACAAGGCGCGGCACACGAATCTGCTGCTGTTGCTGAGGATGTGCTGCGAGGTTGCCGCGACCGTGCTCGTCACGGTGGTCGCGCGCGCCGAGTTCGGGACCGAATGGCCGGTCACCGTGCTGACCATCCTGGTCATGGTCACGATCGCTTACGTCCTCATCGGGGTCGGCCCGCGCACGCTCGGGCTGCAGCATCCCTATCGGGTGGGCTTGGCGTCCGCGGAAGTCGTGCGCGTCCTCGGGCGAGTGTTGAATCCGCTGTCGTCCCTGCTGATTCTGCTCGGCAACGCGGTGACACCGGGCCGAGGCTTCCGCGACGGACCGTTCTCCTCGGAAGTGGAGCTGCGCGAGCTCGTCGACATGGCCGAGGAGCGCGGTGTCGTCGAGCACGGTGAACGCGACATGATCCAGTCCGTCTTCGAGCTGGGGGACACGATCGCGCGCGAGGTCATGGTTCCCCGCACCGAGATCGTCTGGATCGAGCGGACCAAAACGGTTCCCGAGGCGGTAGGCCTGGCGCTGCGCAGCGGCTTCTCACGCATCCCGGTGGTCGGGGAAAACCTCGACGACATCCTCGGCGTCGCCTATCTCAAGGACCTGGCTCGCCGTGAGCGCGCGCCCGACCGCGCGCAGCAGGTGCGCGTGGACGAGGTCATGCGGTCGCCGGCGCTGGTGCCGGAGTCGAAGCCGGTGGACGAATTGCTGCGCGAGATGCAGAGCCACCGCACGCACATCGCCATCGTCATCGACGAGTACGGCGGCACGGCCGGCCTGGTCACCATCGAGGACATCCTCGAGGAGATCGTCGGCGAGATCACCGACGAGTACGACAACGAGCGGCCGCCCGTCCAGCGCATCGACGACGACACGGCGCGCGTGACGGCGCGGCTGTCGCTAGAAGACCTCGCCGATCTGTTCGACCGCGATCTGCCACACCGCGACGACGTCGAGACGGTGGGCGGCCTCCTAGCCGAACGCCTGGGCCGGGTGCCCATTCCCGGATCGACGGCCCGCGTCGACGGTCTGGAGCTGGTCGCGGAAAGTGCTGGTGGGCGGCGCAACCGCGTGGACACCGTGCTGGTTCGTCGGGTGGGCGAGGCGGAGGCCGAGCCGGTCGAAGCAGAGCCGACGCCTCCGGCCTGGGAACGGCTCTGAGTCATGGGGGACGCGGTGCTGGACCCCGAGGACGAGAAGCTCATCCTGCTGGCCCGGGCCGCCCGAGCCCGCCGGGGCGCGCCTCAGGGGGCAGCGGTGCGCGACGCCGACGGCCGGACGTACGCCGCGGCGCCTGTGGAACTCGTGTCGTTGCCATTGACCGCGTTGCAGGTGGCGGTGGCCATGGCGGTGTCATCTGGAGCTACGCACCTGGAGGCGGTGGCGGTGGTGGGCGACGACGCCGAGGACGAACCCGGTGAGCGGGCGGTCCGGGAACTGGGACCGGCCGTGCCGATCTACCGCGCCGGGCCCGATGGAACGGTGATCAGCCCCTCGGCCGGCCCCCGCAGGGGATAGCGGGCGATGAGGGCATTGTCGAGGCCGATGTGGGTGTGCAGCAGGTCCACCGCGCGTACAACGGCCCCGATGGCGCCGGACATCTCACCGAAGGCGCTGAACACGATGGGCGGCCGGTAGGGGATGGTTTCGGCGAGCCGCTGACCCAGCCGGTCGAGCATGGCCGGGTCGATGGAGCCCACGACACCTCCGCCCAGCACGACGACATCCGGGTCATACGCGAGCGTCGCGACCGAGACCGCGAAGGCCAGCGCAGACTCGAAGCGATCCCGGACCCGCTGCATGGTTTTCGTCCGGCGGGTGAAGATCTCCCGGGTATCGGTCACGGTGGCGCCCAGCGAGCGGGCGTAGGCCTCGAGCCCGGCGGCGGTCACCACGCGGTGCAACGGCGGCCCGTCCAGACCGGCCGGCAGATAGCCGAACTCACCGGCGACGCCACGGCCGCCGACCACGATCCGCCGCCCGACCGCGACGGCGGTTCCGACCCCGGTGCCGATCGTGAACATGACCGCAGTGGCGGCGTCGCGCGCCGCGCCGTAGTTCAGCTCGCCGTGCAGCGCGACGTTGACGTCGTTGTCGAGCTCGACGCGGCCGCCGAAGCGACGGCAGAGGTCCCGCGCGAACGCCGTCCCCT
>CAXTNQ010000029.1:15116-19193 GCA_964245745.1 uncultured Jatrophihabitantaceae bacterium
CATCTGCGGAAGGTTCAGCGCCTCGTGCACCCGTCGGCCGCCGAGTGCCACCGAGCCCGGAACGCCGACCACGGTGGTGCGGGGGACGCTCGGGTCGCCGGCGTCCATCCCGGCGTCGGCGAGCAGCGACTCCACCTGCTCGGTCAGCCACCGGCTGAGCCGTCCCACCGTCAGCTCGGGTCGCGCCGCGACGACACGCTGACCGACCACTCGACCGCTGATGTCGGCGGCCACCATCCGGCAGTTCGTCGCTCCGAGATCGATTCCCACGGCCAGCCCGAGGCCGTCCGCCGGTTCGACGATCTCTGTGGGCCGGCCGCGCCGCCCGGTCGAGACGCCGCGCAGGACGGTTACCAGACCGTCGGCGTGCAGTTCGTCAACCAGTCGCGACACGGTGGGCTCGCTCAACGCGGTTTCGGCGGCCAGGCTGCGACGGTCCGTGAGCCGAGCGCGCAGGACGGCGGCCAGTACCAATGAACGGTTGACCCGCCGAGCGTCGACGCCAGCGACCACGCGTCCTCCGTCCGTGCCGCTGGCCACGTTACTCGGTGGGAAAGCACCGATCCTGCGTACTGCCCCAATTTCGTGCGCCGTGAAAGCAAATACGCTGTACGACTTGACCGGGTCACCGCGGATGCCGTACACATGTCCCTCGAGCGTTTTGGCGCACCGGCGCGCCACGTGTGAGTGCTCGGCACACCGCGTTCTGCCTGCTGCGTCGAGCGTCGCCCTGAGTCGGTGAGGGAACCCAGGGAGGGACCGTGAAGACGCTGCGTCGCAGCCGCATCGTGCTCATTGCTCTTGTGGACGTCGCCGTCCTCGCGATGCTCGTCGTCGTCCTCAGTCCGCACGTCTAGTCGGTGTCGACGTCCGCTGCTCGTACCCAGAACGCTGATCTTGAGTCGTTATAGTCCGGTCATGTCGGACACCACGGACGAGGCGTCGCCGGTCGAAGCGCCGAGGTCGCGCCCGGGGTTCCTCCGCCGTCGATCGTGGGGCCGCTGGACGTGCCGCCTGCTGTCGATCCTGGGCATCGCTCTCATCATCCTGAGCATCACCGGATGGTGGTTGAGCACGCGCATCCTCGACGACGAGGGCTTCGGGGACGTCGTCGCTAAGACGTCGCAGCAATCGGCGGTCCGCGACTACATCGCCGACCAGGCCACGCTCAAGTACGCGCAGTCCAGCAAGATCGTGACGGCGGCGCGACCGGTCGTCAGCAAGGCGGTTTCCGAAGCGCTGGCCACGCCGCCGGTGACCGCGGCGATCCACAGCTTCGCCGCCGGTCTGCACCGTCAGCTGCTCAACGTGAACAGCGAGCGACGGGCCAACGTGTCGGCGGCGACGGCCTCGGCAACGATTCGCAACACGTTGCAGACCATCGACCCGGCGCTGGCCGAGAAGCTGCCGGACAGCATCCTCGACGCCACGGCCAGCATCTCGCAGTCGAGCGTGGTCGACGCCGCCGCCCACTCCACCACGTGGGTGCGGTGGCTCTACCTGCCGGTGGGGATCGTCGGGGTCCTGATCCTGCTGCTGGTCTTCGTCAAGGCCGAGGACCCGGTGCACGCTGTGCGCTTCACCGGCTTCACCATGGCGGTGGCCGGCGCGTTACCGATCGGCCTCGGTCTGGCCACACCGTTGTTCGCCGCCGTCGGCGCCAACGTCGATCCCGGCCGGGGGCCCGCGGTCGCCGGCTTCATCAAGGTGCTGCTCGGGCGGCTGGTCGGGGCCGGCTGGGTGATGACGGTGCTCGGCCTGCTTCTGGCCTTCGTACCCGGACGGGACGGCGCCGGCGTCAAGACTCGTTTTGAGCGGCTGCGGGCATGGTTCGGCCGGTCACGTACTCAACCGGCGTGGCAGGTGGTCGGCGGCCTACTCATCATCGCGGCCGCCGCGGCCCTGATCACGGTGCCCGGAGAGCTCTTCTACTGGGTGGCGTTGGTCGTTGCGGCCATCGCGGTCTTCTGCGCGCTGATCATGATCCTGCGCGCCATCCGGGTACTGCCCGCGTCGCGCGCCGTGCGCCCCGTGCGTGCGCGACAGGTTGGCGGCGTCATCGTCGCCATGATCGCGGCCATCGCGCTCACGACATCGGCCACATCCGCGGTCGTGGCAGCCACCAATCCGACGCCGCGAGCTGACCCGAAGTCCGACGGCTGCAACGGATCCGTCGAGGTCTGTCTGCAGCGCCTGAACCAGGTGATCTGGTACGGCAGCCACAACGCGATGTCGTCGAGCGCCTACGACTTCTACGGCGCCGAGCACACCCTGAGCATCCCGGATCAGCTGAACCAGGGCGTCGACGCGCTGCTGCTCGATGTCTACTACGGCTTTCCCGAGTCGGGAATCGTGCGCACCAACCTCGCCGGCGCCGTCGACCGCAACCAGATCCTGCAGGAGTACGGCAAGGACGGCCTCGCCGAGCTCGACCGGCTCGGCGCCCTCACCGGAGTGGCAGACACGTCAGGGTCCAAGAAACAGCTGTACTTCTGCCACGACCGGTGCGAACTCGGCGCGATCAAGGCCGTCCCCACGTTGAAGCAGATCAAGCAGTACCTCGATCGCAACCTGACCAACGTCCTCGTCCTCGACATGGAGGACTACGTGGAACCGGCGGACCTCGAGGAGGCGCTGAAGCAGGCCGGGTTGTGGGACTACGTCTACACCGTCGACCTCAGCAAGCCGTTGCCGACCCTGTTCGACATGGTCAACCCGCCGCCGGGCCAGAACGACAACAAGCGACGCCTGGTCGTCACCTCGGAGCGGCACGCCGGGAAGGCGCCGTGGTTGGTCGGCAGCTACCAGCTCATGCAGGAGACGCCCTACACGTTCACGGCCGTCGACCAGTTCAACTGCCAGCCCAACCGGGGCGCCGCGAGCAATCCGCTGCTGTTGGTGAACCACTGGTTGCGCCCGAACGGGCCACCCGATCCCGTACAGGGCGGCAAGGTCAACTCCCTCCAGACGTTGACCGACCGTCTCGAGCAGTGCATCGACGTGCGACAGCGATTACCCAACGTGCTGGCGGTCGACTTCGTCGGCATCGGCGACGCGCGCAAGGTGGTCGACAACTTCAACGCGGCGGTCGCGGACGCAACGGGAACAAGGGCGTTCTGGGACGAGGCCGTGCAGCTGACGAGGGACGACACCAGCCTGTCGGACAAGGACCGCGCGGACGCTGACAAGCTCCAGCGCCTACCCCTGGTCACTGACCAGCAGGCGCAGGGCCTGCTCGGCCCGCTCTACAACAAGCTCGAAACGCCGGATCTGGTCAAGTTGGACCAGGAAGTCAACGCCGAGACCGGGACGACTCAGGACCCGGTGCCCTCCGGCACACCGACGCCCAGTCCCGCGTCCGCGCCGCCCAGCTAACGCCGGTTCGATCCACGATCCTTCACCGTCAGGCACTACGGCTGCGAAGGTGCCTCGTCCAATCGGCGGAGGTGCTCTTCGTCAAGCACGAGGTCGAAGCCGTCGAGGTTTTCGTCAAGCTGTTCGACGCTGCTCGCGGCGATCACAGGGACGACGGTGCCCGGCGCGCTATGGCGCAGCCAGGCGAGAACGACCTGATTGGGCGTCGCGCCGGTGTCCGTGGCCACGGCGTGCAGCGCCTCGAGGCGGCGAGCGTTGTCCGCCGTACGGTGTGCAGCAGGCAGGACGACGTCGTCGCGGGTGTACGCGCCGGAGAGCAGCGGCGAGTACGGCAGCAGGGTCATCTCGGCTGCGGCGAGATAGTCGAGCAGGTCCGCGTCCGCGACGACCTGGACTCCGACGTCGCTCCCGGCGACCGTCGCGGTGTCCACGAGCGGCGAGCCAGCGGCCGAGGAGCAGCTCGCTCTCGTGCCGGTGCCACCGGGCAGCCAGGATGCGTAATTGTGCGCGGTGTCCAGGAAGCGGCCGCTGCGCTCGACGAAGTGGTCGAGGATGGTGAGCGCGCGATGTTCCGGAACGCGCGTCCCGAAGAACATGCAGCCGAGGCACCCGGCGTGCTCCACAGGTCCATTGTGGTCGAGACGGACGACGTGGGATGGCCACTTGTCTGCGGCGGCCCTTGGACGGTAGCCACGCTGCGGG
>CAXTNQ010000029.1:19203-20879 GCA_964245745.1 uncultured Jatrophihabitantaceae bacterium
GCCGCATTTCACCCGCGGTGCGGCCGGCGTCGCTGGACGGCCGCGGCCCGGCGGCAGCGGCTCGTTCGCGCGCCGTTTCGTCCGTGACCGGCCCGCGGTCCGTCACAGCGGTATGGCTGTCGGCGGTGAATGCCATCATCGAGGGGTGAGCAGTCGCCCGTTCCGCGCCGGGTTCTGCTGCTTCGTCGGCCGTCCGAACGCCGGCAAGTCGACGCTGACCAACGCTCTGGTGGGCAGCAAGGTGGCCATCACGAGCACCAAGCCGCAGACCACGCGCCACGCCGTGCGCGGGATCGTCAACCGGCCCGATGCGCAGCTTGTCATCGTGGACACGCCCGGGTTGCACCGTCCGCGGACGCTGCTCGGGGAGCGACTCAACGATGTGGTGCGGACCAACCTGGCCGAGGTCGACGTCGTCGGCTTCTGCGTGCCAGCCGATCAACCCGTCGGCCCGGGTGACCGGTTCATCGCCGCGGAGCTGGCCGCACTGTCGGCACCCGTCGTCGCCGTCGTCACGAAGACCGACGCCACATCCCGCGACCGGGTCGCCGCCCAGCTCGCGGCGGTCAGCGCACTGGGTGACTTCGCCGAGATCGTCCCGGTGTCGGCCGTCGCCGACGACCAGCTCGGCCTGCTCGTCGACCTGATCGTCGCTCAGTTGCCGGTGGGGCCGGCGCTGTATCCCGACGAAGTCGCAACCGACGAGCCGGTCGAGGTGCGGGTGGCCGAGCTGATCCGCGAGGCCGCACTCGAAGGAGTGCGTGACGAGCTGCCGCACTCGATCGCGGTGACGATCGACGAGATGGACGACCGTCGCGTCTACGCGACGGTGCACGTCGAGCGAGCCAGCCAGAAGGGCATCGTGATCGGCGCGGGAGGAGCGAGGCTCAAGACGATCGGGACGGCGGCCCGCGGACAGATCGAGGCGCTGCTCGGGCATCCGGTGCACATCGATCTGCACGTCGCAGTCATCGGCGAGTGGCAACGCAACGCCAAACTGCTCGACCGGCTCGGTTTCTAGCCGATGTCTACGTATCCCGTGTCGGCGCCTCGCAGCGTTCGCCAACCGGTGTCGGCGAGCAGAGGCAACTGATCGTGTTCGGCTCGTACCGCGCCGTCTTCCGGGTGCCCGGCGCGGCGGCGTTCTGCGTGGCCGGCTTCGTCATGCGCGTGCCTATCGCGATCTACCCGATCGGCCTGGTGCTGCTGATCTCGATCCGCACCGGCCACTACAGCTTCGCGGGCGTACTCAGCGGCGTCTACGTGTTCGCCAACGGTCTCGGCAATCCCGTGCTCGCCCGGGTGGCTGACCAGTTCGGTCAGCGCCGCATCTTGATGCCGGCCTCGATCACGCACGTCGTGAGCGTCGGCGTGGTGTGCGCATTGTCAGCGGCGCGCGCGCCGGACTGGACGTTGCTCGCACCGGCGGCCGTCATGGGCTTCAGCTACCCGGCCGTAGGCTCGCTCGTCCGCGCCCGTTGGTCGTTCCTGCTCGCGGGTCGGGCCGAATTGGGCACCGCTTACTCACTCGAGTCGACGTTGGACGAGGTGATCTTCACCGTCGGGCCGCTGATCGCGACGGTGATCGCCACCCAGCTCGACCCCGTGCTCGGACTGGTCCTGGGCGCGGTGCTTGTCGTCGTGGGTGCGGCGAGGTTGCGGGTCTTGACGTCGAG
>CAXTNQ010000030.1:0-13934 GCA_964245745.1 uncultured Jatrophihabitantaceae bacterium
TTACCGCGGCGGTCCGGGCGGTGGAGGCCCCGGCGGCGGCGGTCCCGGCGGACGTCCGGGCGGTCCCGGCCGCGGCGGTCGTGGTGCGGGAACGGCTGGTGCGTTCGGCCGAGCCGGCGGACGTCCGGTGCGTGGCAAGAAGAGCAAGAAGCAGCGGCGCCAGGAGTTCGACAACATGCAGGCGCCGTCCCTGGGCGGCGTGCAGGTTCCCCGAGGCAACGGCGAGGTCGTCCGGCTGCCTCGCGGTGCCTCGCTGACCGACTTCGCCGAGCGCATCGACGCCAACCCGGCGTCGCTGGTCACCGTGCTGTTCCACCTCGGTGAGATGGTCACGGCTACCCAGTCGGTGAACGAGGACACGCTGCAGCTGTTGGGCGCCGAGCTCAACTACACGATTCAGGTCGTCAGCCCCGAGGACGAGGACCGTGAGCTGCTCGAGTCGTTCGACCTCACCTTCGGCACGGACGAGGGCGGCGAGGGCGCGCTGATTGCTCGGCCGCCGGTCGTCACGGTCATGGGTCACGTCGACCACGGCAAGACGCGGCTGCTCGACGCTATCCGCAAGACGAACGTGGTGGCCGACGAAGCCGGCGGGATCACCCAGCACATCGGTGCCTACCAGGTACACGTCGACCACGAGGGCAACGACCGAGCGATCACCTTTATCGACACGCCGGGCCACGAGGCGTTCACGGCCATGCGAGCCCGCGGCGCGTCCACCACGGACATCGTCGTGCTGGTGGTGGCCGCCGACGACGGCGTGATGCCGCAGACCATCGAGGCGCTCAACCACGCGCAGGCCGCTGACGTGCCGGTCGTCGTGGCGGTGAACAAGATCGACAAGGAAGGCGCCAACCCGGACAAGGTGCGCCAGCAACTGACCGAGTACGGGCTCGTGGCCGAGGAGTACGGCGGCGACACCATGTTCGTCAACGTGTCGGCCCGCAACAACGTCAACATCGACGGGTTGCTGGAGGGCATCCTGCTCACCGCCGACGCCGGCCTGGACCTGCGGGCCAACCCCGACCAGGACGCGCAGGGCATCGTCATCGAGGCCCGGCTCGACCGTGGCCGCGGTCCGGTGGCCACGCTGCTCGTCCAGCGCGGCACGTTGAACATCGGTGACTCGGTGGTCGCCGGCGACGCCTTCGGCCGGGTGCGCGCGATGCTCGACGAGAACGGGGACAACCTCGACGTCGCCGGGCCGTCGCGGCCGGTGCAGGTGCTCGGCCTCACCTCAGTGCCTGGTGCCGGCGACTCGTTCCTCGTCGTCGACGAGGACCGCATCGCCCGGCAGATCGCCGACCGGCGGCAGGCGCGAGAGCGCAACGCGCAGCTCGCGGCGACGCGCCGGCGGATCTCGCTCGACGACCTGGACAAGGCGCTGGCGGCCGGTGAGGTGCAGCAACTGAACCTCATCATCAAGGGCGACGTGTCGGGTTCGGTCGAGGCGCTGGAGGACGCGCTGCTCAAGATCGACCTCGGTGGCGCGGCCGATGAAGTGTCGTTGCGCGTGATCGGACGCGGTGTCGGTGCGATCAACGAGAACGACATCAACCTGGCCATCGCCTCCGATGCGGTGATCATCGGCTTCAACGTCCGCCCGGCGGGCAAGGCCGGTGAGGCGGCGAGCCGTGAGGGCGTCGACATCCGCTACTACACGATCATCTATCAGGCGATCGATGAGGTCGAAGCCGCGCTCAAGGGCATGCTCAAGCCCGAGTACGAGGAGGTGCAGCTCGGCACCGCCGAGGTGCGCGAGGTGTTCCGCGTACCTCGGATCGGCAACGTGGCAGGTTCGCTCGTGCGGTCGGGCACGATCCGGCGCAACAGTAAGGCGCGCCTGATCCGGGACGGTGTCGTGGTCGCGGACAACTTGACCGTCGACTCGCTCAAGCGGTTCAAGGACGACGCCACCGAGGTTCGCGAGGGCTTCGAATGCGGGATCGGGCTCGGGTCGTACAACGACATCAAGGTCGACGACACGATCGAGACCTTCGAGCTGCGCGAGAAGCCGCGGGCGTAGGTCGCTGCGCAAGGGCGTGCCCTCTTCGGCGCGGTCAGGCTTGATCCCCTCAGAGGGCACGCCCTTGCTCCGCTCTCGACCGCGGCGACCTTGATGTCGTTGGACGACGCGAGCGGGGTGGCCTAGATGGTGGTGGGCGTGTTGCGGTGCGATCTGTTGTTGGGCGACGTCCACTCGCTCAAACAGAAGCGGTCCGTGGTCCGGCCGATCGTGGCCGAGCTGCGGCGCCGCTTCGAGGTCGCCGTGGCCGAGACGGGCGATGTCGAGCTGCACCGGCGGACGGAGATCGGTGTCGCGGTGGTGTCCTCGGCGCACGGGCACGCGGTCGACGTGCTCGAGCAGTGTGAACGGCTGGTCGCCGGCCGACCTGAAGTCGAATTGCTTTCGGCGTGGCATCGGATCGTCGATGACGAGGATCTGGGCTAACCGTGCGGCCGCCAACAGTTGATCACGTCACGTTCGACGGCGGCGATCCGCACAGGCGACGATCCGCGGTTCAGCGCGACATGATCACAGCGGAGCGGAGCGGCGCGAGGAGCGCTCGCGCGAAGAGCCAAGGAGATTGCAGTGGCTGACGGAGGACGGGCGCGACGGCTGGCCGTTCGCATCAAGCACATCGTGGCCGCCACCCTCGAGACGCAGGTCAAGGACCCGCGTCTGGGCATGGTGACGATCACGGACGTGCGGCTCACCGGCGACCTGCACGATGCCACGATCTTCTACACGGTCCTGGGCGACGAGGCCGAACGGGTGGGGTCGGCCGCCGCACTCGAGTCCGCGAAGGGCGTATTGCGCAGCGAGGTCGGCCGGCAGACCGCAGTTCGGTTCACCCCGACGCTGGCGTTCGTGCTGGATTCGCTGCCCGCCGACGCCCAGCACATCGACGCGTTGCTCGCCGTCGCCGCGCGGGCGGACGCGCAGGTCCAAGCGGCGCGGCGGGGAGCGTCTCCAGCGGGCGAGGCCGACCCCTACCGCAAGCCGCGTGCCGACGACGAAGCGAATGCCTGAGCTCGCACTCCGGAGAGCCACTGCCGCGGACTGGCCCGCGTTGTGGCCGATCTGGCGCGCCGTCGTCTCCGCCGGCGACACCTACGTCTACGACCCCCGCACGACCAGCGACCAGGCTCGCGGCCAATGGCTCGACGGCGGTGGCGAAGTGTGGCGCGCCGATGCCGACCGGCGCGCGGTAGGTCTGTACCGGCTCGGCGCCAACCAGGCCGGTCCGGGCGGCCACGTGGCGAATGCGTCCTACATGGTCGCGGCGGGCGGCCGCGGCCGCGGGTACGGACGCGTCATGGTCGAGCATTCGATCGAACGCGCGCGGGCGCTCGGCTTTCGTGGACTGCAGTTCAACGCCGTCGCCGCGACGAACGTCCACGCGATCCGGCTCTACCACGATCTCGGGTTCGCCACGGTTGGCGCCATTCCCGGCGGGTTCCGGCATCCCACCACGGGCTACGTCGAGCTCTTCGTCATGTATCGGCAGCTGTGAGCGCGACGACCGTTTCGACGCGCCGACTGCTCGGTCTGGCCGCGTCGGCCTTCGTCGTGCTCGCCGCCGAGCCGCTGTACCTGTTGATCGATACCGCGGTCGTCGGCCACCTGGGCTCGACCCAGCTGGGCGCGCTGGGGATCGGGGCGGCGCTCATGACCTTGGTGTTGGTCATCGGGACCTTCGTCGAATACGGGACGACCAGCAGGGCGGCCCGCTGGTTCGGCGCCGGTCGGCGCGACGCCGCCGTGGACGAGGGCGTTCAGGCCTCCCTGCTGGCGCTGACGATCGGCGGGGTCGTCATCGTGGTCGGCGAGCTGCTCGCCGGTCCGCTGACCACGCTGCTCGCAGGGTCGGGCGCGGTCCAAGCCGCGGCCGAGTCATGGTTTCGCATTGCCGTGCTCGGCGTGCCGGGGATCCTGTTGGTCCTGGCCGGGAACGGGTGGCTGCGTGGCGTCCAGGACACCCGTCGGCCCGTGATCATCGTGCTCATCGCGAACGGCGCGTCCGCTGTGCTCTCGCCGGTGCTCGTGTATCCGGCCGGTCTCGGGCTGACCGGGTCGGCCGTAGCCAACGTGATCGGGCAAGCGGTAGGCGGCACGCTTTTCGTCCGGGCCGTCCTGGCCGACGGTGGGCGCCCACGTGTCCAGTGGCCCGTGCTCCGCGCGCAGCTGTGGGTCGGCCGGGACCTCGTGCTGCGCTCGGCGGCCTTCCAGGTCGCCTTCCTGTCGGCGGCAGCGGTCGCCGCGCGGATGGGTACGGCGCAGATCGCCGCTCACCAGATCGGCTTGCAGCTGTGGGAGTTCTGCGCGTTGTTGCTCGACTCCTTCGCCATCGCGGCTCAGTCGCTAATCGGTGCCGCCTTGGGCGCGAGCGATCCCGACGTGGCGCGCCGGACGGCGTGGCAGGTCGGCCGGTACGGGCTGTGGGCGGGGATCGCCTTCGGCGCCGCCCTGGCCGCCGGGTGGTTCGTACTGCCGCGGCTGTTCACGTCCTCGACGGATGTCGTCCACCAGGCGCACCTGCTGTGGCCGTGGTTCGTGGCCATGATGCCGGCGGCTGGCGTGGTGTTCGCGTTGGACGGGGTGCTGATCGGAGCCGGCGACGTCGCTTTCCTGCGTACCGTCACGATCGTCGCCGCCGTGGGCGCTTTCGCCCCCCTGAACGTCGCCTCCTTGCAATGGCATTGGGGCATCGGTGGGGTCTGGGCCGGTCTGACGGCGTTCGTGGTCGTGCGCCTCGTGGGGATGGTCGGACGCGTACGCGGGGCTCGGTGGCTCGTCGTGGGCGAGCAGCGGTGACCGAGCGACGCTTGCGGAGCGAGCAGTGAACGCGCAGCGGGCAGGGTCGGCGCCGTCGGGGCTGGTCGTGGTCGACAAGCCGGCCGGCTGGACCTCCCACGACGTGGTCGGCCGCCTGCGCCGGCTGGTCGGGACGCGCCGGGTCGGCCACGCAGGGACGCTCGATCCGACGGCCACGGGTGTGCTCGTAATCGGAGTCGGGTCCGCTACCCGATTGCTGCACCACCTGCAGATGGCCGACAAGGCCTATACCGCCACCGTCCGCCTGGGGGTGGCGACGACCACGGACGATGCCGACGGCGAGATCGTCGCGCAGCGGTCGGCGGCGACGATCGGCCAGAGCGACGTCGTGACGGCCATGGCCGACTTCCAGGGCACCATCCGCCAGGTTCCGTCCGCGGTGTCGGCGATCAAGGTCGACGGCCGGCGCGCCTACGCCGAGGTTCGAGCCGGCCGGACCGTCACGCTGGCCGCCCGCGAGGTCACGGTCTCCCGCTTCGCCGCCGTCGGATGGCGGCGAGTCGGCGATGCCATCGACATCGACGTCGAGGTCGAGTGCTCGTCCGGCACGTATGTTCGGGCGCTGGCCCGCGACCTGGGCGCCGCGTTGGGTGTCGGCGGCCACCTCACCGCGCTGCGCCGGACCCGGGTCGGCCCGTTCACGCTGGCCGATGCGCGTTCTCTGGACGAGCTGGCCGCCGCATCCGACCCGGTGCCGCTCGACCTCGCCGCTGCGGTACGGGCCACCCTTCCGGTGCGCGACGTCGATGCGGGTGAGGCCCGTGAGCTGGCGTACGGCCGGACGCTCGCTCCCATGGGACGAACGGACACCTACGCTGCCATTGGCCCGGACGGGGTGGTGGTCGCCCTCCTCATCGAGGCGGACGGCCGGGCGCGCCCGGTGCTCGTGTTCACTCCGGCCGGCTGAGCCGACCCGCCGACGCCGTCAGCTCGCTAGCCTCGAGGCGTGCAGCACTGGCGCGGACTCGACGCGACGCCGTCCGACTGGGGGCGTTGCGTGGTCACCATCGGGGTATTCGACGGCGTGCACCTCGGGCACGCCGAGATCATCGACCGCGCGGTGGCCCGGGCCGATCAGCTCGGCGTGCCGAGCGTTCTGATCACCTTCACGCCGCACCCGTCGGAGGTCGTGCGGCCGGGCACCCACCCTCCTGTGCTGACCACGATGGTGCGGCGGGCTGAGCTGGTAAAGCAGCACGGTATCGACGTGTTCTGCGCGGTGCCGTTCACCCTCGAGTTCTCCCGCCTCGACCCCGCGAAGTTCGTGCACGAGGCCCTGATCGTCCATCTGCACGCTGCCGAAGTGATCGACGGCGCCAACTTCCGGTTCGGGCACCGCGCCGCCGGCGACGTCGACACCCTGCACCGCCTCGGCGAGACCTTCGGCTTCCGCGCGACCGGTGTCCCGTTGCTCACCGGACCGGACGGCCCGATCAGCGCCACCTACGTCCGGTCCTGCGTACAGGCCGGCGACATGCAGGCGGCGGCGGTCGCCCTCGACCGTCCGCACCGGGTCGACGGCATCGTCGAGCGCGGAGACGAACGCGGTCGCGAACTCGGTTACCCGACCGCCAACCTGCGGGCGGATCCCTGGGCCTGCGTACCGGCGGACGGCGTCTACGCCGGCCGGGTGGTACGGCTGGACGAGTGGGGCCGCACGGCCGAGCCGGCCCCGCTGGCGGTCGCCGCCATCTCGGTCGGCACAAATCCGACATTTACCGTCCGGGAGCGACGGGTAGAGGCGCACCTGCTGGACTTCGAAGGCGACCTGTACGGGGACGGACTCGGCGTTGAGTTCGTCGCGCGGCTGCGGGGAATGGAGCGGTTCGAGGCCGTCGACGCTCTAGTGGCGCAGATGGCCGACGACGTCAAGCAGACCCGAGCCCTGTTGTCGCCGGCGTAGGCGCCGATCCGCCTGCACTGATATCCTGGACTCCAGCGGCGTGCTCGCGCGCCCGAAACTGCAGTGCTCGTTCTCTCCCCGCCGTGACGCAGACCGGCGAGGCGTGCCTGCACCGAACCGTGAGGAGTCAACGGTGGCCCTGGCCAGCGACGTGAAGAAGCAAATCATTGCCCAGTACGGGGCCAACGACGCCGACACGGGGTCGGCCGAGGTGCAGGTCGCGATGCTGTCCCGCAGGATCAGCGACCTCACCGACCACCTGAAGACGCACAAGCACGATCATCACAGCCGTCGGGGGCTGTTGCTCCTGGTCGGGCAACGCCGCCGCCTGCTCAACTATCTGGCCGAGACCGACATCAGCCGATACCGCTCGATCATCGAGCGGCTCGGGCTGCGCCGGTAGCTCCCGGACAGGACTGCAGGACAACCGAATAACCCATCCACCGGGACGTCACGTCCGCCGCGGGTACTTGCCCGCCGACGCCGGTCCTCGGTAGTGGCGACTGAGCGCGTAGCCCGCTAGCCGCTTCGATCGAAGACCGGCACCGTGGCCAGGTCGATCCGCTCGTACGGGCGTCCCCGCTGTGGTCCAGTGCATCGCTGGACGGCACAGCGAGATCGCGGCAGGCGCGAGGGCGCCGCCGTACGAGAGGAGGGACTCCGTGACGGAGTCCGCAACATCACCCGCCGAGACCGTCCACGAGGCGGTCGCCACGATCGACAACGGCCGGTTCGGCACGCACACCATCCGCTTCGAGACCGGTCGGCTGGCCCGCCAGGCCGCCGGCTCCGTGGTCGCGTACCTGGACGACGACACCATGCTGCTGTCGGCCACCACGGCCGGCCGCTCGCCGCGCGAGGGCTTCGACTTCTTCCCCCTCACCGTGGACGTCGAGGAGCGCATGTACGCCGCCGGGCGCATCCCCGGCTCGTTCTTCCGGCGGGAGGGACGACCGAGCGAGGAGGCGATCCTCACCTGCCGGCTCATCGACCGACCGTTGCGGCCGTCGTTCGTCAAGGGCCTGCGCAACGAGGTCCAGGTGGTCATCACCGTCCTTGCGCTGAACCCTGAGCACGCGTACGACGTGCTGGCGATCAACGCAGCCTCGGCGTCCACGCAACTCGCCGGCCTGCCGTTCAGCGGACCGGTTGGTGGCACCCGCGTCGCGCTCGTCGAAGGCCAGTGGATCGCCTTCCCCACCCATGACCAGCTCGACCAGGCCACGTTCGACATGGTCGTCGCCGGTCGCGTCCTCGAGTCCGGCGAGGTGGCGATCATGATGGTCGAGGCCGAGGCGACGGCGGGCAGCCTGCAGCTGATCGCGGACGGCGCCAGCCGGCCGACCGAGGAGGTCGTAGCCGAGGGCCTCGAGGCGGCCAAGCCGTTCATCGCCGAGCTGTGCCGCGCCCAGGCGGAGTTGGCCAAGGTGGCCGCAAAGCCTACGGCCGAGTACCCGGTGTTCCTCGACTACCACGACGACGTCTTCGACGCCGTCCAGGCCGCTGTCGAACAGCCGTTGGCTGCTGCGCTGACGATCGCCGACAAGCAGGACCGCGAGGCTCAGCTCGACCGGGTCAAAGAGCAGGCCCGGGAGGCTGTCGGGCCGCAGTTCGAGGGCCGCGAGAAGGAGATCAGCCCGGCTTTCCGTGCGCTGACCAAGAAGCTGGTGCGCCAGCGCATCCTGCGCGACAAGGTGCGCATCGACGGGCGCGGACTTACCGATATCCGCACGCTCTCCGCCGAGGTCGAGGTCGTGCCGCGCGTCCATGGTTCGGCTCTGTTCGAACGCGGCGAGACCCAGATCCTGGGCGTCACCACGCTGAACATGCTCGGCATGGAACAGAAGCTGGACACGCTCTCGCCCGAGAAGACGAAGCGCTACATGCACAACTACAACTTCCCGCCGTACTCCACGGGCGAGACCGGCCGGGTCGGCTCACCGAAGCGGCGCGAGATCGGGCACGGCGCGCTGGCCGAGCGGGCGCTGGTGCCCGTGCTGCCCAGTCGCGACGACTTCCCGTACGCCATCCGCCAGGTCTCCGAGGCGATCAGCTCGAACGGCTCGACCTCCATGGGCTCGGTGTGCGCCTCGACCTTATCCCTGCTGAACGCCGGCGTGCCGCTCAAGGCGCCGGTGGCCGGGATCGCCATGGGCCTGGTCTCCGACACCGTCGACGGCCAGACCGAGTACGTCGCCCTAACGGACATCCTCGGTGCCGAAGACGCCTTCGGGGACATGGACTTCAAGGTGGCGGGCACGAGGGAATTCGTCACCGCCCTGCAGCTCGACACCAAGCTCGACGGCATTCCGTCCGGTGTTCTGGCGTCCGCGCTGACGCAGGCGCGTGACGCGCGGCTGCACATCCTCGACGTGATGGCCGAGGCGATCGACGAGCCCGACGAGATGAGCCCGTTCGCTCCTAGGGTCACGGTTGTGAAGATCCCGGTCGACAAGATCGGCGCGGTGATCGGCCCCAAGGGACAGATCATCAACGCCATTCAGGACGAGACCGGCGCCGACATCACCATCGAGGACGACGGCACGATCTACGTCGGTGCGTCCGACGGCGCGTCCGCGCAGGCGGCGGTCGACCGTATCAACGCGATCGCCAACCCGCAGCTGCCCAAGGTGGGGGAGCGGTATCTGGGCACGGTCGTGAAGACGGCGCAGTTCGGCGCCTTCGTCTCGCTGCTGCCCGGCAAGGACGGCCTGGTGCACATCAGCAAGCTCGGGCGCGGCAAGCGGGTCAACAAGGTCGAGGACGTCGTCAAGGTCGGCGACAAGCTCCAGGTCGAGATCGCGGACATCGACTCTCGCGGCAAGATCAGCCTGGTCCTGGTCGACGACCAGCCGGCCGAGACGACGGCATCGGCCCCGGCCGCTGCCCCGGCTGAGACGCCGGCTTAAGCCGATCGGGTGCCGACGGGGCAGGACGAACGCACGCTCCTGCCCGTCGGTAGCAATGACTGGCGCCGCCGACCGGTCCGTGTCGATCCGGTGCACGGCCGTAGGCAGCGTGAAGTACGGCGGGTAAGCGACGAGGGCGAACTCGTCGGTGATGACGTGCGGCGCATCCTCCGGCACGTAGACCCAGCCCGCGCTCGCCGCCCACACCTGATCGTCTGGGATCACGTCAGCATCATGGCCTCCGGATACTGAGCGCCATGGACCGGTCAGCGTCGCCTCGTCCCGCCGCCGTGGCTGACGCACCGGAGGTTGCCGCGCTCCTCGACGCGTTCAACCGCGAGTACGACGTCGCGACACCGGGCGTCACCGTTCTCGCCTCCCGCCTCCAACGGCTTCTCGCCGGCGGCCACGTCCTGGCCTGGCTGGCCGGCGCCCCCGCGTCCGGCGTGGTTCTGCTCACGCTGCGTTCGAACGTGTGGTTCGACGGACCCGTCGGCTTGCTCGACGAGCTCTACGTCGTCCCGGGGCGGCGGGGGCACGGTATTGGCTCGGCGTTGCTCCGGGCGGCCGAGACCGCGGTCGAGGCGCGCGGCGGCGAGCTCGTGGAAGTCAACGTGGATGGGGACGACGTCGACGCTCGGCGCTTCTACGAGCGTCATGGCTACGCCAACCACGAGCCCGACGAGACCCAACCGCTCCTGTACTACTTCCGCCGGCTGGTCGACGAACGCTGAGCATCGACCACATGCGTCACCAACTTGCTATTGTCTGTTAACTCGGTCGGAATTACCGACGTAGCAGACGGAGTAGACAATGAGCCTTGGCGCGCACCTGACCAGCCGGCGGTTCGCCGCCCTCCTGGGCGTCTCGGCCGTCGCGGCCGCTGCTGTCGCGTGCTCATCCGGCGCTTCGACGTCGCCGGGACGGTCCGGCAGCACGTCGTTGTCACTGGTGGCGTACTCGGTACCCAAGCCGGCGTATGACGCACTCCAGGCCGCATTCGCCGCGACGTCGGCAGGTAAGGGCGTGACGTGGCGCTCGTCCTACGGGGCCAGTGGCACGCAGTCTCAGGCGGTCGCCAACGGTCAGCAGGCCGACTACGTCGCGTTCTCCCTCGAACCCGATCTCACCAAGCTCGTGCCCAAGTTCGTCGACCCCGGCTGGAACCGCGGCGCGACCAACGGACTGGTCTCCGACTCGGTCGTGGTCATCGCCGTGCGGCCGGGCAACCCTAAGCACATCACCGGGTGGGACGATCTGACGAAGCCCGGTGTCAAGATCGTCACTCCCGACCCCGGATCGTCGGGCTCCGCCAAGTGGAACATCCTGGCCGCGTACGCGCACGTTCTGCAGAACGGCGGCAGCGACGCGGACGCTCAGGCCTACCTCAAAGCGTTCTTCGCCAACGTGGTCAGTCGGCCCACCAGCGGCGCCAACGCCACGACCACCTTCCTCAACGGCACGGGCGACGTGCTGATCTCCTACGAAAATGAGGCGATCGCCGCTCGGCAGAAGCACCAGGCGCTCGACTATGTCGTGCCGCAGGAGTCGCTACTCATCGAGAATCCCGCGGCCACGACGAAGGATGCCCCTCCGGCCGCCCGCGACTTCCTCACCTTCGTCCGGAGCCCGGCCGGCCAGCAGATCTTCGCAGCCCACGGCTACCGGCCGGTCGGCACCACCGTGAAAGCCGGACGCGTGGACGGCGCCAACGACCCGACGGATCCGTTCCCCACCGTGGTCAAGCTCGAGCGGATCGCCGACCTCGGCGGCTGGTCGGCGGTCAATACCCGGTTCTTCGACAAGACGAACGGCATCGTCACCAAGATCGCTCGCGGACAGGGATGACGACCGCGACCGCCGGGCGACCACCGGTCCGCGCACACGACGGCGACCAGGCCCGGATGCGGCTGGGGCCCGGTGCGGGCCTGGGGCTGGGCCTGGCCGTGCTGTGGCTGAGCCTGCTCGTCCTCCTTCCGCTGGCCGCGGTCGTCGCCAGAGCCGCGGGGTCGTCCTTCTGGGCGGCAGTTACCTCGCCCGAGGCCCTGCACGCCGTGCGGTTCACCGTGTTGTGCGCGCTGGCCGTGACTGCGGTGAATGCCGTGATGGGCACGGTCATCGCGTGGGTCCTCGTGCGAGACGCCTTCCCGGGGCGGCGGCTGGTCGAGACGTTGATCGATGTCCCTTTCGCTCTGCCGACGATCGTCGCCGGAGTCGTGCTCAATGCCTTGTACGGGCCGCACAGCCCGGTGGGCGTCGACTGGTACGCAACCCGTCCCGGCGTGCTGGTGGCGCTCCTGTTCGTCACGCTGCCGTTCGTCGTGCGCACCGTCCAGCCGGTCCTGCAGTCGCTGGACCCCGAGGTGGAGCAGGCGGCTGCGTCGCTCGGCGCGGGGCCGATGACCACGTTCCGGCGGGTGGTGTTGCCCGCGCTCGCGCCGGCCATCCTGTCCGGTGCGGCCCTGTCGTTCGGGCGCGCCATGGGGGAGTACGGCGCGGTCATCCTCATTTCCGGCCAGCTGCCGCGCACCGAGGTCGCGTCGCAGTACCTCTACCAGCAGATCGAGAACGGCAACCTGTCCGACGCGGCGGCGACCGCGACCGTGTTGTTGCTGATCAGCGCGGTCGTCCTCGGCGGGTTGGCGCTCGTGCGCCGTCGGCTGGTTCCGCATGGCTGACACGACGTTGGCGCCGATCGACGAGCGGGTTACCTCGCCGGTCGCCGTGGCCGGCCGCCGCCCCCATCGTCGGCGCCGTGGCCGGCTCGGGTTGCGGGTGATCACCCTGGCTTACGTCGGGGTGCTGGTGGCTTTGCCGCTCGGGTTGGTGATCTGGCGCACCGTCGACGCGGGTGCCGTCGTCTTCTGGGACGCGGTCACCGCTCCGGACGCCGTCCACGCCTTTCGGTTGACCGCGGTCGTCGCCGGCAGCGCCGTACTTCTCGACGCGGTCTTCGGCGTAGGCGTCGCGGTGCTGCTCGCGCGTTATCGCTTCCGCGGACGCCGGGCGCTGGACCTGCTGGTCGATCTACCGATCTCCGTGTCGCCGATCGTGGTCGGGCTCGCTCTCGTGTTGGTGTACGGCTCGACCACCGGATGGTTCGGCTCCGTCCTCTCGGGGCTCGGCGTCAACGTCATCTTCTCGACTCCGGGCATGGTGCTGGCAACTGCCTTCGTGTGCCTGCCGCTCGTCGTCCGCGAGGTGCTGCCCGTGCTCGACGAAACCGGGCTCGAGCAGGACCAGGCTGCGCGCTCGCTCGGGGCGAACGCGGCGCAGCGCTTCTTGCGTGTCACGCTGCCCACGATCCGGTGGGCGCTCGGCTACGGCGTGGTCCTGAGCCTGGCCCGGGCCGTGGGCGAGTTCGGAGCGGTGCGGGTCGTGTCCGGCAACATCAGCGGCCAGACGCAGACCGTCACGCTCGTGGTGGACGAGCGCGCCGAGCAGTTCGAGCCCGGTGCCTACCAGCTCTCGCTCGTCCTCATCGTCGTGACCGCGCTGTGCATGATCGGCGTCTCGCTGGCCCGTCCGCAGGAGGAGGCCTGACGTGGGCGTCGTCGCGACCGGCCTCGGCAAGAGCTTCGGCGACTTCGTGGCGTTGGACGGTGTCGACCTGGACGTCGCCACCGGCGGCCTGACTGCGCTGCTCGGACCGTCCGGCGGCGGCAAGTCCACCCTGCTGCGCATCCTTGGCGGCCTGGAGGCACCGGACACCGGCCGCGTGGTCATCGACGGTGTCGACGTCACGGACGTGCCAGCGCAACGTCGCAACGTCGGCTTCGTCTTTCAGCACTACGCGGCGTTCCGCCACCTCTCGGTTTTCCGCAACGTCGCGTTCGGGCTCGAGGTCCGGCGCCGGCCGAAGGCCGAGGTCCGGCGTCGGGTGTCCGAGCTCCTGGAGCTGGTACAGCTCGAGCAGTTCGCCGACCGGATGCCGGCGCAGCTGTCCGGCGGACAACGCCAGCGCATGGCCCTGGCCCGGGCCCTTGCCGTCGAGCCGACCGTCCTGCTTCTCGACGAGCCGTTCGGCGCCCTCGATGCGCAGGTCCGCAAGCAGTTGCGGGCGTGGCTGCGCCGGCTGCACGACGAAGTGCAGGTCACCACTGTGTTCGTCACGCATGACCAGGAAGAAGCGCTGGAGGTGAGCGACGAGGTGGTCGTCATCAACCACGGTCGCGTCGAACAGACCGGGCCGCCGCACGAGCTGTACGACCGTCCGGCCAACCCGTTCGTCATGCAGTTCCTCGGCCCGACCACACAGCTCAGCGGACGGTGGGTACGGCCG
>CAXTNQ010000030.1:13944-20804 GCA_964245745.1 uncultured Jatrophihabitantaceae bacterium
CGCGCTGCTGATCGCCCGCGCCCAGCAGGAGCGGGGCGCGGTGCCGGCGCGGGTACACCGGCTCGTGCGGGTTGGCCACGAGATCCGTGCCGAGCTGCGTGCGCCGGACGGCGAGCCGTGGGTTCAGCTCGCGCGCAGTCACGCCAACGCGCTGGGCCTGGAACCAGACCGCGCGGTCTGGTTGCGAGCGGCGCCCGGGGCCGCCACCCTCTCCGCCGGGTGACCCGTGCGGGCGGCGCACTGGTGCGACGATGTGCGCCGTGGAGATCTCGGCCAAGACGGACTACGCCATCCGGGCCCTGCTCGTAGTGGCCGACCGGGCGCCGTCGCTAGTCAAGGTCGAGGTGATCGTCCGGGAGCAGGAACTGCCACGCAAGTTCGTGGAGGCGATCCTCGGCGAGTTGCGCCGGGCGGGCATCGTCCGGAGTCAGCGCGGTGCCGACGGTGGCTACGCGCTCGCTCGCCCTGCGTCGGAAATCACGCTCGGGCAGGTGATCCGAGCCGTCGATGGGCCGCTGGCCGAGGTACGGGGACTACGCCCGAACGAGACGACCTACACCGGCGTGGCGAGCCACCTGCCCGAGGTGTGGGTGGCGGTCCGGGCCAGCCTGCGCCGAGTCCTGGACGAGACCACGCTGCAGCACGTCCTCACCGGCCGCCTGGCTCCGCACGTGCGGCGAATGGTCGAGACACCGGACGCCTGGCTGCCGCGCTGAAGATCGCCCGGCCGGCCCGCGGCTTAGCGCACCAACCAACGCGCACCGGCATGATGGCGTCGTGGCCGTCGAGCTCGTCCTCGGAGACATCACCGAGCAGCAGGTCGACGCCGTCGTCAATGCGGCCAATTCCTCGCTCCTCGGCGGCGGAGGGGTCGACGGCGCGATCCACCGCAGGGGCGGTCCGCAGGTGTTGGCCGCCTGCCGGGAGCTGCGCGCCGAATCGCTGCCGAACGGTCTACCCGCCGGCCGCGCGGTCGCCACCACCGCTGGGAATCTCCCGGCGCGGTGGGTGATCCACACCGTCGGTCCGGTCTATGCGCGCACCCAGGACCGCTCCGAGATCCTCCGCTCGTGCTACCGCGAGGCCTTGCACGTCGCGGACGAGATCGGTGCGGGGTCGGTTGCCTTTCCGCTCATCTCGTCCGGCGTGTACGGCTGGCCGGTCGACGATGCCATCCGGCAGGCCCTATCGGTCTTGTCCACCGCGACCGTTCTGGTCCGTCTGGTGCTATGGCAGCCGGAAACTCTGGCGTTGGCCCAAGCCATCGTCAGTACGCCGTGAGCCGTCGCCCGGCGGCGACCGACCGTACGATCGTGCGATGACCCCGTCGACGAGTCACGCGACTCGGGCGATTCCACGTCGTGCGCGGACGCAGGCGCTGCCCGCGACCCGCGGCGGGCCGATAACCCGGCCCGCCCGACCGGGGGGGTTTCGGGTAGTCACCGCAGCGCAGGCCGGGGGGGGGTGCGCGCGCGGGGGCGTGTGGGTGCCCGTCGGCAGCCGGGACGAGACGCCCGCCGTCGCCGGAGCGAGCCACTTCCTCGAACACTTGCTGTTCAAAGGCACGGCGACGCGCAGCGCGTTGGACATCGCCAACGCCATGGATGCCGTGGGCGGCGAGTGCAACGCCTTCACCGAGAAGGAACACACCTGCTTCTACGCCACCGTGCTCGACCGCGACCTAGCTGTGGCGCTCGACGTCGTGGCCGACGTGGTGCTCAACGCCACCATGGACGAGCACGACGTCGACGTCGAGCGCGGGGTCGTCCTCGAAGAGATCGCCATGCGCGACGACGATCCGAGCGATCTCGTGCACGACGAGTTCGCGGGCGGCCTGTTCGGCGACACCCCGCTCGGCCGCTCGATCCTCGGCACCACCGAGTCGATCACCGCACTGACCCGTACGCAGGTCGACCGCTACTACCGCCGGCGCTATCAGCCCGGCGAGATGGTGGTCTCCGTGGCCGGCCACCTCGACCACCAGGCGGTGGTCGCGCAGGCGCGCCGGCTGTTCGCGGGCCGCCTGGACCCGGTGGCCGGCGCCGCCCCGATCCGCGGCTATCCAGCGCCACGCGGACGAGGCCGTCCGGTGACCGTCGTGGAGGACGACACCGAACAGGCCAACCTGATCGTGGGAGGTCGGGGGCTGTCCCGGCACGACGACCGCCGCTTCGCGGTCGGCGTGCTGTCCGCCGCGCTGGGCGGCGGCATGAGTTCGCGGCTGTTCCAGCGCATTCGCGAGGAGCGCGGGCTGGCGTACTCGGTGTACTCGTTCGCCAGCAGCTACGCCGACACCGGCACGTTCGCGGTCTACGCGGGCTGTCAACCCGGTAAAGCCGAAGAGGTGCTGGACTTGGTCACCGCGGAGCTCGACGCCGTCGCCGCGGGTGCGCTGCGCCGGGACGAGATCGAGCGCGGCCAGGGTCAGATGCGCGGCGGTATCGTCCTCGGTCTCGAGGATCCGGGATCGCGAATGACCAGGCTGGGCAAAAGCGAACTGAACTACGGCGACGTCCTCGGCGTCGACGAGTTGATCGCGCGCGTCGACGCCGTGACTCCTCAGGCCGTCGCCGATGTCGCCGCGGACCTGTTGACCCGTCCGCGCTGCCTCGCCGTCGTCGGGCCGTTCGGGCAGCACGACTTCGACGGCGCCGTGACGAAAGGGCAGGAGCAGTGACCGAGCCAGTCCGGGTAGGGGTTCTCGGCGCGCGCGGGCGGATGGGTCAGCAGGCATGCGCCGCGGTCGACGCCGCCGACGATCTTGATCTCGTGGCCATGGTGGATGCCGGCGACTGGCTGTTCAGCGTGGCCGACGGCGGAGCGCAGGTGCTCGTCGACTTCACAACCCCCGACGTCGTCATGGACAACATCCGCTTCGCAATTGACCAGGGCATCCATGCCGTCGTCGGCACGACGGGGTTCACCGAGGACCGGCTGAAGACCGTAGCCGCGTGGCTGGCCGACGCGCCCGAGCTGGGCGTCATCGTCGCTCCGAACTTCGCGATCGGCGCGGTGCTCACCATGCGCTTCGCGCAGCAGGCTGCGCGGTTCTACCCGTCCGTCGAGATCGTGGAGCTACACCACCCGGGCAAGGTCGACGCGCCGAGTGGCACGGCGTCCCGCACCGCGCAGCTCGTCGCGCAGGCTCGCGCGGCGGCGGGTCTGGACGACATCCCGGACGCAACGGCGCAGTCGCTGGACTGTGCACGCGGGGCGGTGGTCGACGGTGTACACGTTCACGCCCTTCGGATCGCCGGCCTGGTTGCGCACCAGGAAGTCGTGTTCGGCATGGACGGCGAAACGCTGACCCTCCGCCACGACTCGCTGGACCGGGCGTCGTTCATGCCTGGCGTGCTCCTTGCGGTGCGGGCCGTGCGTACCCGTCCCGGCCTCACCGTCGGTATCGAGCCGCTGCTCGGCCTATAGCTGCCCACGAGCGGGGACGGTGACGGGCGCCGTCTCGTGTGGTGAGATGACCGATGTCCCGGGCACCGCCCGGGCAGCTCCGGGAGCGCACATGATGCGGTGGTTTGCCGCAGCCACGTCCGCGCTCGTGGTCGCGGCACTGTGCGTTACGCAGAGCGGTCACTCGACGACCGCCCGTCCTACGCCGGCATCAGCGACCACCCGATTGGCGCGTCACGAGTTCGCCACCGCGCCGTCCGGGGCGACGTGCCGCACCGTGCTCGCTGTCCGCTGCTACACGCCGGGCCAGCTGCGGACGGCGTACGGGGTCAACCGTCTCGACGCAGACGGCGCAGGCACCACGATCGCCGTGGTCGTCCCGTACGGCTCGCCCACGATCGCGCACGATCTGCAGACGTTCGATAAGACATTGGGCCTGCCCGACCCCCCGCGCCTGAGCGTGATCGCACCGGTCGGGGACGTGCCGCCGTTCGACCCCACCGACCAGGAGCGCCTCGACTGGGCCTACGAGACCACGCTGGACGTCGAGTACGCGCACGCCATGGCGAGCGGCGCCCAGATCCTCGTCGTGGCCACGCCGGTCGACGAGACCGCGGGCGTACAGGGCTTCCCAGAGATCGCCCAAGCCGTCCAGTACGTCGTCGACCATCGGCTGGCCACGGTGATCTCACAGAGTTTCGGTGCGCTCGAAGCCAGCTTCACCGACCCCGCCGCCATCGACACCCTGCGGGCGCCCTATAGCGCGGCGGCCGCAGCCGGCATCACCGTCGTGGCGGCGTCCGGTGACACGGGTCCGACGGGGCTGCTGGCGGACCTGTCCACCCTTTCCACTCGCCGTGGCGTCACCTGGCCGGCCAGTGATCCGCTCGTCACCGCGGTCGGCGGTACGGCACTGCGGCTGGCGCCCGACGGGGGCCGGCTCGCGGACGACGCGGTGTGGCAGGACGGCTACGGCGCCAGCGGCGGTGGCGTGAGCGCAGTGTTCCACCGGCCGGCCTACCAGAACGGTGTGGCCGGAGAGGTTGGCGCCCAACGCGGCATCCCCGACATCTCAATGTCGGCCGGAATCGACGGAGGCGCCCTCGTCTACGGGTCCTACGCCCGGCACGACACGGGATGGAGCGTGGCCGGCGGGACGAGCGAGGCGGCGCCGCTGTTCGCCGGCGTCGTCGCCCTGGCCGTTCAGCAAGCCGGTCACGGACTCGGCAACCTCAACCCGGTGCTGTACCGCCTTGGCGCGGACGGGCACCACGGGCTGGTTGACGTGGCCGACGGCAACAACGGATTCGGCCACGTGGACGGGTACCCGGCAGTGGCGGGCTACGACCTCGCGTCCGGATGGGGGACGGTCGACGCGGCCGCCCTCGTGCCGGCGCTCGCCGGCTGAGGTCAACGACCCGGGCGGCTCGACCGGCCGACGTGGGTGTCCAGCCAGGCCACGAGCGGGGTGACCGACCGCCACGCTTTGGCCACTTCGGTTTTGGCGCGTCGCGTGGCGATCCAGGCCGGAGACCCGAACTGCCGGCTCGCCGTGAGGGACTTGTACCGCAGCAGCTCGCCGCGCGGGTGGTCGCGGGCGAAGCCGGACGGCACTCGGCTCACCTGGTCGCCACCGAGCTCGAACCGGGCGGACTGCACTCCGGCGAGGATCCGTTCCAGCTGACGTCCGGCGACGTCGTCGTCCACGGCGCGGCGCAGCCGCTCGACCTGGTCGCTGGCCGTGTCGTAGTAGCCGGCGGCCACGAACAGCCCTGCGGCGGACACCTGCAGATAGCAGCTCGTCTCGGCGAACCACACACCTTGCGCCGTCTTGTACGGCGTCTTGTCTCTGCTGAACCGCACGTCGCGATACGGCCGGAACACCTTCGGCTCGCCGAACTCGGTGGCCAGTTCGGCGGCCAACGCATCGAGCGGGTCGCGCACCGCCTCGTCGTACCTCTGGCGGTGCGCCGTCCAGAAGGCCTTGCTGTTGTCGGTTTCCAGGTCCTCGTAGAAGTCCAGGGCGGCGATCGGGATGCCGTCGAACCGAGTACTCACCCGTCGCCTCGTTCGTCGAGGGCCGTATGCAGCCGGATTTCGCGCACCTCGCCGGCGCCGGTGTCCAGGCCGCGGGCGTAGCCGTCGACGTCCCATCCCGCCGCCCGGTAGAACGACAGCGACGCGGTGTCCCCGGCGGGGAGCCAAGTGATCAACCGTCGAGTGCCGTCCGCCACGGCGGTATCGACGATCGCGGCCAGCAGCCGAGAGCCGTGACCGCGCCGGCCCCAGCGCGGTTCGACGAGGAGCGGGCCGACTGTGGCGGTGACCGTCGGGATGGACAGGCCCGCTTCAGCTGGGTCGGCGGGGCTGACCGCCGCGAAACCGACCAGCCACTCCTGTTCCTGGGCGACGAACACCCGGTGCTGCGGAGAGGGTGCATCTTCGATGGCCGATCGCCAGGCCTGCCGGGCCGCGTCGAGGTCCAAAGCGTCGAGGGCGGCGGCGGGCACGACGGTGCGGTAGGCGGTGCGCCAGGTGTCGATCTGAATCTGGCCGATCTCGTCGGCGTCCGCCGCCCGCGCCGGACGCACGCTGACGTCAGCCACGTTGTGTCACCGGATGCGCAAACGATCTTCGGTTCAACGGGCGGGTCCGGCCATTTCGGTGCCGCGGTCGACCTCGGCCGCCTCTCGCCGTCGCCGTCGCATATGGAGAGTCACGAGGACGCCCACGACGATCGCAACGATCGTCAGCGGCGCCCACGTGAGGTACTGACCGACCGTCGAGAGGGCGCTCGAGAACGCGTAGCCCAGCAGCACGCAGCCGCTGCCCCACAAAAGGCCGCCGAGAGCGTTCCACCGCAGGAAGGTCGGGTAGTGCATGCCGCTCATGCCGGCCATGGACGGCACGAGCGCTCGCAGGAGGGCTGTGAGCCGGCCGAAGAAGACGGCCTTGCCGCCGTGCCGGTGCAGGAAGCCGTCGACTGTCCGCCATCGCCGCTCACCCACCCAGAGCCCGAGCCGGGACCGTCGCAACGCCGGGCCGAACACCCGGCCGAACTCGAAGCCCACGCTGTCGCCAGCGATGGCGCACGCCACGGCGATGACGATCATCACCCACAGGTTGAGGATGCCGCGCTGGCAGAAGACTCCGGCCACCAGCAACGCGGTCTCGCCCGGAATCACCATGCCCACGAGGATCGCCGCCTCGGCGAAGGCCAGCCCCCCGGCGAGCAGGTACATCCAGCTGCCGATGGCATCGCCGACGCGCGTGAGCAGGTCGTCGAACACTCCCGAATCTTGACACGTCACGACGACATAGGGGTTGCGATACCTCCTGCGTCCGCCCGTCGCGGCCTTGCCGCGAACCCGCGCTCCGCGCGCGAGGGCGGACGTGACTGACCTCCTGCGTCCGCCCGTCGCGGCCTTGCCGCGAACCCGCGCTCCGCGCGCGAG
>CAXTNQ010000031.1:0-6497 GCA_964245745.1 uncultured Jatrophihabitantaceae bacterium
CTCGCGAGCGCCGCGAGCCTGCCGGTCGGCGGTGCGGCCGCTCTCGTCCCCGACCTGTCCAACGTCGTCGCGGCCGCGCAGGCCGCGGGCCTCGTCGACACGCTGAACGCCGCGCCGGCGCTGACGGTCTTCGCGCCGTCCAACGAGGGTTTCGCCAAGGAGCCGCCGGCCATGGTGCAGTCGCTGCTCACGGACCCGGCTCAGAAGCCGGTCCTGCAGGCGACGCTCAAGTACCACGTGCTGGGCTCGCAGATCACGAAGGACCAGCTCGTCGGCTCGCACCCCACGCTGAACGGCAAGGCGCTGACCATCACCGGCAGCGGTGACGACTTCACAATCGACGGCAAGGCGAAGATCGTCTGTGGCGGCATCCAGACGAAGAACGCGATCGTGTACGTCATCGACGCCGTGCTGCACCCGGCCAGCTGAGTCCGATGCGTCGTGTGCTCGGCGTCGTCGCCCTCGCACTCGGCGTCCTGCTCATCGTCGGGGCGGCCCTCGTCAAGTGGGTGGCCGCCCCGGCGCTGATCAAGATTCCGCTCGACGTCGACTCGGTCACGGTGTCCGAAGGCGGCGCCCAGGTCTTCGTGCTCAGCCAGCAGACTGTGGCGTCGGTACCGGTCGTAGCTACCCGCGCGGTGCGCGGCGACAAGGCGGCCGGCACGTCGAGCGTCGCGGTGTGGAACGAGACGCTGTGCCTGCGCTCGTCGACCAGCGGTGCGCCCGACCGTGACGGCTGTGTCTCAGCGACCGACCCCGGGTTCCTGCAGAAGACCACCGACCGCGTCGCGTTCGACCGCAAGAGCGCCCTGCCGGTGAACGAGGCGAGGTTCAAGGCCACGGTCAACGGCGTTCCGGTGGTGCACGACGGGTTGGGCTACACCTTCCCGCTGGGGACGAAGAAGCAGACGTACCCGTTCTTCGACACCGTGCTGAACAAGTCCTTCCCCATGACCTTCGTGGACACCGAGAAGGTCAACGGGCTGTCGGTCTATAAGTTCGCCCAGACGGTCCCCGAGTCCGACATCAAGATCAACAGCATTCTGCCGGGCCGCTACTCGAACGTGCGCACGGTGTGGGTCGAGCCCACGACGGGGGTGATCGTCAAGGGCTCGGAGCAGATCGTCCAGAAGTTCGCCGCCACCGGCGGCACCGCGTTCAACGGGACCATCGTGTTCAACGACGCGACGGTCAAGCAGCAGGTGAAGTACGCCAAGGACCACATCACGCAGATCAACGTCGTGCGGACGTGGGCACCGCTCGCCCTGCTCGTCCTCGGCGTGCTACTGGTCGTCGCTGGCGTGCTGCTCGTGCTTCGCCGCCGGCCGGCCGTCGAGCGCGTGCGAGACGATCAGGTCGTCAGCTCGCAAACGTAGATGGCCGTGCCGGGCAGGATGGCGCCGCGCAGAGGCGACCACTGTCCCCATTCGGCGTCGAGGTCGGGCGGCCATTCCGGCTCGACGAGGTCGATTAGGCGGAAGCCGGCGGAGTGCAACTCCCGTACCCGATCACCCAGGGTGCGATGGTGTTCGACGTAGGTCGGTTGGCCAGCGCCGTCGAACTCCACGTACGGCGTGCGGTCGAAGTAGGACATCGTGGCGGTCAACCCCGCCGGTCCGGGGTCATCGGGGAAGGCCCACCGGGTCGGATGCGTGGTGGCGAATACCCAGCGGCCCCCGGAGCGCAACACGCGGGCGACCTCGCGCATCACGGCCGCGGAGTCGGCCACGAACGGCACGGCGCCGAAGGCGGTGAAGGCGAGGTCGAACGTGGCAGCGTCGAAGGGCAGGTGCTGGGCGTCGGCCTGGACGAGCGGTACGTCAGTGCCGCTGGCCCGGGCGCCGGCCCGGGCGTGACGCAGCATGCCCGTGGAGAGGTCGAACGCGACCGGCTGCGCGTCCTGTCCGGCGAGCCACCGCGAGCACATGGCCGCCCCGCAACCGACCTCGAGCACGCGGCGACCGGCCACGTCGCCCAGCAGTCGGGCGTCGGCCTCGCGCACCCGTTCCGGCGACCACACGAAGTCGGCGACGCCGAGGAAATCCCCGTGCAGAGACTGGTAGTCATCCGCGTCGGCGTCCCACCAGCGACGGTTCGCCCGCGTGGTCGCGGCAGCGTCCTCCGACCGGCGACCGACGCCCACCGCATCGAGCTTCGCGTCGGCCATGCGTCAGAGCGCGGCGGCGACCGCGCGGCCGGCGACGCGTCCGGAGAACAGGCAGCCGCCGAGGAAGGTGCCCTCGAGCGCTCGGTAACCGTGCATGCCGCCGCCTCCGAAGCCCGCCACCTCGCCCGCGGCGTACAGCCCGGGGAGCGGCACGCCACCGGCCTGCAGCACCCGCGCGGACAGGTCAGTCTCGAGCCCACCTAGGGTCTTGCGGGTGAGGATGTGCAGTCGGACCGCGACCAGGCGGCCGCCGTCGCCGCCGAGCAGGGCGTGCGGCTTGACCACACGGGTGATGCGGTCACCGAGGTAGCGCCGGGCCGCGGCAGGCGCGACGACCTGCGGGTCCTTGCCCAGACCGCTTCGCACCTGCCGGTCGCGCTCGAGGATCAGCCTGCGCAGGCCGGCGGCGTCGATCAACGGTTCGCCGACCACCTCGTTCATGCCGGCGGCCAGGTCCTCGACCGTCGACCGGACGACGAAGTCGGTGCCGCGCTCGAGGAAGGCCCGGACCGGCGCGGTCGGGCCGCCGCGCGCGCGTCCCAGGGACTGCCGAAGGTCCTTACCGGTCAGGTCAGGGTTCTGCTCGGAGCCGGACAGCGCGAATTCGGTAGCCACGGTTCGTTCGTCGAGCACGAACCAGGAATGGTCGTAGCCCGACGCGGTGACCGCGCGCAAAGAGCCGAGCGCGTCGAACCCGGGATAGAGGGGAGCCGGCAGTCGCTGACCGCGGGCGTCCAGCCACAGCGCGGACGGGCCGGCCAGGATCCGGATGCCGTGCATGGGCCAGATCGGCGTGTGGTTCTCGACTCCTTCGGGGTAGTGCCACATGCGGTCCGGATTGATCACCCGGCCGCCCGCCTTCTCGACCACGCCGAGCATGAGGCCGTCGACGTGGTCGGGGACACCGGAGATCATGTGGGCCGGTGCCTTGCCAGCAGTCGCCGGCCAGTTGCGGCGGACAAGCTCGTGATTGCCGCCGATACCGCCGGACGTCACCACGACGGCCTGGGCGCGCAGCTCGAAGTCGCGCTCGACGGCCCGCGAACTCGGCGCACCGCGCTCGGCGTCACTGGCCGCGAGGACGTCGCCGTGCACGCCGGTCACGGCGCCACCGTCGGTGATCAGACCGGTCACCCGGTGCCGGAAGCGTAGGTGCACCCGTCCGCGCTCGACGGCCTCGCGCGCTCGGCGGACGAACGGCTCGATTACCCCCGGACCGGTGCCCCAGGTGACGTGGAAACGGGGCACCGAGTTGCCGTGGGCGCCTGCGGCTCCCACGGGGTATCCGCCCCGCTCCGCCCACTGCACCACCGGGATCCACCGCATCCCCATGGCGTGCAGCCAGGCGCGCTTCTCGCCGCTGGCGAAGGCGACGTAGGCCTCGGCCCAGGCGCGAGGCCAGTAGTCCTCGGGACGGTCGAAGCCGGCGGTGCCCATCCAGTCGGCGAGGGCTAGCTCGTGCGAGTCATGGACCCGCAGCCGGCGCTGCTCAGGTGAGTCCACGAACATGAGGCCACCGAACGACCAGAACGCCTGACCGCCCAGGGATTGCTCACTCTCCTGTTCGAGCAGCAGCACCGATCGCCCGGCATCGGCGAGCTCGACCGCGGCCACCAGGCCGGCCAGGCCCGCGCCCACCACGACGACGTCCGCGTCCATGCCGTCAGTCCGGCCGACGGTCACGGGTGAGGTCATACACAGCACCGAGCGTAAATGAGCGCGGACCGCCGCAATGGGAACATGGCTGGACGCGGCTGCGTTGACCTTGTTGACTCACTGTCCGTATTCTGTGAGTTGCGTTGCAGGGTCTGCGTGCCTCGACCGGGAGCAGGCCGCGCTCGTCATGGCACGTTTCAATACCTGGCCGTTTCCGCGGTCCGTATCGGCACGTTCTCCGGCGAAAGGATCTTGCGGCGTGCCACGACGACCTTGGGACTACCCCACTACATGACGGCCACCATCGACACCACCGGCACCACTGGGTCTACCGCAACGATCCCGCACGTCGCGATCAACGACATCGGCAGCACCGACGACTTCCTCGCCGCGATCGACAAGACGATCAAATACTTCAACGACGGCGACATCGTCGAGGGCACGATCGTCAAGGTCGACCGGGACGAGGTCCTGCTCGACATCGGCTACAAGACCGAGGGGGTCATCCCCTCCCGCGAGCTCTCGATCAAGCACGACGTCGACCCGAACGAGGTCGTCTCCGTCGGCGATGCGGTCGAGGCCCTGGTCCTGCAGAAGGAGGACAAGGAGGGCCGGCTCATCTTGTCCAAGAAGCGCGCCCAGTATGAGCGCGCGTGGGGCACGATCGAGCAGAAGAAGGAGAACGACGAGGTCGTCGACGGCACGGTCATCGAGGTCGTCAAGGGCGGCCTCATCCTCGACATCGGGCTGCGCGGCTTCCTGCCGGCGTCCCTGGTCGAGATGCGTCGAGTGCGCGACCTGCAGCCCTACGTCGGACGCACGCTCGAGGCCAAGATCATCGAGCTGGACAAGAACCGCAACAACGTCGTCCTGTCCCGGCGCGCCTACCTCGAGCAGACGCAGTCCGCGCAGCGGGGCGACTTCCTCAGCAAGCTGGCCAAGGGCCAGGTGCGCAACGGCGTCGTGTCGTCCATCGTCAACTTCGGCGCCTTCGTCGATCTTGGCGGTGTGGACGGGCTTGTCCACGTCAGTGAGCTGTCCTGGAAGCACATCGACCACCCGAGCGAGGTGGTCGAGGTCGGCCAGGAGGTCACCGTCGAGGTCCTCGACATCGACCTCGAGCGCGAACGCGTCTCGCTGTCGCTTAAGGCGACGCAGGAAGATCCGTGGCGGCAGTTTGCGCGCACGCATCAGATCGGCCAGGTCGTCCCCGGCCGGGTCACCAAGTTGGTGCCGTTCGGCGCCTTCGTGCGCGTCCAGGACGGCATCGAAGGTCTCGTGCACATCTCCGAGCTCGCTGAGCGGCACGTCGAGATCCCCGAGCAGGTGGTGCAGGTCGGCGACGAGCTGCTAGTCAAGGTCATCGACATCGACCTGGAGCGCCGCCGCATCTCGCTGTCGCTCAAGCAGGCGAACGAGGGCGCGCTCACCGAGGACAGCTTCGATCCCGCGCAGTACGGCATGGAAGCTCAGTACGACGCTCAGGGCAACTACATCTACCCCGAGGGTTTCGACCCCGACACGCAAGAGTGGCTGCCCGGCTTCGACGAGCAGCGCGAAGCCTGGGAGCGGCGTTACGCCGCGGCCCGCGAGCGCTTCGAGGCGCACCGTCGCCAGCTCGGCGAGGCGCAGCGCGCCGACGCCGCAGCGGCGGCCGACGCGGGCGAGGCCACCTCGTACTCGTCGGACGCGCCGCAGAACAACGGCACGCTGGCTTCTGACGAGGCGCTGGCCGCTCTGCGGGAGCGCCTGGCCGGCCGCTGATCCATTCGGTGTGCGAGGGGCCCGGGACGCGTTGGCGTTCGGGCCCCTCGTCCTTTGTAGGGTGCACCCGTGCGCGTGGGACTGACCGGCGGCGTCGGGTCGGGCAAGAGCACCGTCGCCGACTTGCTCGGGCGACGCGGCGCGGTCATCGTCGACGCCGACCAGATCGCCCGCGAGGTCGTCCGCGGGGGCACCCCAGGCTTCACGGCCGTCGTCGAGCGCTTCGGTCCCGAGATCGTCGGCTCGGACGGCGAACTCGATCGGGCCGCCCTTGCCCGGCTCGTCTTCGCCGACGAGCAGGCCCGTTCCGACCTCAATGCGATCGTGCATCCCCTCGTCGGGCGGCGCTCGCACGAGCTGCTGACGGCGGTTCCGGACGATGCCGTCGTCGTGTACGACGTCCCGCTGCTGGTCGAAGCCGACCGAGCCGGCGACTTTGACGTCGTCGTCGTGGTCGAAGCCCCACTGCCCGAGCGGCTGGCCCGACTCGAAGCGCGGGGTCTGCCGCGGGACGAGGCGCACGCCCGGATGGCGGCCCAGGCGTCGGACGACCAACGGCGGGCCGTTGCCGACGTGGTGATCGACAATGCGGGGAATCTGGAGACCCTCGGCCTGCAGGTGGACGCCTTGTGGCAGCGTTTGCGCGGGTTGGAGTCGCCTTCGGCCATCGGATAGAGTCGTGCTCCGGCACACGGCGACCACCGCGTGTCTCGCGGACGTAGCGCAGCTGGTAGCGCATCACCTTGCCAAGGTGAGGGTCGCGGGTTCGAATCCCGTCGTCCGCTCGGAGATGCCTTCGGGCGTCCTGCCGTTTCCGGGACCCCAGGTCCCGGCCTCGGCGGCGTGGCCGAGTGGCTTAGGCAAGGGCCTGCAAAGCCCTGTACGCGGGTTCGATTCCCGCCGCCGCCTC
>CAXTNQ010000031.1:6597-11308 GCA_964245745.1 uncultured Jatrophihabitantaceae bacterium
CTTAGGCAAGGGCCTGCAAAGCCCTGTACGCGGGTTCGATTCCCGCCGCCGCCTCGAACGACAACCACCGCGCAGCGGTGCACATACGGGCGATTAGCTCAGTGGGAGAGCACTACCTTGACACGGTAGGGGTCACTGGTTCAATCCCAGTATCGCCCACCACGCTCCTGTAGCGGCGGCTGGCTCAAAGACCGGCGATGCCGTTGCCGATCAGCACGATTCCGAGGATGAGCAGTACGCCGAACATGATCAGGGCGCTGTATCGGGTCATCCAGGTGTCGACAGCCGTGAGCACGGAACCTGAACGCCGCCCGAGCGCGCGACGCGCGAGGGCGGGCGCGGTGACTCCGAGGCCGCCGACGACGACGAACACGAGGAGCGCGACGACCTGCTCGCCGGGCCGAGGCGTGGCGTCCGCGACGGCGGTGACGGCCGCCAAGACGATGACGACGTTCTTGGGATTTACTGCGGCCAGGACGAACGCCAGACCGAAGAGCTTTCTGGTGTTGAGGGAATTGACGGCCGACATCCACTTCGGGATCTCCGGAGCGCGACCGTCTCGGGGCCGCGACGACCACTTGCGGACGGCGAGAGCAAGAAGCAACCCACCGAGCACGATCTTCAACCAGCTCAGCCACCTCGGCGAGGCGTTCCCGATATCGACGACATCGACAACGGTTATCCCGATCACCGCCACGACGGCCAGGCCGAGCAGCCAGCCCGCGAGGAACGCTCGGGACACCTCGGGTGGTCGTTGTGTCGCGAGCACCACGGTGATGAGGAGCGTCGGCAGTGCCGCGAGAACGAGCACTATCCCGACTAAGACGGCCTGACCAACGGCGCCGAGCACACGTGCATGCTCCCGCATGAGGGGCCTGACGTTGCCAACGACCTCAAGCAGCCGTTCGAGGCGTTACGGGGACGACGGAGCCTCGTAAGAGAAGATGTCGACGGGCACTCACCCGGACGCACGACGTGGCGAGTTCAGTACCCATTGCCGTTTGCGTCTGTCGTGAACGAGGAGAAAGAGGTGGATAGAGCGTGAGAGGCCACTGGCGGCTAGTCGCGGCGATCGCCGCCGTCGCGGCCGGCGCAGTTGTGGTCGTCCTCTGGGTCCTGAACGCCAGTCAGGTCAACCACTGGCTGGCGGTGCACACCGGAACGGTCGACGAGCCCGGGCCGTACTACGCCTTCTGGTCCGGATTCGGATCAGATCTCGCCGAGCTCGGGATCATCGGTACGGTCGCGACCGGTGTCTACCAGGTGGTGCGGAAGTACAACTGCCACCAGCCCGGTTGCTGGCGGGTAGGCAACCACGCTGCCGCCGGCGGCCAGTTCTACCTGTGTTATCACCATCATCCCGACTACCACGGCGTACGACCCACGCCGGAACTCATCGTGCGACTGCATCAAGAGCATCAGGCCCGCGAGTCGGCCCTCACCGACCGCATCGAAGAGATCCGTCAGCGTCTCGAACCGCCGCCGGCTTCAGCGCACGATGATGGCCGCATGAGCGAGCCACTTTCGCGACCAGAGCCGTGACGGCTGCGACGGACCGTTTCGGTCGCTACGTCGAACTTGGCGACTGTGGTTGGGCATGCGATGGTTGGCCGCTTGATCGCTGTCGCTCTTCGGAGGATCCCCTATGAAGATCACTCGAGGCCAGGTCGCCGTCGTTACCGGTGCGGCCTCGGGTCTGGGACGCGGCCTGGCCCGTGCTTTCGCGGCCGAGGGATTGTCGGTCGTCCTGGCCGATCTGGACGGTGGTAAGGCCGAACAGGCGTCGAAGGAGGTGGCGACGGATTTCGCCGTGGCGACGCTGGCGGTGGGCGCGGACGTGTCGAAGGCGGACGACGTCGAGAAGCTGGCCGTCGCCACCTATGACCGCTTCGGCTCCGCGCACGTGCTCTGCAACAACGCCGGTGTCTCCACGGTCGGACAGGCGTGGGAAGCGTCGCTGGCCGACTGGAATTTCGTGGTTTCCGTCAACCTCATGGGTGTCGTCCACGGCATCCGTTCCTTCGTGCCGCGGATGATCGCCTCGGGCGAGCCGGCTTACGTGGTCAACACGTCGTCGATGGGCGGTCTGATGCCCGTCCCGATGAAGTCGCCGTACACCGCCGCCAAGCACGCGGTGGTCGGGTTGACCAAGACGTTGCGCGCCGAGCTGGTCGCGGCGGCCGCGTCGGTGGGAGCCGCGGTCGTGTGCCCGGGTGCGATCGCCACCGGCATCATCGACACCCAGCTCGCCCGCTACCAGGACGACGAGAACGTGTCTCCGGCCGCGCGGAAGGTCCTCGACGACCTCAAGGCGAACCTCGATGAGGGCATGTCCTCAGACGACGCTGCGCAGATCGTGCTGACCGGTATCCGCGAGGATCAGTTCTGGATCTTTCCGAACGCCGAGCCCTACTTCCCGCTCGTCGAAGCGGAATTCGATGGGATGGGGCTGCGAGCCGGACGCTCGTAGGTCAGGTCGCCGTCGGGAAGTGGTAACTCGCGACGGACGAGTCGTGATGCGGCCACCGGGTGGTGACGACCTTTGCCCTGGTGTAGAAGGAGATCGCTTCCGGTCCGTGGACGTGCCGCTCGCCGAACAGCGAGTCCTTCCACCCGCCGAACGAGTAATACGCCATGGGCACCGGGATCGGCACGTTGATGCCGATCATTCCGACGTGCACGCCACGCTGGAATGTGCGCGCGGCTTCGCCACTCGACGTGAAGATCGCCGTGCCGTTGCCGTACGGGTTGGCGTTGACCAGCGCTATCGCATCGTCGACGGTGTCGACGCGGACCACGGACAGCACCGGGCCGAAGATCTCCTCGCGATAGACGTCCATGTCCGGACGCACCCGGTCGAGCACCGTCGGCCCGACGAAGAAGCCGTCCTCGTAGCCGTCGACGACCAGGCCGCGGCCGTCCACGGCTAGGTCGGCACCCTGCGCTTCGCCGCGGCCGATCAACCCTGTGATGCGGTCCTTGGCCGCCAGCGTGACGACCGGACCCATGTCGACGCCGTCGGCGCGTCCCGGGCCTACCCTGACCGTTCGCGCCTGGGCGGCGACGGCGTCGACGAGCGGGTCACCGGCCGAGCCGACCGTGACCGCGGCGGAGATGGCCATGCATCGCTCGCCGGCCGAGCCGAACGCCGCGGCTACCAGCTGATCGGCGGCGAAGGCGGGGTCCACGTCGGGCAGGATGATCGCGTGATTCTTCGCGCCGCCCAGAGCTTGCACCCGCTTGCCGGTGGCTGACGCGCGGTCGTGGATGTAGCGCGCGATCGGCGTGGACCCGACGAACGACACGGCGGCGACCTGCGGCGAATCGAGGATGGCGTCGACGGCGGTCTTGGCGCCCTGGACGACGTTGAACACGCCATCGGGCAGACCGGCCTCTTGCCACAGCCGGGCCACGAGCAGGGACGCGGACGGGTCACGCTCGCTGGGCTTGAGCACGAAGGTATTACCGCAGGCGATCGCGACCGGATGCATCCACATCGGCACCATCACCGGGAAGTTGAACGGGGTGATGCCGGCAACGACACCTAACGGCTCTCGGTAGGAGAACATGTCGACGCCCGTCGACACCTGGTCGGAGAACTCGCCCTTGAGCAGGTGTGGCATCCCGCACGCAAACTCGACGACCTCCAATCCACGTTGGACCTCGCCGGCCGCGTCGGACAGCACCTTGCCGTGCTCGTCGGTGATCAGTCCAGCGAGTTCGTCGCGATGCGCGTTGATGAGCTCGCGGAAGGCGAAGAGGATTTTGGCGCGCTGACTCAGGGACGCCTGCGACCAGACGCCGAACGCGTCGTCGGCCACCGCAACGGCCTCGTCCACGTCGGCGCGCGACGCGAGCCGGACCTCAGCGCGTTGCTCGCCGGTCGCCGGGTTGTAGACCGGTGCCGTTTGCGTCGACGACGCGCCGGTGAGTTTGCCGCCGATCCAGTGCTCGATGATCTCCATGCTCGGCCCCTGTCGTCGTACCGTCTCCTCGCATTGGACCACGGCCGCCCAAGTGCACGACCGTCGTTCGCTGGTCTACCCGTCCGTCGGACAAGCATCGCCTGACGTTCACGTGTATGGCACGTCGTTGCTGGTCATTGGTCGTGTACTCGTGACGAGCATGAGGCGTGCGCGTCGCGATCGTCACCGAGTCGTTCCTGCCGCAGGTCAACGGTGTGACGAATTCCGTGGTGCGGGTCTGTGAGTACCTGACCGCTCGCCGGCATGACGTCCTGATCGTGGCGCCTGGCCCCGGACCGCGCAGCTGCGCAGGAGCGCGCGTGGTCAGGACGCCTTCGCTGCCTGCGCCGGGATACCGCGGCTTCCGGCTGGCCTGTCCGTGGCCTGGCCTGTCGGACGCCTTGCGGTCCTTCGCGCCGGACGTGGTCCACCTCGCGTCGCCGGCCGTCCTCGGCGCCCAGGCGGCCCAGCAGGCCCACCGGATCGGCCTGCCGATCGTCGCGGTCTACCAGACCGATCTCGCCGGCTTCGCCGTGCGTTACGGTCTGCGCGGCGCCCAGCGGCTCGCGTGGCGGTGGTTGCGGCGGGTACACGGATTCGCGGGACGCACGCTGGCGCCCAGTCGCCAGGCCGTCGACGACCTGCGCCGCAACGGCGTGCCACGGGTCATGCGTTGGGGCCGCGGTGTCGATCTGCACCAGATCGCCCTCTTCGAGGAGTCGATCGATCTCGACGCAGACCCCGCC
>CAXTNQ010000031.1:11318-20545 GCA_964245745.1 uncultured Jatrophihabitantaceae bacterium
GGCGATCTCCCCCCGTGCCCCCCGCGCCACCGCGACGAGGCCCTGCGTCGCGAACTCGCCCCGAACGGTGAGGTGCTTGTCGGCTACGTCGGTCGCTTGGCCGCCGAGAAGCAACTCGAGCTGTTGCGCGGCTTGGACCGTGCGCCCGGCATGCGGCTGGTCTTCGTGGGCGACGGGCCCCAGCGGGCCAGCTTGACCCGGGCCATGCCGGACGCGGCGTGGCTCGGCTTACGAGCCGGCGCCGAGCTCGGTCGGATCATGGCCTCGCTGGACGTCTTCGTCCATCCCGGCCGACACGAAACGTTCTGCCAGGCGGCGCAGGAAGCGCTGGCTAGCGGGTTGCCCGTCGTCGGTGCTCGTGCTGGTGGCCTGCTCGACTTGATCACGCCCGGACAGACCGGCGGGTGGTTCGAGCCGGGATCAGCGACCGCGCTGCATCACGAGGTCCGCGCCCTCGTGGCCGATGCCGACCGACGCCGGGCGATGTCGACACAGGCCAGGGCGTCCGTACGTGGACGGAGCTGGACGGCGATCGGCCGTGAGCTCGAGCAGCACTACGCGCAGGTCTGCGCACAGCGATGAGCGCTCGCGCGAAGAGCCGACAAATCGCGCGAGTGAGCATCGTAGGCGTCGCGCAGCGGCGCCGAGGAGCGGAGGTCACGCAGCGATGAGCGCTCGCGCGAAGAGCCGAGAAACACCGTGAGCCGCATTGCGCAGGTGGCCAATTTCGTCGCGCCGCACTCGGGAGGAATCCGTACCGTCCTCGGGCATCTCGCGGCCGGGTACGCGGCCGCGGGCCACGAGGTGCTGCAGATCGTTCCGGGTGCTCGTTCGGCGCAGGTGCCGACACCGTGGGGTTGCCGCCAGGTGCTCGCCGGGGTGTCGGTGCCCGGCACGGGCTACCGCGTGCTGCGCCGGTCGACCGTTGAGCGGACATTGGCCGGGTCTGGTGTCGACCGTCTCGAGGTGCACGACCGCACTACGCTGCGCGGACTCGGCGGATGGGCGCGCCACCACGGAGTGCGCTCGTGTGTGGTGTCGCACGAACGGCTCGATCGGCTGCTCATGCAGTGGTCGCACGCAGGTAGGACGTCCCGCCGGGTCGCCGACCTGAGCAACGCCCGGCTCGCGGCCGGCTTTGCTGCGGTGGTTTGCACGACCACGTGGGCCGCGGCCGAGTTCGCGCGGCTGGAGGTCCGCAACCTGCACGTCGTCCCCCTGGGGGTGGATCTCGACCGGTTTCGTCCTGGCGCACCACCGCAGCTACCCACGACCGTGCCGCCCGGCACTGTCGTCCTCGCCATGGTGAGCCGGTTGTCCCCCGAGAAGCGTCCGGACCTGGGGGTCAAGGTCGTCGCTGAGCTGGTGCGTCGCGGCGTACCGGTGGCGCTGTTCGTCGCGGGTCACGGGCCGTTACGCCGCCGCCTGGAGGCCGAGGCCGCGCGTCTGCCCGTCACCTTCCTCGGGCACCTTCACGATCGAGACCGACTAGTCGGTTTGCTCAGGGCGGCTGACGTGGTGTTGGCGCCCGGCCCGGTGGAGACGTTCGGACTGGGCGCCGTCGAGGCCCTGGCGTGCGGCATTCCGGTGGTGGTCGACCGCGGGTCCGCGCTGCGCGACATCGTCGGTCCGTCGGCGGGAGCGTCCGCGGCCGGAACTCCGGAGGCGTTCGCCGACGCGGTGCAAGAGGTGCTCCGGCGCCCGGCGGCCGAACGCCAGGCCGCGGCTCGGACGCGAGCCGAGACGTTCGCCTGGCCGACGACCGTGCAGGGCTTCCTGCGTGTGCACCAGGTGAACTGATCAGTCCGCCTCGTCCACGGAGGCCGGCCACCCTGAACTCCGGTACGTCGTCCCGTCATCGGCCACGAGCAACGCCGCGTAACCCTCCACACCGTCGATCCACCTCACCGCCGGGATGCCCATCACGAAGGCGGCGGTGGCGTACGCGTCGGCGTAGGTGAGCGACGGACCGACCACCGTCGCGCTGGCCAGCGCCGTGGCCGGACGAGCGGTGAACGGGTCGACGATGTGCTGGCCCCGTTCGGCAGTGCCCGACGTGGCGACCGCGAAGTCGCGTCCGGTCACGGTGGTGAGGATCTGCCGGGGGCGGCGCGGATCGCTGATCCCGACCGTCCAGTCTCGATCCGGCGCGGCCCACCCGCACAGTCGTATGTCACCGCCGGCATTCACCGCGTGGTTGGCCGCACCGTGACCCGACAGCAGCTGGCTGGCGCGCTCGACCGCCCAGCCCTTGACCAGGCCGGTCGGGTCGACACGGCCGTCCAGCACAGCGGTGAACGCACCGTGGGTACGGAGCTGGACGTCCGCGCAGAGGTCCAGGACCGGCGCGACGTCTGGATCGGCCTGCCGCGCTGCGAGCTCACCGCGCTGGATGCGGCAGACGTCGCTCGTGGGGCGGTAGGTGCTGAACACCGCATCGACGTGATGCAGCCAGCCGATGGCGTCGTGGATCGCGTCACCCCATTGGCCCGCGTCGCGGATGTCGATGGTGATCGCGGTGCCCATGCACGGCTCTACGTGGACCGTCCGCGTCCGCGCAGATGCGGTATCGACGGTCACAGCCCGGCCTTGTCGAGCGCACTCTGCAACGACGTGACGTACCCGTCGCTGGTGTAGGTGGCGCCGGACACCATGTCGATCTTGGCGCTCTTCGCGGCAAGCGCCTCGCTGTTCAACTGCGGGATCGCGAAGCTGTTGATCTGTTCGTCGCGCGGTGTGCGCTCGGGATACTCGGTGGCGCTGACGTTGGTCAGCACTCCGTTGGCCACCGTGATCTGCACCTGCACGGGTCCGTAGCGGGTGTCGGCCGCATCGCCGGTGACGGTCTTGGTGGACGTGCCGGCGGTAGGACTGGTCGCGGCACCGGCGGTCGCGGACGGACTCGACGGCGCGCTCGGCGACGGACTGGACGCTCCGCTGGTGGCATCCCCGGCTCCCGACGGGGCGTCGGGGACGGCCTGTGCCGTAGCGGCCGTGCTGGTCGAGTGCGTCTTGAAACCGAGCAACATGACCAGACCGCCGACCGTGCCGACGATGGCGAGAGCAACGCGTCGCATGACCCTCCTTCAGAAAGCGAACGTCTCGGAGTGGATGCGTGCGCGCGGGACGCCCGCCGTCCGCAGGGCGGAGACGACGGACGCGGTCATCTCCGCCGGCCCGCAGACGTAGACGTCGCGGCTGGCCAGATCTGGGATGTTGGCGCGCAGTGCCGGACCGGACAGCGGGTCGTAGCCCAGGTCGCGGCGGTGGCCCGGGACAACGTAGACCTGGGCGCCGCGGGCGTGCGCGATGGCGGCGAGCTCGTCCCGGAACACGACGTCGTCGTCCTGACCGGTCCGGTAGAGCAGGGTGACGTCGCCCGCGGCGCCGGGCAGCGTCTCCAACAATGTCCGCAGCGGGGTGATCCCGATCCCACCGGCGATGAGCAGCACCTGGCGCCGCCGACGCCGAGCCGCGGTCAACGCGCCGTACGGACCCTCGGCGACCACCCGCGTCCCTGGGCGCAGGTGGGCCAAGGCAGCACTGTGCGCACCCAACGCCTTGACCGTGATGCGCAGCCGATCGCCGGCTGGCGTCGCGGACAGCGAATACGGCGTCGACGTCCACCACAGGTCGCGGGTCAGGAAGCGCCAGCGGAAGAACTGCCCGGGGGCCGCCGCGAGCTCGGCGACATGTCGGCCGGTGACGACGACGGAGAAGACGCCAAGCCCCTCGGGATAGACCGCGCCGACCCGGAGGCGGTGCCGGTACGCCTGACGAACCGGAACGAGGAAGCGGTACCACGCAATGGCCGCCCCCACCCCGAGGTACAGCGCCGACCACAGGACACGAGCCGGTCGACTGTCCATGAAGTCCGCACCGACGGCGAACTGGTGACTGAACGCCAGCGCGACGGCGAGATAGGTGTAGAAGTGCAGGTAGTACCACGTCTCGTACCGCATGCGCCGCCGGGCCGCCCGGGCCGACACGACGCCTACGCCGACGAGCAGTAGTCCGGCCACCGTGGCCATGAGGACGTCCGGGTAGCTGGTCAACAGTGTCGCGGTCTGGCTGACCACGTTGGTGTGTGCCGTGACCGCGTAACCCCAGACGATGAGCAGACCGTGCGCGACGACGAGGCTGACGACGTACCGGCCACCGTGGGCGTGCCAGCGGGCAAGCCGGTCGGCGCCGACGCCCCGTTCCAGGGCAGGAAAGCGGGCCATCAGGGCGACGAGGACGGCGACGCCGTACCCACACAACAGCCCCGTGATCCGGCCCGCGTTGGTCAGCCAGTCGCCCAGTCCGTGGATGGTGGCCGTGCCGTACCACCACAGCGCCAGGGTCAGCAGCCCGCCTGCGCCGATGACCCCGAGGACCACTGTGGGGTTGGCGCCCGGTCGGACCGGCGCCAACGTCGGGCGTGACTCCGCCGCCGATCGGGAAGATCGGGCGATCGTCGTCATGACGTTCCGATCAGGCCTTGCCGACGGGCCACCGAGCGGACATACGCCGCGGCCAGCCTCGGATCGGCGCCTCGCACGTAGGTGTCAACGCCCGCCTGAGCCTGCCGCGCACGCGAGGACGGCAACGTAGCGCCGACGCACGCCACGGTCACGGTCGCCGACGGCGCCGGTCGCGCGGAGGTGGAGGCTGCGGTCATCGGGTCGTCCTCGTCGTCGCCAGGACGACAACTCAACGTCCCGAACCTGGACCGTTGCTGTGAGCTCGAACGGTGGACCGCGAACACCATGACGCCAGCGTGCCGGCCGTCTACTCACCCGCGCGTTACGACAACCTCAAGACCGTCTCAAGCTCGGCTGAGCGCCAGCTCAGTGCGCCACCGGCCCGGTAGCGACCGCTTCGAAGGCCGACCCGGGCACGGACTTGAGCTGGTCGAGGTCGGCGTAGTTCCACCCGCTGTCCGCGCCTCCCGACACGAACCAGTTGGCACCGTTGTCCGCGACGAACATCCCGTAACGCTGTAGGCAGGTGAGCACGACCCGGGCTGCGCCGTGGAAGTGTGAGATGTCGTAGGACGCCTTGAGCCGGAACCGAGCGCCCATCGGCGGGACGTTGGGATCCGTGGTCGCTCCGGCCTGGTGACGTGCGGGGCTGAGGTAGCCGCGCTGGGTGCGGGCGACCGTGAAGCGCAAGGCGTGGTTGATCACTCCTGAGGCGACCTCGTCCCGTCGGAGGAGACCGGCCAGCATGGGCAGCCCCGCGGCGTCGGCCGACGTCCAACCAGCCGGACGTAGCCGGTCCGAGCGCAGGTCGAAGATCGCCCCGGAGGCGGCCGACCACCCGGTGCTGGTGTGGGCGGCACCGAACAATTCGTAGAGGTGGCAGTCCGCCGACGCAACGAGGACGTGGTGGTCCGAGCCGGTCTCGATCGGTGTCGTGGGCGCCAGGGGATAGGGCCCGGGATCACTTTCGCTGCCGTACGCCGTGAAGGTGACGTGGACGCGGGGTTGGCTCGCGGGGACGACCACGTAGGGCAGGCTGACGTCCGCCCGCAGATGCTGGCTCGCGCCGATGCTCGACACCCAGGCGGCGGAATGCGGGTCCACGGCGTCGCGTGAGATGTTGCGCCGCCACGGATTGTCGGCCGGGAACAGGGGGCAGCCGGCGATCGTGGCGGTTCCGGCCGGTGCCGGTACGGGTGCGGCGGGGGAGGGCTTCGGGGCGCTCGTGGGCCGAGCCGTCGGGCTGGACTGGACGACGGGACGCGCGGCAGACGCACTGGGCGCCGCGGACGTTGTACTCACCGGCGCGGACGAGCTCGGGGATGTGCCTTCCGACGGGGTGGTCGGCGCGGCGCTGATCGGCCGTCCCGAGCCTGACGTGCAGCTCACCGTGGCGAGCACGGCGAGCACCGCAGTGACACCGGTCCCTAGCCGCCGCACAGGCATCCGGGCATCATGCCGTACTCGGCATGCGGCCGCGACGTTCGGTCAGAGCCAGTGGTTGCGGCGCAGCAGGTAGTACAGGCCGCCGGCCAGCCCGATGATCACGATCAGGCTGGTCAAGAAACCGGAGTGGTGGCCGAACCCGGGGTACGGGACGTTCTGGCCGTAGAAGCCGGTGACGGCGGTGGGCACCGCGATGATGGCCGCCCAGGCCGCCAGCTTCTTGGTGATCTCGTTGAGTTGCGCCTGCTGCTCGTTCAGGTTGGTGGCGAGAATGCTGCCCACCCGATCGCGCGCGGCCTCCACCGTCTCCGTCGCGCGCAGCACGTGGTCCGAGACGTCGCGGAAGTACGGCAGGAGCTCGTCGTCGACGAGGTGACTGTCGCTGCGCATCAGGCGGCCGACGAGATCCTGCATCGGGGCCACGACCCGACGCAGCACGGCCAGGCTGTTGCCGAGCTCGTAACCGCGCCGCCGGATGTCGATGCCGGGCCGGGGTTGAAACAGGTAGGTCTGCAGCTCGTCGATCGAGTCGTCGAGCGCCTCGACGGCCTCGTAGTGCCCGTCCACGACCGCGTCGACGAGTCCGTAAGTCAGCACACTGACCGCGTTGTCGGCGGTCACCAGGTCCGCGTCGAGGTCCCAATGCGCGATGAGCGCGTCGATGTCGAACTCACTCTTACGAACCGTGATCAGTGCCCGCGCCGTGATGAACACCGAGATCTCACCGGTACTGACCTGACCCGTCGCCGGGTCGGCCGTGACCGCGTACATGTTCGCGAACAGATGCGTCCGATACCGATCGACCTTGGGGCGCTGATGTTCGTGGATGGCGTCTTCGACCGCCAGCGGATGCAGACCGAACTCCTCGGTCACGATGGACAGGTCGACGCGGTCGGGATCGAAGAGGTCGAGCCACACGACCGACTGCTCGTCGTCGCGGAGCAGCTCGGCGATCTGCTCGGCCGGGAAGCCCTCCGCGACGAGCTTCCCGGACCGGTACAGCCGGGTACGCGTCGGACACCTGGGCGGGACGGCCCGGGAGACGCTGGGCGCCGTCGCGCCCGGCGTCTGCGGATCACCGGGAGCGGGTGTGGCCTGGGCCGGCGGTGTGGCCGGGACGCCGGTGTCCTCGTCCACCAGGTCGGCGGGCGTCCCGCGATTCGGCGTCGACGGTTCGGTCACGGCAGTCAGGGTATGCGGCTACGTTGGCCGGGTGCGGCTCGCGACCTGGAACGTCAACTCCGTCAAGCAGCGGTTACCGCGACTGCTGCCCTGGCTGGACGAGCGCAAGCCGGACGTGGTCTGCCTGCAGGAGACGAAGCTCGCGGACGACGCCTTCGCCGACCTGCTCACCGACGAACTCGACCGTCGCGGGTACGCCTTCGGGTCCTATGGCGAGGCGCAGTGGAACGGGGTCGCAATCCTCTCCCGGGTGGGCATCGACGATCTCGTCCGCGGACTGCCGGACGCCCCCGGGTTCCCGAACCCCGAGGCGCGCGCGGTGTCGGCGGTCTGCGGCGGGGTACGGGTCTTCTCCGTTTACGTCCCGAACGGGCGGACGCCGGACTCGGACCACTACCACTACAAGCTGGCGTGGCTGTCGGCGTTGCGTGCGGCGGTCGGCCGGGCGCCGTCGGACACCGTGGTGTGCGGCGACATGAACATCGCCCCGTCCGACGCGGACGTCTTCGATCCCGCCGCCTACGTCGGACAGACCCATGTGACGCCGCCCGAGCGCGCGGCGTTGCGTGATCTCGAGGCCGCCGGCCTCCACGACGTCGTCCGCGATCACTGGCCCCAGGAGCGGGTGTTCACGTACTGGGACTACCGCGCCGGCATGTTCCATCAGGACCTCGGCATGCGCATCGACCTGGTGCTGGCCGGCGACGACGTAGCCGGACGCGTGAAGGCGGCCTGGGTGGACCGGCACGCCCGAAAGGGCACCGGCCCGAGCGACCACGCTCCGGTGATCGTCGACCTCGACGAAGCGCCGGACGGCGACATCGGACCGGTGGTACCACCCCCGTCCGCGCCTCGCAGCGCCCGACGTCGACCCACCACCTTGCCGCAAGCGCGTTAGGCCGCACCATGGCCGCTTGATCAGGCCGTGAGCACGGAACGCAGCAGTCGGGGCGTGAGGTGCCCGTCGTGTAGGCCGAGATCGACCAGGTCGTCGAACACGCGCTGATCGTCGCGGGCACCGCGCAGTGCGGCGTCCATGACCGCCGGCACGCGGCCGATCCGCGCCAGTAGTCCGGAGTGCCGGAGATAGCGGCCGAGCCGTCGCTGCAGGGCCCGCCGGTACTCCGCTACCGCCTGCTGCGGGTGACGCACCGCGGCCCGTCCGGCGAGCGCACCGGACACGAGCGCGTAGTAGATGCCTTCGCCGGTGATGGGATTGATCAGCGAGTGAGCGTCGCCGACGAGCAGCGTGCGACCGTGGCTGTGCGGGCGCACGGTCGAGAGCGGCAGGCGGTGCGCTCGCAGAGTCTCCGGATCGGGACGGGCGGCTGGCAGCAGTGCGCCGAGCTGCTCGATCAGCTCGTGGCGAGTGGGCGCTTCGCCTCCGATCACCCGGCCGTAGCCCAGGTTGGCCTGGCCGCCACCGACCGGAAAACTCCACGCGTAGGCCGGCCAGTTGCGCCGACTCATCGCGATGATTTGCGCGCCATCCTGGTCGGGCAGCTCCGGCCCGTAGCCGCGGATCGCCACCGCTGTCGCCCGCGCCGGATTACGTGGCGATCGGGAGGTGCGCCGAATCGTGGACTCGGCGCCGTCAGCGCCGATGAGGATTCGGGCGCGGAACCGGCCGTCCACGACGATGTGGTCGGGCAGGCTGTCGACCTGACGCACACGGTGGTGAACCAACGTCGCCCCCTGAGCGCAGACCTGGGTGACGAGCCGGTCGTCGAACACCAGGCGCGGAATCACCCACACCGGCTCGCGCATGACCCGCTGAACACAGACCCCGGACGACGACGTCACCCGGAACCCGTTGACGGGCGGGTACCCGGCGACGACCGTGGACGCGTCCAACCCCAACGCGGCAACGGTCCGGACCGCCAGGCCGGCGATCCCGTCGCCACACGGCTTGTCCCGCGGGAAGGACGCCCGGTCCAGCAGCAGCACGTTGGCGCCCGGCTGAGCTTGCAGGGCCGCCGCCGCAGCAGCGCAACCGGCCGGTCCGGCACCGACGACGAGAACGTCCCACATCATGTCGGCGGCGGCCTCGCGACGTCTGCGATGCTCGCTCACGCCGGTTTCCTGCACTTCGCGCGAGCGCTCATCGCGGCCCGGGCTCCGCTCCTCGACGGG
>CAXTNQ010000032.1:0-18310 GCA_964245745.1 uncultured Jatrophihabitantaceae bacterium
CGAGGGATGTCGGGCGGGCGTGGCGACAGCGAGACGCCGCGCGCCGCCGTCGACGTGTCGGTCGAGAAGGCGATCACCGGCTTGCCCGCAGCCCGGGCCGGGGCCGAGGCCGCCTGGACGTTGGCCGCGAAGAGGGGGCCGAGGACGATGTCGGCACCCTGCCTGAGCGCGTCCTGCGCCGCCTCGCGGGCGCCGTCCATGGTCAACCGCACCCTCGGCGTCCGGCCGGTGGCCGCTGCGGCCAAGCGCGCCGCCGGCATCGATCAGCGGCGGCCGTTGCCGGCCTTCGCCTCGCAGACGTTCCGGTCCTGGTTCACCGGCCGCCCCCGGGCGGCGGGTGACCCCGTCGTGCTGTGGGTCGACACCTTCACCAACCACTTCACGCCGCAGGTCGGCCAGGCCGCCGTGCAGGTTCTTGAGGACGCCGGGTACTCCGTGCGGATCGCGGACCGGCCGGTCTGCTGCGGGCTGACGTGGACCTCCACCGGCCAGCTGGCCGGAGCACGGCGTCAGCTGCGCCGGACGCTGGCCGCGCTGGCCGCCGCGGACGCGCCGGCCGCCGCTCCGCTCGTCGGGCTCGAGCCGTCGTGCACGGCCGTGCTGCGGGCGGACCTGCCCGAGTTGCTGCCGGACGAGCCCCGGGCGGCCGAGGTGGCAGCCCGGACGGTCACCCTGGCCCAGCTGCTGAGCGCTACTGAAGGGTGGGCGCCGCCGCGGCTGGACGGCGTCCGCGCGGTCGCCCAGCCGCACTGCCACCAGCACGCCGTTCTGGGGTGGGACATCGACGCCGAGCTGCTGGCGGGCGCCGGGGCCGAGGTGCAGTCCGTCGGTGGCTGCTGCGGACTGGCCGGTAACTTCGGCGTCGAGCGCGGGCACTACGAAGTATCGGTGGCGGTGGCCGAGACGGCCTTGCTGCCCGCGGTGCGGGCGGCCGGACCGGATGCGATCGTGTTGGCCGACGGCTTCTCGTGCCGCACCCAGCTCGAGCAGCTGGCCGGACGCCCGAGCGTCCACCTCGCGCAACTGCTCGCGTCACGACAGAGAGGTTGACCGTGCCGGGATTCATACCCCCGCCGTACCCGTACGAACGGTTGTCCGAGGTGACGGAGCTGGCCGCCGCCCACGACGGCGGGGCGGTCGACCTGTCGATCGGCACGCCGTGTGACCCGCCACCGCCCGCCGTGGTGGCTGCTCTCGCCACCGACACGGTCCGGGGCTACCCGCCCTCGATCGGTACTACCGAGCTGCGTGAGGCGGCTGCCGCCTGGATGCAGCGCCGGTTGGGCGCACCGCGGATGGATCCGTCGTCGCAGGTGGCGGCGTGTGTGGGCACCAAGGAGTTCGTCGCTTCCGTGCCGCAGTACCTGCGGCTGCGCGACCCGGCACGAGACACGGTGCTCTACCCGGCGATCAGCTACCCGACGTACGCGATGGGGGCCACGCTGGCCGGAGCTCGCGCCGTCCCGTACACGCACCTTGCCGACATCGACGAGGACGACGCCCGACGGGCCTCATGCCTATGGGTCAACTCGCCGGCCAACCCCACCGGCCGGCTCGACGACCTGGCTCAAGCTGGGGACTGGGGGCGGGTGCGAGGCGTCCCCGTCCTCTCCGACGAGTGCTACGCCGAGTTCAGCTGGACGGCCGCGCCGACGACGATTCTGATCAGCGGGACGACCGGCGTCCTGGCCGTACATTCGCTGTCCAAGCGGGACAACTTCGCGGGCGCCCGGCTCGGCTTTTACGCGGGCGACGCCGATCTCGTCGGTTACCTGCGCGAGGTACGCAAGCACGCCGGCCTCATACCGGCCGGGCCGGTGCAACGGGCCGCCGTCCTCGCCCTCGGCGACGACGACCACGTCGAGCGGCAGCGGGAGCGTTACCTGACCCGGTTGCAGGACCTGCGTGCGCTCCTCGATGCCGCCGGGTATCCGGCGCCGATGCCGGACGGCGCGTTCTACCTGTGGGCACCGGTCGGCGACGCCTGGGCCGCCGCCCTCGACCTGGCCAAGCGCGCCGGTATCGTCGTCGCGCCCGGCGACTTCTACGGGACGGCGGGTGCGAACCACGTGCGCGTGGCGGCGGTGCAGCCGGACGCGCGGATCCAGCTGGCCGCCCGTCGGGTCGGCGCGGTGTGAAGGGGGTGCGCATGGCGGCGCGGCAGCGGATGGTGCTGCTCACGGTGTCGGGACTGGTCGTGGGCGTGGTGTTGGGCCTGCTCCTCGGCAACCTCCTGGCCGGGGTGTTCATCGGTATCGCTCTGGGCGTCGGGCTCAGCGCCTACGAGTACTCACGCGGAGTGAGTCGCCATCCCCGCGATTGACGCATCCGTCCTCTTGATCGCGCGGCGGCGGGGCAGGGCTATGAAGTCGACCGGAGGACGTGTACATCGACACCCAGCCGGCGAGCTTCACCCAGCTTCGCGTCGGCGGTGACGAGAGGGACCTCTAGTGACCGCGCCAGGACGACGTACGCGGCGTCGTACACCGTGAAGTTCTCCCGCAGATCCAACACACTGAGCATCATCGCGGACAGTGGATATCGCTCAATGCGCAGTGCGGTGAAGTCCTCGCTCGCGTCTTCGAGCTGCGCGGCGGACAACCTCCCGCCAAGGGTGTGACCGCGCAGTGCACTCGCCACCTCGTAGTCGATCAAAGCAGGAGCGTGCAGCTCGCGGTCGGCGATAAGGGCAAGTAACTGCGCGTCAGCGGGATCGTCGACGAGCGCGTCGACCATCGCCGAAGAATCGACGACGATCACGAAGCCTCGCGCGTCCGGCGGATCTCGGCCACTGTGTCAGCGACGGTCGGACCACCCTGCCGGTTGCGTCGGGCCAGCCGCTCGACGATCTCCGCGTTGGTGGGTCGGGCCGCGATCCGCGCCAGCTCGTCCCGCAGGTACGCGCTCAGGGTCAAGCCGCGTGCGGCGGCTTGGGCTTTGAGCGCGCGCAACGTGGTCTCGGAGACGTCACGGACCTGGACCAGGGGCACAAATCATAGTATGCATTTCGATGCACTGAAGGCAAGGTGCATGCCCAGTGCTGACATTCACGTCACCGGGACGATCTGCACGTGCTGCACGGCGCCGTCCCTGATATCGAGCAGCGCGAGGGTGCCGTCGGGTTGCCGACGCTTGTCCGTGGGCGAGCCAGGGTTCACGATCCGCAGTCCCTCGCCCGTCTCGTCCAGGGGGATGTGCGAGTGGCCGAACACGACGAGCTGCGCCGCCGGGAAACGGCGCCGCAGTCGGTCGAGCCGTCCGACGCGCGGTCCGCTGTCGTGCACCATTGCGACGCGCAGCCCGTCCACGTCGAACTCAGCGGTCTCGGTCGCTCCCCACGCGGCGACGTCCGGTCCGTCGTTGTTGCCCTGGACGACACGCACGGGGGCGTAGCCGGCCAACTCGTCGAGTACGGCCGCCGTGCATACGTCTCCGGCGTGCAGGACCAGGTCGGCGCGTTCGAGGTACGGCCGGACGCTCGCCGGGCAGCGCTTCCAGAACCGCGGCGCATGGGTGTCGGAGAGGACGACGACGCGCACGCCGTCATGGTCCTCTCCGACGCGTCGCGTTATGCGGCCACGCGCAGCCGTGCGACCTCACGCTGGTAGCGACGCCGCCCGACCAGGCGGTAGGCGATCCGTCCCGGCACCGGGATCTTGTGCAGGAACACGACGGTCTCTTCAGGAGTGGCCTCTTCGAGGATGTACCCGAGAAACACGAGCAAACGCGACTTGGGCATGGCCGCGATGGCCCGCTCGCCGAGCTGGTGCCATTCGTCAGCGGTGATGTGCTGTTCGACGACGGGCAGGACGTGGGCTTCCTCTTCGGCGAGGTGCTCGTCCAAACCCACCGTGACCTGCCGCAGCGCCCGCACGAGTTGGTCGCGGTCATCGGGGTCGGCGGACTCGGCCCACTGCGGCAGCAGTCCTTCGACCTCGTCGAGCACGAGAGAGATCCGCTCGTGCTGACGTTCCATGCGGTCGATCAGTTCACTCTCCAGCGAGGCCCGCTCTTGCAATTTCGGCCACAGCAGTTCGTCCTCGCCGGTGTGGTGGTGGTGCAGTTCGGTCACCATCTCCCGCGCGTGTTGAGCGACCGTCCATGCCCGTCGGGTGTCGCCCGCCGACACTGCCCGGACCATGTCAGGCAGCAGCCGGAACTCGCGCCGGAACACGCGGTGCACCACCACCATCTCGTGGGTGTCGCATAGCGCTGCGGTTTGCGTCATTCTCGATCCTTCGCTTGTCGTTCGTTGCGCTGTTCGTTACGGACGGCCGCCGGACCCGGTTCGGACATCGGGCGGGCATGGTTTAGCTCACAACGACGCGGCCGCAGACGGCAGCCGTTCGGGCACCATGGCTCGGTGAGCCGTGCCGAGGACCTGACGACCCTTCCGTCCTGGTTCTTCGACCGCGACGACCCCACACCCGACGCCGTGTTCTACGAGCCCGTCCGGTTGGTCACGCACATCGACGAGGTCGCGGTCGCCGCCGTCGGGCAGCTGTACACCGACCTGGGCGTCGACCGTTCGGCCCGCGTCCTCGACCTCATGTCGTCGTGGACGTCTCACCTGCGCGAAGCGCCGGACGAGCTGGTCGTACTGGGCATGAACGCGGCGGAACTTCGCGCCAACCCGATGGCGACCGAACGGGTCGTCCGCGACCTCAACGTCGACCCGACGCTGCCGTTCGCGGATGCGAGTTTCGACGGCGTGCTCTGCTGCGTCTCGATCGACTACCTGGTCCGTCCGGTCGAGGTGCTGGCCGAGGCGGCGCGTGTGCTGCGCCCAGGAGCGCCCGTCGTCGTCACGTTCTCGAACCGCTGCTTCCCGACCAAGGCGATACACGGCTGGTTGGCGACCGACGACCCCGGCCATCTGGCGATCGTCACGGCGTATCTGCGGGCCGCCGGGGGGTTCACCGAGCCTGAGGCGTCCCTGCGGACGCCGACCACGGGTGTGACCGGCCGCCCGTACCAGAGAGATCCGTTGTACGCGGTCGTGGCACGGCGGCGGCCGTCGCGGTAACGGTCTCGAAGGCCATGCTCCCTTATCGTCCGCATCTTGTGGCCGTCCGCATGGCGACAACGTCCTGATGATCACGGTGCAGTCGTGACCGGGCGCTCGCGGATGCGGTGATGCTGGCTCCATGACGCACAGCACGCCGAGGCCCGGGCCCGACGAGTCGACCGCAGCCGAGTGGGACGAGCGGTACGCCGCCGCCAATCAGGTCTGGAGCGGCCATCCGAACGGGGCCCTGATCGCCGAAGCGACCGGGCTCAGCCCAGGGCGGGCGTTGGACGTGGGCTGCGGCGAGGGCGCGGACGCGGTCTGGCTCGCCACCCGCGGATGGCAGGTGACCGCGTTGGACGTATCCGAGGTGGCGTTGCAGCGCGCGGCGGTGCACGCCGGCCGAGCGGGGGTCGACGTGACGTGGCGGCACGCCGCGCTGCTCGACGCCGACCTCCCGGCCACCGCGTTCGACCTCGTGTCCGTGCAGTACCCCGCGCTGCGTCGCACCCCGGACGCCGACGCCGAGCGCGCGCTGCTGGCTGCCGTCGCGGTCGGCGGCACCCTGCTCGTTGTCCACCATGCCGACGTCGACACCAAACAGGCCCGCACCGCCGGCTTCGACCCCGAGGACTACGTCAGCCTCGCGGACGTCTTGCACAGCCTCGACGGCAACTGGCGGGTGGAGGTCGACGAGAAGCGCCCACGGCACGTCAGCTCTGGCGCCGGAGCCCACCACCACGCCGACCTCGTCCTGCGCGCCCACCGGCTCCGATAAGTCCGTATCCCGGCGACCGTCATCGATCTGAGTTGGTGAAAGAGTGGGACCGTGTCAATCCAGCCCGTCGACCTCGTCGACAAGCTGTCGCAGGTCAGCCAGCCCTGGTCACCGAAGGTCGTTGCGCGTCTGAACGATTACGAGGTCAAGGTCGTCAAGCTGCAGGGCGAGTTCGTATGGCACACCCATGAGGACACCGACGAGCTGTTCCTCGTCACGCAGGGCCAACTGACCATCCAGCTGCGGGACGGCGATGTCGTTGTGGATCCGGGCCAGCTGTACGTGGTCCCGCGCGGCGTCGAGCATTGCCCGCTGGCCAGAGAGGAAGTACAGGCCGTCCTGATCGAGCCGCGCGGCGTCATCAACACCGGTGACGCCGGCGGCCGGCTGACCGCCCCGTACGACGACTCGCTCGCCTGAGCCCGGTCGCAATCGCTCAGGGCGAACGGGTCAGCGGGGAACAACCCACCCTCGATATCGCTTGAGTCGTATGAACTCAACTTCGAGGAGTCTGCATGACCGAAACTTTGCGGCTGCCGGTCCTGTCCCTGGACGACCAGGTGGTCCTCCCGGGCATGGTCGTGCCCGTCGAACTGGACGAGAAGGCCAAAGCCACCATCGAGGCCGCCCGTGCGGGCGCCGAGGGCCGACTCTTGCTCGTCCCTCAACTGTCCGACCGCTACGCGACGTTCGGCGCAGTGGCCACCATCGAGCAGCTGGGCCGGCTGCCCGGCGGTTCGCCGGCCGCGGTGCTGCGCGCCGAGGCTCGCGCCCGGATCGGCTCCGGCGTCACCGGCCCCGGCACCGCGCTGTGGGTCGAAGCCGACCTGGTCGAGATCGCACCCGCGTCCGAGCGGGCCAGCGAACTGGCGGCCGAGTACAAGGCGCTCGTCGTCGCGAGCCTGCAGCGCCGTAACGCCTGGCAGATCATCGACACCGTCGAGGCGGTGACCGACCCTTCCACGCTGGTCGACATGGCCGGCTGGGCGTCCTACCTGACGCCGGCCCAGAAGCGGCAGCTGCTGGAGACCCCGGACGTCGAGGAGCGGCTCACCGCCGCCATCGGCTGGACGCGCGACCACCTGGCCGAGGTCGAGGTGGCTGACAAGATCCGCGACGATGTCCGCGAGGGCATGGACAAGACGCAGCGCGACTTCCTGCTGCGCCAGCAGCTCGCCGCAATCCGCAAGGAGCTTGGCGAGGGCGAGCCGGACGGCGCGCAGGACTACCGGTCCCGCGTCGAGGCGGCCGACCTCCCCGAGAAGATCCGCGAGGCGGCCCTGCGTGAGGTCGGCCGGCTGGAGCGGGCGAGCGACCAGAGCCCTGAGTCCGGGTGGATTCGCACCTGGCTCGACACCGTGCTCGAGCTGCCCTGGAACGTTAAGACCGAGGACCACACCGACGTCGCCGCGGCACGGGCCGTGCTCGACGCCGACCACCACGGGCTGGACGACGTCAAGGACCGCATCGTGGAGTACCTCGCCGTGCGCGCCCGACGGGCCAACCGCGGCCTGCAGGTCGTCGGCGGTCGTGGGTCCGGCGCCGTGATGGCGCTGGTCGGGCCGCCCGGGGTGGGCAAGACGTCGCTCGGCGAAAGCGTCGCTCGGGCGCTCGGCCGCAAGTTCGTCCGCGTCGCCCTAGGTGGCGTGCGGGACGAGGCCGAGATCCGCGGCCACCGGCGGACCTACGTCGGTGCCCTGCCCGGACGCATCGTGCGGGCGATCGGCGAGGCCGGTTCGATGAACCCGGTCGTGTTGCTGGACGAGATCGACAAGGTGGGTGCCGACTACCGGGGAGACCCGGCCGCGGCCCTGCTCGAGGTGCTCGACCCGGCGCAGAACCACACGTTCCGCGACCACTACCTGGACATCGACCTCGACCTGTCCGATGTGCTGTTCCTCGCGACGGCCAACGTCGTGGACACCATCCCGTCGGCGCTGCTCGACCGCATGGAGCTCGTCACCCTCGACGGCTACACCGAGGACGACAAGGTGGCCATCGCCCGCCAGTACTTGCTGCCCCGGCAGCTCGAGCGGGCAGCCATCACACCCGACGAGGTGACGATCACCGACGCGGCCCTGCACAAGATGGCGGCCGACTACACCCGCGAGGCCGGCGTCCGCCAGCTGGAGCGGCTGTTGGCCAAGGCGCTGCGCAAGGTCACGGTCAAGGACGCGGCGGAGCCGATCACGATCGACGAGCCGGATCTGCGCGAGTACCTGGGCCGTCCGAGGTTCACCCCTGAGGCGCCGGAGCGCACAGCCGTCCCGGGTGTGTCGACGGGCCTGGCGGTCACGGGTCTGGGCGGTGACGTCCTGTTCATCGAGGCCAACGCCACAGACGGGCGCGCCGGTCTGACCCTGACCGGTCAGCTGGGTGACGTCATGAAGGAGTCGGCACAGATCGCGCTCTCCTACGTGCGCTCGCACGCCGGACAGCTCGGAGTGGACCCGGCGGCCCTCGACCGCAACGTGCACCTGCACGTGCCGGCGGGCGCCGTGCCCAAGGACGGGCCGTCCGCCGGCGTGACCATGGTGACGGCATTGACGTCGCTCGCCCTGGGCCGACCGGTGCGCTCGGACGTGGGCATGACCGGTGAGGTCACGCTGAACGGTCGGGTGCTTCCGATCGGTGGCGTCAAGCAGAAGCTGCTCGCCGCCCAACGGGCTGGGCTGACCACGGTGTTCCTGCCGGCGCGCAACGAGCCTGACCTGGACGACGTGCCGGCCGAGGTCCGCGCGGCGATCGACGTTCGGCTGGTCGGAGACGTGGCCGACATCCTGGCCTACGCCCTGGAGGAGGCCGCACCCGCTACACAGCCCGTCGCGGCCTGAGGGGTTAGCGATTGTCCTGGTCCGGGTACGTACTTTGATGTAGATGACGACGCGCCCCAACCCCTGGGAGGATTGCGATGAGTGCGACGGATAAGGCCAAGAATGCAGTAGAGGACCTCGGCGGCAAGGCCAAAGAAGCCGTAGGCAAGGTTACGGGCGACCGTGACACCGAGGCCGAAGGCCGCACAGACCAGGCCAAGTCGGACGTCAAGGACGCTGGCGAGAAGGTCAAGGACGCCTTCAAGCACTGAGTGAGCACGCATCGACCCCGGTAGCCGTGTGCTACCGGGGTCGGTTGCTTTCCGGATCGCGCAACAGTTGACCGCCTCAGCCGGCCACATGTTGCGCAATCCGGCCTCTCGTCAGGCGAAGCCGGCCGGTTCGGAGACGGCTTCGTCCGCTCCGAACTCAACGCCCTGCGCGAGCGGGAGCGCGGTCGAGTAGTTCACGGTGTTGGTGGTGCGCCGCATGTAGGACTTCCAGGCGTCCGACCCGGATTCGCGTCCGCCGCCCGTCTCCTTCTCGCCGCCGAACGCGCCGCCGATCTCGGCACCAGACGGCCCGATGTTGACGTTGGCGATCCCGCAGTCGGACCCGTCGGGCGCCATGAATCGCTCGGCTTCGCGCGCGTCCAGAGTGAAGATCGAGGAAGACAGACCCTGCGGGACGTCGTTGTGCAGGCGCAGCGCCTCGTCGAAGGTGTCGTAGGTCAGCACGTACAGGATGGGCGCGAACGTCTCGCTCAGAACGACGTCAGTCTGCGCAGGCATGCGGACGATCGCAGGCTGGACGTAGTAGGCGTCGGGCGCCTCGCCGGCGAGAACGCGCTCGCCAGCGACGACGACCTCTCCGCCGTCCGCGCGCGCCTTGTCCAGCGCAGTCGAGAAGCCTTCGTAGGCCACCTGGTCGATCAACGGGCCGACCAGTGTGCCGTCGGCCAACGGCGAGCCGATGGACAGGCTGGCGTAGGCGGAGCGTAGCCGCGCCACGAGCTCGTCCGCGATGGACGTGTGCACGATGAGCCGGCGCAGCGACGTGCACCGCTGGCCGGCCGTCCCCGCCGCGGAGAAGACGATGCCGCGCACCGCCAGGTCCAAGTCGGCGGACGGAGCGACGATGGCCGCGTTGTTGCCGCCCAATTCGAGCAGCAGTCGGCCGAACCGCCGAGCGACCCGCGGCGCGATGGTCCGACCCATGCGGGTCGACCCCGTCGCACTCACCAGGGCGACGCGCGGGTCGTCGACGAGGACCGCGCCCACGTCGGGGCCGCCTACCACGACCGCGGACACCGCCTCGGGCGCGCCGACCCGGCGGGCCGCCTCGGCGACCAGAGCCTGACACGCCAGCGCGGTCAGCAGTGTCTTCTCGGACGGCTTCCAGACCACGGGATCGCCACAGACCAGCGCCAGCGCGGCGTTCCACGACCACACCGCGACCGGGAAATTGAAGGCGCTGATGACGCCGACCACCCCGAGCGGATGCCATTGCTCCATCATCCGGTGACCCGGCCGCTCGGAAGCGATGGTCAGACCGAACAGCTGCCGGGACAGCCCGACCGCGAGGTCGCAGATGTCGATCATCTCCTGGACCTCGCCGAGTCCCTCAGACCGGATCTTGCCGGCTTCGAGGCTGACAAGAGCACCGAGGTCGTTCTTATGCTCCCGCAGCAGCTCGCCCAGCTCGCGGACGAGCTGCCCGCGCATCGGCGCGGGGACGCTGCGCCAGGTGACGAAGGCCTCCTGCGCCCGTCCGATCGCGGTCCGTACGTCGTCCGCCGTATTGGCGCGGACCCGGGCCAGCTCACCGCCGGTGATCGGGGTGCGCGCGATGAGGTCGCCGCCACCGACTCGTTCGTCCGGCACGCCCAGGCGGCGCAGGAGGTCGTGCGTCTGCGTCACCAACGCGGAGTGGTCGGGCACGGCGCTCACGTGGTTCTCCTTGGTCGGTACTAGACGGCGCCCAGCTCGGCGAAGCGAGCGCCGCTGCGGGTTTGCAGAAAGGCGCGGAACGGGATGTCCTCCTGCTGCACGAAACCGCGGCTGGGCAACTGACCCTGGGCCACGAGCTCGACGACCGCCGCGGCAGAAGCTGCCGTCGTCCACGAGATCGCCCGCCAGGTCCGGCCGTTGATGACCAGCGGCTGGTAGGCCCGGACGTACTGCTTGCGGGTCAGCTGACCCGGCGCCGTGTCGCCTTCACCTCGTGCCACGCCCTCGACCGCCGCGTAGAGGTACACCACGTCGTCATCCACGGGCGGCTTTGCGTTGACCAGGATCTCGCCGGCCAGCTCACGTCGCTCGCGAAGGCCCAGCTCGTCGAAGAAGAACCGCATGAGCTCGAAGTGCCCGGGATAACGCATCGTCTTGTAATCCAGGCGTTGCACCCGGCCCTCGTACGTCTCACACATGGTGCCCAGCCCGCCGGACGTCAGCGACGCCTCGAGCTCGACCCCGCCGATGACTACCCGTTCGACCTCGGTCATGGCCGGCACCATCTGGCGCACGCCGCCGCGCAGCACTTCGCAGTCGTTGAGGTATTCGTTGACCACGCCCTCCGAGGACCAGTTGAACGCGTACCCGAGCAAGCCCGCTGGATGGCGGGGGAGCGCGCCGACCTTGAGCTCGACGCTACGGATCTCGTCGAACGACGCCGTGAGAGCCGCCCCGACGATGCCGATCAGCCCGGGCGCCAGGCCGCACTGCGGCGCGTACACCACGTCGCCGCCCTTGGCCGCGAGCTCCTTGATCCGGTTGGTGGTGGGCACGTCCTCGGTCAGGTCGAAATAGTGGACGCCGACCTCGTGAGCCGCCTCCGCGATGCCGAGGTTGAGGTGGTACGGCAAGCACGAGACCACGGCATCCGCACCCTGCAGTGCCGCCCGCACGGACTCGCCGTCGCGAACGTCCAGCCGTTCGGTGGCGAACGGCAATCCGGCGTGCGGACGGGCGTCGAACGCCGCTACCCGAAAACCTGCATCGTGCAGTAACAGGGCGACGAGTTCGCCGACCTTGCCCAACCCCACGACTCGCACCGAGTCGATCGACATCCCGTGCGTCCTTCCGCAGACCGATTCCCGTTGGCGGCCACCACATTAGGCGGTAGCCGCCAACCGGAGCGGTGCATGGGCGCGCGGCGACTCAGCGGGCCTCAGGCGTGCCGGGGTCGGCGCCGGAGCAGGGTGGCCCCGACGAGGGCCAGCATCCCGAGTCCGACGAGGGCGGCACCGATTCCGAGCTCCGCGCCGGTCGGGCCGGCTCCGGTGTTGGGCAGGTGTGGCGAGGTCGGGGGCGCCGTGGGCGGTGTCGTGGGAGGCGTCGTCGGCGGAGGCAGCTTGGTGTTGGTGAACGTGCACTGGTAGACCGCATTGGCGTCCTGGTCGGCGGGCAGTACCACGTTGAAGGTGCAGCGGTTGTCGGTCACGTCCGAGCCGACAGGACGGCTATTGCCGGAAGCGACCGTGCTGAGCTTCCAGCCGCTCCGGACCGTCTCGGTGATCGAATACGCGCCAGCCTGCGTGAGGTTGACGGGCGCGCCGTTGCTCGCGAACGTGATCGCTCCGGTGCCGGTCGTCACGACCGGGATGCCGTCCGGGGGAAGGCCCGGACCGCGTAGAGCGAAGGTCCAGCCGGCCTCCTGACCCGGCGGATCGGTCACCTTCTGGACAGCGGCGTGCACCGTGCAGGTGCCGGGCTTGGCCACCACGGCGAGCCGCGCCGTGATCGCCGGTACGACCTTGCCGTCGAGGGTGGCTTCGGCGGTGTTGGTGATCGTCGTGCCGGCAACCGCGCATCCGGTCGGGATGGTGGTCTTGAAGCAGGCCTGCAGGCCGGGACCCTTGAACGACACCGAGACGGCCGGCGTGGTCGTCCGCCAGGCGGCGAGGTCAGGGCTGATGAGCGACAACCGGACGAAGATTTTCGACGTATCCAAGCCCTGATAGCGAGGATACGTGATCTTGCTGAGGTCGACGGACGTGGCGTAGGGCAAGGCGTTGAAACCGGGGATGGGTGTCACGCCGTCCGCGGCCAGCACGGTGATGGTGCTCGTGGCACCGGCCTGCGCGGGCGTCAGGTTGCTGACTGTGGCCGCGCCGTAGCTGATCGGGCCGGCGCTGGGCGCGCAGAAGTTGGGGGCGACGTTCACCGTGGCGGTCGTCCCGGTGTCGGTGCACCGTCCGCCGGTGAGGGCGTTGAACTGGAAGTACTGCCCGAAGTCGCCGAGCTCCCAGATACAGGTCGGGACGTCCGGGTCGGAGACCAGCGCATAACCCACCAGGGCGCCGTCGACGCCTGCCGCGCCGGGAACCCCGGTGGGACGCACCGGGAACGTGCCGGTGCACACGTCGTTCGTGGCAAAGTCATAGCACTCGTACGCGTCCGGCTGGCTGCGCTGTTGGGAGGGGTAGTAGACCCGGGTCTTGTAGGTCGTGAACTCGGCCAGGCCCTGCTTGGAGTAGCCGAAGGTGAGCTTGGCGAAATTCGTCGGCGTCGGGGCGACGACGCCTGTGTTGTCGAAGCAATCCCAGGCGATGGTCGTGCCGGCGTCGGTATCCGCGTTGTTCAGGTTTATGCAGTAGCCGGTGACGGCGCCGGCAGCGTCGAGGGTGGGTAGCGAGCCGGACGCGTTGTTCGTGCCGTTCGAGCCGGGCACCGCCCTCGGGTAGGTCGCGCTGCACTTCGTGTCCGTCGCCGGGTTCCAGCACGACACCTGCACGGTATGCGCCGGGTAGCTTGTCGGCATGGTGACGATGATCTGGTTGCCGTTGAGGTGGATCGTCGACCCCCAGGACGGGAACGTCCCCGACTTGGCCTGATTCGCGGGCAGTCCGGCGGTGAAGACGCCGGCGGTCGGAGTCGACGCGCACGGGGTCATGGTTGCCGTTACCACGCAGAGGATCTGGCCGTTGCCGTTGAGCGCGTAGTACTTGCCGTTGGCGAAGGCGCCGTTCTGGACGAACGGATAGGCGCCGGTGCCCGAGCCGTCGAAGCCGAGCGCGGGACCGACCGCCGTCCAGCCGCACCCCGTCCGGTTGACGAAGTCGATGCAGAGGAAGCCGATGTCGTCGGTTCCGGTCTGTGCGCCGGCGACGTAGTACCGCCCGGTGGCTCGGTCCAGGTAGCCGTTGTTCTGCCGTGCGCTGACGAAATCGTTCGTGCCACTACCGAACGGTGCCTTGCCTGCCATGTTCGTCGTCGACAGGTACGTGGGATACCCGGCGCACGGCACGACCGGAGTGGGCGGAACCGTCACCGGGGGAGCGGCCTTCGGGAAGCAGTTGATGAAGTTCCCGCCGGTGAAGTGGTGGTACAGGTTGTAGGTGTTCGCCCCGAACAGGATGGGCGTGTAGCCGTCGCCTCCTGTCGACGGTGTGGCGAAGGTGAGCGCCGGCGGCGGGACGTTGGCCACCGCCGCGGTGTTCGTCGGGTTGATCGTCCCGTCGACCGACACGACTCCGCCGGGACTGACCGCGCCGGTCAGCTGCGTGTTCTGGGACTTTCCGGGGACCACCAGACTGTTCGGGACGTAGGTCTGCGGCGCCTGGATGGTGTCGGTCAGCGCCAGGGTGCTCTGGGCGGCGCTGTTCTGAGGCAGCGTCACCACCCAGTTGACCGTGTCGCCGGGCGCGACGCTGCTCACCTGGTTGCCAGCGCTGTCCACGGCTGCCTTACTCAGGACGCCGGGGTCACTGGGCGCCGGCGCCGCGCCCGCCGGTGTTACCGAAAACGCCACCGCAGTGAGGGCGGCGAGCAGCGCGCAGCCGCGGACGATCCCCGTTGATGTCACCCGCCACATCCCAGGGGTCGGCGGCCACCGTGTCAAGCTCCGAAACGGAGGAAATCCGGCACGGTGCGTACTTACTGCCACACTGCGGCCGTGCTCGAGATCCGGCCGACGACCGAAGCGGATTGGCAACGGTCACGGACGGTCCGGTTGGCCGCCCTCGCGGACAGCCCACTCGCCTTCGTGTCGACCTACGACAGCGAGGCCGGTCAGCCCGACCACGTCTGGCGACAACGGGCCGCCAGCGACGGGCAGTTCCTGGCCTGGGACGGCGAGGACGTCGTCGGTCTGGCCGTCGGCCTGCGCAGTCCCGACCTGGCCGCGGACGAGCGGCGCCTCGTCGCCATGTGGGTGGCTCCGGCCTACCGCAGTCGCGGCATCGCCGGGCGGCTCTGCCGAGCGGTGGCCGGATGGGCGCGTGCCGACGGAGCCACCGCGTTGGTGCTGGAGGTCGTTACCGACAACGAGGCGGCGCAGCGGGCGTATCGGGCGGCGGGATTCGCGGCGACCGGACACGTCCAGCCGGTGCCGGGCGACGGACCGCCCCGCCGCGAAGCGGTGATGCGGTGGTCCTTCGGGTGACTGTCCTCAGCTGGTCTTGACCGCGGCCAGCAGCCCGTCCCCGACGGGCAGCAGCGCCGGGATCAGTCGCGGGTCGTCGCGGACCTCGCGCAGCACCTCGCGCGTGGTGATGGTGGCCGCGTCGCGCGCCGCGGGGTCAGCCACCTTGTCGCCGCGCAGGGCGTTGTCGAAGGCCACGATGCCGCCCGGACGGAGCAACCGCAGCGCCTGGTGGAGGTAGTCGACATAGCCGGTCTTGTCGGCGTCGACGAACACCAGGTCGTAAGCGCCGTCGGTCAGCCGGGGGAGGACGTCCGTCGCGGCACCGTTGATCAACCGGAACCGGTTGGGCGCGATGCCGGCGGCGACGTAGGTTTCGCGCGCGACGCGCTGGTGCTCGCCCTCGATGTCGACGGTCGTAAGCACGCCGTCCGGACGCATGCCTCGCAACAACCACAGGCCCGACGTGCCGGCGCCCGTCCCGACCTCGACCACGGCGCGCGCGCCTACGGCGGCCGCCAGGAAGCGCAGCGTCGCTCCACCGCCCGGCCCGATCGGTGGGCAACTGCCCATCTCCTTGGCGTGGGCCCGGGCGTCACCGAGCGGCTCGTCCTCGTCCAACCAGGCTTCGACGTATCCCAGGCTCGCCGGGCCGATCATGGGTTCGACCATGGCCGAGACCTTACGACCTCAACGCATCGAGTCGATGATCAACGCGAGGTCGTCCTCGGTGGTCTGCGGGCTGACGATCGCGAAGCGGGTGCACGGCTGGCCGTGGTGACGTGTCGGCGTCACGAACGCCACCTGCTCGTTGAGGAGCTGGGCGCTCCACGTGGCGTAGTCATCGGCGGTCCAGCCGATCCGCTCGAAGATCAGCACGCTGAGATCGGGATCCATCAGTAGCCGGACGTGCGGCGCGGCCCGGATCAGCTCGACGCCGGCGCGAGCCACCTCGAGCGTGCGTTCGACCGCGTCCCGATATGCGTCGGTGCCGTTGACCGCCAGGGAAAACCAGAACGGCAGGCCGCGCGCCCGGCGGCTGAGTTGGATGGCGAAGTCGGACGGGTTCCATTCGCCGTCGACGGTCACCGGGTCGAGGTAACCGGCGTACTGGGTGTGCGCGGCGCGACCGAGCCGGGGGTCACGGTAGACGAGGGCGCAGCTGTCGAACGGGGCGAACAGCCACTTGTGCGGGTCCACGATGAACGAGTCGGCGTGCTCGATGCCCGCGAACAGCGCCCGGACGCTCGGTGCGGCGAGCGCGGCGCCGCCGTATGCCCCGTCGACGTGCAGCCACCACCCGTGTTCGGCGGCCACCTCGGCGATCCCGGCGATGTCGTCGACGATGCCGAGGTTGGTGGTGCCCGCGGTGGCGACCACGGCGAAGATGCGCTCGCGCGCCTCGGCTGGCAACGCCTCGACGACCGAGCGCAGGGTGCCGCCCAGCATGCGGCCCTGTTCGTCGCCCGGGACCTCGATCACGTCGACGTCCATGACCACGCGCAGCGCGTGCTTGATCGACGAGTGCGTTTCGTCGGTGGTGCACACCGCCCACCGGTCCGGGCGCGCCCGGCGTTGCAGGGCGGCCTCACGCGCGGCCACCAGGGCGGACAAATTGCCGATCGTGCCGCCCTGGACGAACGCCCCGCCCGCCTCCGGCGGCAGGCCGGCGAGGTCGGCGATCCAGCGCAGCGCCTGGTTTTCCGCGTAGACCGCGCCGGCCCCTTCGAGCCACGAGCCCGCGTAGACGCTGGACGCGCCGACCAGCATGTCGAATGCGGCGGCCGCCTTGGTCGGCGCGCTCGGGATGAACGACAGATAGCGCGGATGGTCGACCGACAGGCAGGCAGGCCCCAGGACTTCGGCCCACAGGCGCAGCGCCTCCGGACCGCCCAGCCCCTCCGGGGTCACGGTCGGACCAGCGGCCGCCTCTAGGGCATCGGGAGACTGCGGACGATCGAGGGGTGCGGGAACTCGCAACCGATCCAGGCAGTAGTCGGCCAGGGCGCGGGCCAGGGTCTCCGTCTCGGGGGTGGAGCGATGCACGGCGGCCAGGGTAAGGGTCGTGTGGGCCATCTCTAACCGCGCCGCAGCCGGGACCAGTCACAGGCTGTACACAGTCGATACACAGGCGTGGCTCGAGGACCCCCAGGATGTTCGGGGGAACGTGAGGGCGCGCTGAGGCGTTGTGTCGTGCGCACGACGAGTGAGGTGGCATAGGTCCATGACGGCTGTAGAGCGACCAGGGGTGGCTGGCCAGGCCCCCGAGGGGCGCTGGACGCCGCCCACCTGGGATGAGGTGGTGCGCGAGCACGCCGACCGCGTGTACCGACTGGCCTACCGGCTGTCCGGCAACCGGGCGGACGCCGAGGACCTGACGCAGGAAACCTTCGTGCGGGTGTTCCGCTCACTCGCGGACTATCAGCCGGGGACGTTCGAGGGCTGGCTGCACCGCATCACCACCAACCTGTTCCTGGACATGGCCCGCCGCCGGCAGCGGATCCGCTTCGACGCGTTGCCCGACGACGCCGGAGACCGGCTGGCGTCCGCGGCGGCCGGTCCCGAGCAGGCCTACCACGAGACCCACCTCGATCCGGAGATCCAGCAGGCGCTCGATGCGCTGCCCGCCGACTTCCGCGCGGCCGTCGTACTGTGCGACCTCGAAGAGCTGTCCTACGAGGAGATCGCGGCCACCTTGGGCATCAAGGTCGGCACCGTCCGCTCCCGCATCCACCGGGGACGCGTGCTCCTGAGGGAGGCCTTGGCCCACCGGGCCCCCGGCGTCCGTCCCGTGGAGCCGGAATACCCGCGAGCGGTACCCGAGCCGGCCTCATGAGCCTGCCTAGCCAGCACCTGTCGGACGAGGCCGTCGTCGCCTACGCCGACGGGGCGCTGCGCCCGGTGGCCTGCGATCGCGCGCGCCGGCATCTCGACGAGTGTGCGGACTGCGCTCGGGCGGTCGCGGTGCAGCGAGAGGCCGTCTTCATGCTGCGCGGTGCCGCCTTGCCGACGTTGCCGAACGCCCTGCGGGATCGGTTGCGGGCCCTGCCCACGACGACCGACCTCCCGCCGACGGCGGTGCCCGAGGTGGCGGTCGGGCTCGACCCGTCCGGTGTCCCGGTCTTCCCCGCATACGGTGGGCCCGGCTTCGGCCCGCCGGCGCAGCGCGTCGACCACCACCGTCCTCCCTTCGCCTTGTTCACGGCAGCGGCATTGTTCGTGGCCGCCGGCGTCGGCCTGGCCGGCCTGACGACGTCGCAGGCCACCGCCGTCCCGGTCGCGCCGGCCCGCGTGGTGCCGTCCGGCTACAGCACCGCGGACGTCGTCTCGCACACCCCGGTGGACGTC